>JAFUTQ010000105.1 GCA_017484135.1 Lachnospiraceae bacterium
CACACCCCCCGCTCAGCCCGCGCGCAAATCCGGCTCAACTCCTGACACAAATATATACTCTTTTTCAAATGCCTGTGTTATAATAAAACCAAAAAACACGCGAGGAGATGGTACTATGATTTTGGAGTTTTTGGGGGCGGCGCATGAAGTAACGGGCAGTTGTCATTTCCTGCAATTCGGAACACACAATGTTTTGGTAGACTGCGGCATGGAGCAGGGCGCGGATCTGTATGTAAATCAGGAAATACCGGTAAATCCTGCAAGTATTGATTATGTGTTTGTCACGCATGCGCATATTGACCATTCGGGACTTCTTCCGCTGTTGTATAATCATGGTTTCCGGGGACAGATCTTTGCTACGGAAGCGACCTGCGAGCTTTGCGATATCATGCTCAAGGATAGTGCACATATTCAGATGTTTGAGGCGGAATGGCGGAATCGCAAGGCGAAAAGAGCAGGCGCACCGGAGGTGATTCCGCTTTACGACATGAATGATGCGAATGGTGTGTTAGAGCATTTTGTGCCCTGTGAATACCGGAAAATCATCACAGTCTGTGAGGGATTAAAGGTTCGCTTTGTAGATGCCGGACATTTGCTGGGATCTGCGAGCATAGAAATGTGGGTCAGGGAAGAGAACCGTGAGGACGTGAAGATCGTATTTTCGGGTGATATCGGTCAGGGCAACCGGCCGCTGATCAAAAATCCGGAATACATTGAGGAAGCGGATTATGTGCTGATTGAATCAACCTATGGCGATCGGATACACGGAGAAGCACCGGATTACGCACAGGAATTAGCGACGGTTATCCGGCGCACATTTCAGCGGGGTGGAAACGTAGTAATTCCGGCTTTTTCCGTTGGACGTACACAGGAGATGCTCTATCATCTGCGAAAGATCAAGACGGAAAACTTACTTCCGGAATTCCGTGATTTTGAGGTTTATATTGACAGTCCGCTTGCAGTAGAGGCAACGAATATTTTTCATAAGAGTGTGGAGGAATGCTTTAGTGAGGAAGCCCGGGAAATGGTTCGAAACGGGATCAATCCCATTCGGTTTCCGGGACTTAAGACAGCCGTTACCAGTGATGAATCCAAAATGATCAATTTCATCAATAAACCGATCGTGATTCTTTCCGCATCGGGCATGTGTGAGGCAGGACGTATCCGGCATCACTTAAAGCATAATCTGTGGAGACCGGAGAGTACCATCCTGTTTGTAGGCTTTCAGGTTCCCGGCACGTTAGGTTTTAGTCTGATGAACGGTGCCGGAGAGGTCAGGTTGTTCGGTGAGACAATCGAGGTAAAGGCAGAGATCTTAAACCTGCCGGGACTCAGCGGACACGCCGACCGAAATAAACTGGTGGAATGGGCCGCTGCTTTTCGAAATCCGCCCAAGCGGGTGTTTGTGGTACACGGAGATGATGAGACCTGCGACGGCTTTGCGCAGTATCTGCACCGGGCATTAGGTTACAATACCGTAGCACCGTACAGCGGGGATACCTATGATCTGTACTCGAATGCCTGCATCCGGGAAGGAAGCAGAGAGCTCGCGGCAAAGAGGGATAAGAAGACGGCAAAAGCGAGCAGTAATGTCTTTGCAAGACTTCTTGCGGCCGGACAGAGACTTCTTGCTGTCATTCAGAAAAATGAAGGGACAGCCAATAAGGATATTGCCAAATTTGCCGACCAGATCAATTCCCTGGCCGACAAATGGGATCGTTAGAGAAGGCAGGCTAGGAGTCGGTCATTCATTTCCGGACTCATGAAACAGAAGCGAATGTATTTATTGTCCAGAAACGGGAAGGTGGAACAGTCGCGAATCATCATGTTTTGCCGGATTGCCTTGTCGAAGAGATCCTGCGAGGTGACATCCGGCCGGAGCAACCGCACCAGTATAAAGTTTGCATGGGGACGGTAGACCTTATAATCCGGGTGCTCGGCCAGCAACCGATAGATCCGGCTGCGCTCCGAGGTAATCAGGCTTTTGGTTTTTTCAATATAATCCCGGTCGGTAAACATCAATTCTCCGGCGATTACCGCAAGAGAACTGATAGTCCATGGGTTCTGGCGCGTGTTGATTGCCTTGATCAGATCGCGGTTTCCGGTAACGGCATAGCCCAGACGCAAACCCGGAGCGGAAAAAAATTTGGAAGTTCCCCGCAGGATAATGATGTTGTTGTAGTAATTGGTCAGGGAAACAGCGGTAATGTTCTCCATGTTTTCCGTAAATTCTACATAGGTTTCATCCACCATGACAAAGATATCATGCTGCTTGCATACATCCAGAATCTGCCGCATGATGTGACGATCGATGCAGGAGGAGGTGGGATTGTTGGGATTGCAGATTACCACAAGGTCAATGCTCTCATTTAGGTGTGTGGTAAAATCTGAAACATCCAGTACGAAATCCGCATCTTCACGCAGCGGATAGTAAAGGGTGGTTCCGCCGCCCAGAGAGATCTCGCGTTCATATTCCGAATAGGTGGGACCGATGATCAGTGCTTTTTTGGGCTGATGAATCTGAATGAACAGGGAGATCAGCTCGGAGGAGCCGTTTCCGACAATGATGTGATCGGCTTCCATTCCGGTATAGGAAGCAATACAGTTCCGTAGAGAGGTATACTCGCGATCCGGATAGGTCGTGATGGCATCGATGTGGGAGGACAGGGTGCTTCGCAGGAGTGGGGAAACACCCAAAGGATTGACATTGGCAGAAAAGCTGACAATGTCTTCTTTTTTTATGCCGTAACGTGCTTCGATTTTTTCTAAATCACTGCCATGAAAATGGTCTGTATGTTTTATCATATTGATTCCTCCGGTCATTTGGTTTATAATTCATTATAACTGTAAAAAAACAAAAAGCAAGTGTTTGCGGCTGTACGCAGCAGATACAAATCAGCAAACAAAATGATAAAGCAGGTGGCACATTGCAAAAGCGAATCAAACAGCTTGCCAGAGGCAGGTTTGAGCAAGAGGAACCGCTCCTGTCTCTTTCTCCGGAGAAAATTGAGCTCGAGGTTCTCGAAGGACAAAATTATACAGGAAGCTTTCAAATCAAGGTCACAAATCATAAGAAAATACGCGGTCTTGTGTATACATCCAATCCATATATCGAATGTCTGACACCGGAATTTGAGGGGGAAGAGGCTGAGATACGTTTTGAGTTTCATGGAGAGGGATTTATAGAGGGGGATATTCAGAAGGGTGAGTTTTGCATTATTTGCAATCAGGCGGAGCGGAATCTTTCCTTTGTGATTTCGGTTGTCCGATTGTATGCGGAATCGTCAATCGGCAGAATCCGGACACTGGATGCGTTTACCCGGCTGGCGCAAAAGGATTACGCGGAAGCGTACAGGCTTTTTGTTTCGTCTGCGTTTAAAAATATCATAAAAGAGGATGAGATCCGGCAGCGGCTGCTGTATGAAGGGTTTGGGCGTTCCTGTCTCTCACCTGTAAATATGGAGGAATTTCTGGTTTCCGCCGGTCTGAAGTCGGCAGTTACGTTTTCGGTAGAGGATTCGGTGCCGGAATTTAACGGGATCGATGAAAGCCAGAAGGAGTGTATTTTCATACAAAAGAGCGGGTGGGGGTATCTGAAGCTGCAGGTTTCGGCCCGGGGAGATTTTCTGCGTGTGGACAGATCCTGTTACACGTCCGATGATTTTGTGGGAAGCATCTGTGAGGTGGCATATTACATTGACGTTGACCGGCTGCATGCCGGAAAAAATTTCGGAGAAATTTATATTGAAAATGCCTATCAGAAGGAGCGTTTTCAGATCATTGTGAATATGAGCAATGGAGAGCAGAAGAACCACAGAGAGGTTCATTTGCAAAAACAGCGGGCACTGGCAGAGGTAACGGAGTATTACCTGATGTATCGCATGAACCGGATTGGCGCAGGTCTGTGGGCGATCCGGACAGTGGAGCTGATGAATCATCTGATTGCGATGGAGCCGGGGCAGGAGTGGTATCTGCTGATGAAGGCGCAGGCGTATATTGTAAGCGGTCAAAGACAGGAAGCGGAATGGCTGCTGGATGACTGGCGGCGAAGGGACGCGGACAAGGAGAGTGCAATCTACGCATATTATCTGTATCTGTGCACGCTTTTACAAAAAGAAGAATCCTATGTAAACCGCATCACAGAAGAGATAGAAGTGATCTATCACAAGACGGGGGAGGATATCAGAGTCTTCTGGCTGCTGCTTTTCTTAAAGGAGGAGTACTGTACAGACAATGTGAAGCGGCTGCATGCAATCGAAACCCGGATACAGGATGGAGTTTGCAGTCCGTTTTTGTTCGTCGAAATCTATTATCTTTACTGGCAGAACCCGCATCTGTTGGTTCATCTGGGCTCGTTTGAAGCGAGAATGCTATATTGGGGAATGCGTCATGGAGGTTTGACCAGAGAGATTGCCACGCAGCTCACCACCCTGACAATGACGGAGCATGGTTTTGATCCCCTGATGTATCGGGTGATGTGTTTCGCCTATGAACGTTACGGGCAGGATGAACTGTTGTCTGCCATTTGTGTCTATCTCGTAAGAAATCAGCGCTTTGAACCGGATAAGCACATTTGGTATGAGCGGGGGATTGAGAATCATGTGCGCATTGCGGGCTTGAACGAGGCCTATCTGATGACCATGGATCTGCAGGAGATCAAAAAGATTCCCCGTATGGTGCAGTTGTATTTCCGGTATAACAGCTCGGTTCCCTACAAACAGAAAGCGGCTCTGATTGCGAATATTGTTCTGCGGAAGAAGGAGCAGCCGGAGGTATATCACAGCTATCAGAAGATCATGGAGGAATTTGCGCTCAGTCAGATTCACGAGGGACATGTCGATGATAATCTTGCAATTCTGTATGTGGATCTGCTGGACCAGGGAACCATTCAGGGACCAATGGCAAAGCCGTTGGCCAGCGTGTTGTTTACCCATAAGATGACCTGTTTCTCGGGAAAAGCGGTCTGTATGTATGTCATACACCGACAGCTGCAGACAGTTCAGAAAATTCCGTTAGTACACGGACAGGCTTATTTTCAGCTTTATTCCAGAGAATATATTATTATTTTGGAGGATGGAGAGGGAAACCGTTATGGAGACGGAATTCCATACCAGATTGAAAGACTGATCCGTCCGCGGCTGTACTACAAAAATTGTATGGAGACGGAACCGGATGAGGAAGCATATCTGCTGTATCATTTTTGTGACCGTTATAAGAGCCGGATGCTTCTGCCGGAGGATGCGCCTTTTTATTATCGTCTCATGGAGTGTGAGCATCTGCGGTCGGATTATCGGGGCATCCTTTATCCGGAGGCGGTAGATTTCTATGACAGACAGGGAGACCGCGAACGGGTCTGCGCACTGCTGGAGAAGGCTGAACTGAACTTTATGGACAGAAAGGCAAGAACCTATCTGATCCGGCAGATGATAAACTATCAGCTTTATGAATGGGCGTATCAGAATATCCGGGAATTCGGAGCAACCGGAATTGCGCCGGAGCTTATGGCGGCATTGTGCAATTTTGAGATCGAGCAGATGGAGTATGAGAGTGATGATTTCCTGATTGTTCTGTGCGAAAATACTTTTTTGAATCAGAAATACAGTTCTCAGATGCTGAATTATCTTGCACGTTATTATCTGGGTCCCGCCAAGGTAATGGCACGGATATGGGAGGAAGCGGAAAAGTTTGAGGTGGATACCTCTGAACTGCGGGAACGGCTGCTGGTGCAGGTTCTTTATACGACAGAGTATGTGGAACAGATTCAGGATATATACGAGCAGCATAAGGCACAGGGAACCACCCAGCTGCTGAGGGATGCGTACTGCAATTATTTTTCATATGAATATTTTGTACATGGCACGATGGTTTCGAGCCGGCTGCTGCAGGAGATCAAGCAGCGTTATGAGGAAAATGATCCCATGACGGATATTATGAAGCTTGCATTGCTCTACGGGCTGGTGGAGCGTGGCTGGATCTCGGAGAGCAGAAACAAGGAAGAAATTGCAGAAAAGATTCTTCAGGAGCTTTTACAAAAGCAGATCTATTTCGGCTTTTATGAAAAATTGCCGGAGGAGCTGCGTGAAAGATACCAGCTTTATGACAGACGGTTTGTGGAGTATCGCACGAAACCTGGGAGACATGTCGTGATTCATATCTGCAGGGATGGGGTGTATGAGAAAGAGGACATGCTCGAGATGTATCACGGCATCTATGTCCGGGAGTATATGCTCTTTTTTGGAGAGGAAATCCAATACTATATTTCGGAGGAAGAAAATCATGCCGCTGTCGTGACGGAAAGCAGCCGGCTCTGTTGTCAGGAGATTTACCCGCGGGACAATGCCAGCCGATACGATCTGATCAATGAGATGTGCTTCCAGTTAGAAATGCAGGAGTTTGGAAAGGCAGAGCTTTTGATGAAGCGGTATGATTCCATGCTGCAATGTAATGCTGCATGCTATCATCTGATGTAGAAATATATTTAGGAGTACAGGATGGAAAAAAAGAAGCTTTATTTGGGCTTGGATCTGGGTGCAAAATATGCGCTGCTTAGCTATTACATACCGTCTATGACGGAACCGGACACGGTGAGTGCGGTAGCCGGCAGTGAAATTTATCAGATTCCCACAGTCCTTACCAAAAAAAAGGGACTTGGTCAGTGGTATTACGGGCAGGAAGCGGTGGAACTGGCAGAGCAGGGCGGAGGAGAAGGCTGTGAGCGGCTGCTTGTGCGGGCATTGGCGCAGGAACGTATTCAGATCGGGCAGGAGGAATACGATGCAGTGGATCTGCTGACCTTGTTTTTGAAAAAGCTTCTGCAGATTCCGCATAAATTCGGAGCCGGTTATGAGCTTGCCTACATCACGGTAACGCTGCACACCTTAAGCATGGACAAAATGAATCTGGTACACAGTCTGATGGAAAAGCTGCATGTGGGAAAAAAACAGTATCAGGTCATAGATCACAGGGAAAGCTTTTATTATTATGCATTGAATCAGAGACAGGAACTGATGCTTCATGACGTGGTGCTTTTTGATTATTCGGATGTCAATATGTTTTTTTATCGTCTGGAGCGCAGCAGACAGAGTGCATTGCAGCTGACACAGGTGACAGAGCAGGACTTCGGACCGCTTTTGGGCAACAAGGATATTGCGTTTGCCGATGTGGTCAAGGCGGCATTGGCAAAAAAAATATACTCCGCCATCTATTTGACGGGAGACGGATTTGATGGGGAGTGGATGCAGGAGTCCCTCGCGTATCTGTGTCAGGGACGACGGGTTTTTCTGGGGAAGAACTTGTATGTGAAGGGGGCATGCTATGCCTCGATGATAAAGGGCGGACAAAAGCTATGGAACTATGCCTATATCGGGGAGCATGTGATGAAGATGAATATCAGTCTGAAGGTTTTGAATCGCGGGGAAATGAATTTTTTTCCGCTGATTAAGGCGGGCGAAAATCGGTTTGAAGCGAAACGTGGGTGTGAAATCCTGATAAACGGAGCGAATGCCATTGATTTCTGGATTCAAAAGCCGCAAAGCCGGGAGGCAAAGATTGAGACGCTGGAGCTTACCGACCTTCCGCAGCGCCCGGAGCGCATGTGCCGGATCGGGATCTTTGTCGAAGCAATATCTGATTCCCGGGTAAAGGTAGAGATTCAGGATCTGGGCTTTGGCGAGCTTTATCGCAGCTCGGAAAAGACGTGGAACTGTGAGATGGGAATTTAGAAAGGGGATATATGGGAGAATTAATCTTATGTAACCAGCCTTTGGCAGGCGTTCCGTATTATATGGAACAGGGCATGGTAAATTTATATTCCATAGAAGAACTCTGCTGGTTTATTGTAAATCATGCAGAGGATCTGGATGAAAGCTTTTTGTCTGCAGAGCTGCTGGGCTGGCTGGAGAAAGAGCTGCATATGGGGGATACTGTGCGCCGGATCAGGGAAGGCATGCGGGAACATGCAGATCCGGCCGAGCTGATGGAAATTCTGCTTGATAGCAATGGGTTTTGTACGGAGCAGGAAAAGAAAGAGGTAAAAGCAGCGGTCTGTGATATTTCGGATAAGAGTGAGCAGGAGCGATTGAAGATCCGGGGAGACCGCAAGGTAAAGAGTCACCATTACCATGAGGCGATCCGGATTTATTTGCAGCTGCTGCATTCAGAGGATGCAAAAACCATGCGTGCGGACATGACCGGGAATATATGGAACAATATGGGCGTTGCCTATACCGGACTGTTTCAGTACCGGGAAGCGGCCAGATGCTTCGGAAAGGCCTATCAGTACAATAACGATCCGAAATGTCTCCGGGAACTGGAGGATGCCAATCACATGGCGATGAAGGAGCAGACGATCACGGAAATCCAAAGGGAAAACTCCGAGAATTTATGCCGCAATCTGGATGCGGTTTATCGGCAGCGGCAGACAGGAAACGAAAAGGAAGCAGACCGGATGCTGGAAAAGCAGATTCGGGAATGGAGACACAGCTATGAAAGAAACGAAAAATAAGCGCAACAGAACCGCAAATAAAATGGAGTGAAGGATGAGATTATTCAGAAGGAGAAAAAAAGAAAAAAAGAATGTTTCGGATGTGCTGGCCCCGATCACGGAGGATATTCTGCCGGAGGAGGATCGGGCAGATTCCGGAAAGGTGCATCACTATGTGCTGGGACATTGTGAGCTGATTATTCAGACTGCAAAGGAGCTGGAGGAGCAAAAGGAGGAGTATCGCGCCCTGACTTCCTATCTTACCGATATACAGATCATAGATGCTTTGCCGGAACAGGAAACACAGAATCTGAAGGATACCGCAAACAGTATTCTTACGTTGACGCAGTCCCGGGAGGATTTCCTGAACATGGGAAAAAAAATTACAGAATCCGACTTTGTGCAAATGCAGCGGGACGAGGATACGGTGACGGAAACAATTCGGAGTCTGCAGGCCAATGAGGCCTATCAGAATGCAATTCGGCGGGATATGAATTATCTGGAGGGAGAGAAGGTGGAATGGACCTATTACCGCCAGGAGCTCAAGGACGAACAGAAGCTCATGCGCAAATTATCGTATGTGGCGTTTGCACTGTTGGTTGCGGCATTGACAACACTTATGGTTATGCTGTTTCTGCTCAATATGGATGTCATGATTCTGTTTGCCGTGCTGCTGTTTGTGTCAGCGGTTACCGGAAGCTTTCTTCTGCTTCGCATGCAGAATAACGGAAAAGAAATTCGCCGTTCGGAAGCAAACATCAACCGGGCGATTTCGCTGCTGAACCGCACCAAGATCAAATATGTACACTGTACGAATGCGGTGGATTATGTCTGCGAGAAGTATCATGTACACAATTCCTATGAACTGAACGATATGTGGGAGCGCTATATGGAGGCAGTGCGGGAACGGGAGATGTTCGAGAAAAATAACGATGATTTGGAATTTTTTTCCGGAAGGCTGGTACGGCTCCTGCAGAAGCATGATCTCTATGACCCGAAAATCTGGTTAAACCAGCTTCACGGATTGACGGATAAACGGGAGCTGGTGGAAATTACCCATGAGCTGATTGATCGGCGGAAAAAGGTTCGCAAGCAGATGGATTATGACATGGAGGTTGTCAAGGAACAGAAAGCCGAGATTGAAAGTCTTATGGAAGAATTTCATGAAGAAATTCCGGAGGTTCGGGAAATTCTTAATTCCATTGATCGGCTCAGTCAGACATGACAAATTTTTTTCAATCGCCTCTATTGGTCACTCCGTTGCCCTTTGTATAGCTGTGGACATTGGTTCTTACAGCTGGTCGTTTCCTGTTGTTTGAAATTAATGTTGAATTATGATAGAATGCAATCTATGGAAAAGTACCCATGACAGGGTGGCATGCTCCCGGATTATTGTAAACCGGTTCGTCGGAATACATAAGAAAGGGGGTGACGCTCATGACGGCTTATGAAATCATTTCGATATTCATGGGGATATTAGCTCTGCTGATGTCCTTTGGCAGTTTGATTGTTGCGTTGCTTTCCTTTCTCGAAAAGAGAAGGAAGCATAAAAAATAATGCCCACCCCGTCGGCCAACGGGATGGGCACCTCTCATTGAGAGGTAAATAACCACTCCGGAAGCATCCACTTTGGAGTGGGTGCTTTTCCTTAATCAAATATAACACAACCATCTATGAAATTCAATCTTTTTTGTTTGCAAAGATAACAGTGATAATATTATGCCCAAGGCTGACCGGTGTTATCTTGTGCCGCAGTTTTTCTCGAATGCAGGATTGCACATATAGAAGTTTTGCGAATCCAGATGCTCCTGCACGATGCGCAGCGCTTCGCCGAATCTCTGAAAGTGGACGATTTCACGTGCCCTCAGGAAACGAATCGGGTCTGCGACATCGGGATCCTTGATCATGCGAAGGATATTGTCGTAGGTTGTACGTGCTTTCTGCTCAGCAGCCATATTTTCCATCAGATCGGTGATGGGATCGCCCTTGGATTGGAATTCACATGCATTAAAGGGAATTCCCCCGGCTGCCTGAGGCCACAGAGCCAGTGTGTGATCTACATAGTAGGGGGCAAAGCCTGAGGCCTGGATTTCCTCCGGTGTCAGATCTCTGGTAAGCTGATGCACGATGGCACCGATCATTTCAAAATGGGCAAGCTCTTCGGTACCGATGTCCGTTAAAAGTCCGGCAACCTCCCGGTAGGGAATGGTAAATCTCTGGGAGAGGTAGCGCATGGAGGCACCCAGCTCGCCGTCCGGTCCGCCGTATTGGGAAATGATGATCTGTGCCAGCTTCGGATTCGTCTCTTTGATATTGATGGGGTACTGTAATCTTTTTTCATAATTCCACATTAGCGATATCCTCCTTCCCAGGGCCATGGTTGTGTCACCCAATCCCAATGTGTTCCCTCCGGCAGAAAATCTGCGTTGAGAGGGCCGTACTGCTCCTCATACATTTGCATCGCCTTTTGGCGAAGCACAGCCTGCTTGCGGTAGTAGCTGATTGCCTCCTCGTCGTTGGGATGGGTATCCAGAAAGAGCTGGGCGTCCACAAGGGCAAAGCTCACCTGATCAATCCGGCGCAAAAGCTGTTCCTGATTCATGGGTGTATTCATCATGAGCGACCTCCTTTGTACAGATATCCCTGAAATGGTTTATAGAGCTCCTGGAAAATGGTTCCCTGACGAAATCCGCGGTCTGTTTCATATAAGTTCCGGAATTCCTGAAAGGGAACATATGCCATAGCCAGCTCCTGATTACATGCCGGCTGATTGTTGTAGGATGCAGGCATGGAATTGGTTTGCTGATATCTATTATAATTGTGTTGATTCATTCACAGATAACCTCTTTTTTGTAATAGTTTATGCTCTGAGGGGGATTTGGTTACAGTTCAGTGATTGCCCTATGAATGCTGCCAGCTGTTTGTTGGTAAAGTTTGGGGAAGTAATTGAATTTACCGTACAAAAAGAAAATAAAAAGGATTGCCTTGCCGGAGAATGACCGTTATAATGGGAAAGGAAGTGGTTTCGGGGAAAATCCCGGCAGAACCATGAGAATGTGACTTGAAATTCGGTTTGTACAGGAGGATACGAATGAGAGGCTTACGCACACCGGTATCAGAGATTCGAAGCAAGATATTTACGGAAGTGGCAAAGCTTGCCTATGAAGGAGATTATGCAAAGTTAAATGATTCGGTAGAGCGGATTCCCTATGAGGTCTGTCCGGGGGATGTGCCGTCGTACCGGGAAAGTATATACAGGGAACGCGCCATTGCTGCAGAGCGGGTGCGTCTGGCAATGGGCATGTCATTAAGACCGGAGGATAAACCGGTTCATGTGACCAGTGGGCTGGAGGAAAGCAATGTGGCGGAGAAGTATTATGAGCCTCCGCTGATGCAGGTGATTCCTTCTGCATGTAACCTTTGTGAAGATAAAAAATTTGAAGTGTCCAATATGTGTCAGGGTTGTATCGCGCATCCCTGCATGCAGGTCTGTCCCAGAGGAGCGATTTCACACGACAAAACGGGGAAATCGCATATCGATCAGGAGAAATGCATCAAGTGCGGCAGATGCAAGGAGAGCTGTCCCTATGATGCCATTGCGAAGAAGGAACGGCCATGCTCCAAGGCCTGTGGCGTGGGAGCCATCGGTACGGATGAATATGGCCGGGCACAGATTGACCCTTCGGTCTGTGTCTCCTGTGGCATGTGTATGGTAAGCTGTCCCTTTGGTGCAATTGCCGACAAATCCCAGATCTTTCAGCTGATTCGTTGTATGCAGACGGGCGGGGAGGTCATTGCAGAGATTGCACCGGCATTCGTGGGACAGTTTGGCGTGGATGCGACCCCGAGAAATGTCAAGGCAGCGCTTCTGGAACTCGGATTTTCGGAGGTTGTGGAGGTGGCGCTTGGCGCAGACATTGGCGCCGTGGCAGAGGCACATCACTATGCGCGTCATGTGGCAAACGGAGAACTGCCGTTTTTGCTGACATCCTGTTGCCCGGCATGGTCCATGCTTGCAAAGACCCAGTTTCCGGAGATTATTGAGAGCGTATCGGCAGAACTGACACCGATGGTGGCGACAGCCAGAAGCATCAAAAAGGAGCATCCGCAGGCAAAGGTAGTCTTTATCGGACCCTGCGCGGCGAAGAAGCTGGAGGCGAGCCGCAGAACCGTGCGAAGCGATGTGGACTTTGTGATTACCTTTGAGGAATTGGCGGCAATGTTTGCGGCAAAGGGGATTGATCCCAATCATACCGAGGGGGACAGCTCCATGCATGATGCAACCGCTGCAGGACGGGGATATGCCTATGCAGGCGGTGTGGCAGATGCGATTGAAGCATGTGTCAGGGAATATTATCCCGATGTTGAGGTAAAGATTGAGCATGCAGAAGGTCTGGCAGAGTGTAAACGGGTTTTGATGCTGGCAAAGGCAGGAAAAAAACAGGGCTATATGATCGAGGGGATGGGCTGCCCGGGCGGCTGTGTGGCCGGAGCCGGAACGATCCTTCCCGTCAGCAAGGCAAAGGCAGAGGTTTCGAAGCTGCAAAAGGCATCTACGAAGCAGCTGCCGCCAAAAGAACTGCGCGAGATCGAACTGGATTAAAATTGAGGGTAACAAAATATAGAAAGCAGGTTATGACATGAAGAAAGTAAGAACCAGATTTGCGCCGAGTCCGACCGGAAGAATGCATGTGGGCAATCTGCGCACAGCACTGTATGCATATCTGATTGCAAAGCATGAAGGCGGAGATTTTATTTTAAGGATCGAGGACACGGATCAGGAACGTTATGTGGAAGGAGCAGTAGATATCATTTACCGGACCCTGCAGAAGACCGGTCTGATTCATGACGAGGGACCGGATCGGGACGGGGGTGTGGGCCCTTATGTTCAGAGTGAACGGCAGGCAAAGGGAATCTATTTCGAGTATGCCAAGCAGCTGATTGCGAAGGGGGAGGCGTATTATTGCTTTTGTGATAAAGAGCGTCTGGAGAGCTTGAAAACCACTGTGGCGGGAAAGGAAATTGCCCTTTACGACAAAAAATGTCTGCATTTGTCCAAGGAGGAAGTGGAGGAAAAGCTGGCAGCGGGAATGCCGTATGTGATCCGTCAGAATAATCCGACCGAGGGAACGACTACCTTTGCGGATGAGATATACGGAGACATTACGGTGGATAACGCAGAACTGGATGATATGATTCTGATCAAATCCGACGGATATCCGACCTACAATTTTGCCAATGTGGTAGATGACCATCTGATGGGAATTACCCATGTTGTGAGAGGAAATGAGTATCTGTCCTCCTCGCCGAAATATAACCGATTATATGAAGCCTTTGGCTGGGAGGTTCCGGTCTATGTACATTGTCCGCTGATTACGGATGAAAATCACCAGAAGCTGTCAAAACGAAGCGGACATTCCTCTTTTGAGGATTTGATCGAGCAGGGCTTTCTCACGGAGGCTGTGGTGAATTTTGTGGGTCTGCTGGGGTGGTCGCCTTCGGACAATCAGGAGATCATGTCCTTAGAGGAGATGGTAAAGAAGTTTGATTACCATCATATGAGCAAATCTCCGGCGGTATTTGATTATACCAAGCTGAAGTGGATGAACGGTGAGTATATCAAAAATATGGAGTTTGATGCGTATTATGAGCTGGCGCTTCCGTATATCAGAAAGGTCATTACCAAAGACTATGATCTGAAAAAGATTGCGGAGATGGTCAAGACCAGAATCGAGGTTTTTCCGGATATTGAAGGACACATAGATTTCTTTGAGGAATTGCCGGATTACGATACGCAGATGTACTGTCACAAAAAGATGAAAACCAACGAGGAATCCTCTCTGGAGGTTCTTCGGGAAATTCTTCCTCTGCTGGAGGCACAGGAGGATTATACCAATGATGCGCTGTATCAGACCCTGACAGCGTATGTGGCAGAAAAGGGATTTAAGAACGGCTACGTTTTATGGCCGGTTCGCACCGCGGTATCCGGAAAACAGATGACGCCTGCGGGAGCAACGGAGATTATGGAAGTGTTGGGAAAAGAGGAATCCCTCCGGCGTATCCGGATCGGCATTGATAAGTTATCACAATAAATATCTGAGGTTTTTCATGAATTTTAATGCAGCTCAACAGGAGGCGATCCGCTTCCTGAATGGGCCGTGTCTCACGCTGGCAGGACCCGGTTCGGGCAAGACTACCGTACTTACCCATCGCATCAGACATTTAATTGAATATGGAAAGGTAAAGCCATCGGAGATTCTCGTTGTGACTTTTACCAGAGCGGCAGCGGGTGAAATGAAACAGCGTTATCTGAAGCTGATGGGAGAAGAACGCACGACGGTAACCTTTGGCACGTTCCATTCGGTGTTTTTTACCATCCTGAAATATGCCTATCATTATCAGGCGGAAAATGTGATTCGCGAAGGGCAGAAGGAAGCGCTGATCCGCAGACTGATTTACAAGCACCACATTGCATATGAGGATGAAAAGGATTGCATCCGGCAGCTTTGTTCCGAAATCAGCGAAATTAAAAACGGCAATCTCTCTCTGCAGCACTATTATTCCAAAAACTGTGCAGAGGAGAGCTTCCGGCAGTTGTATACGGACTATGAAAATTTTCTGCACAGAGAGCGACTCATTGATTTCGATGATATGCTGGTCTACACCTACGAGCTTTTTTCCAAGCGGAAGGACATTCTTGCCCGCTGGCAGCAAAAGTTCCGCTATATTCTGATTGATGAATTTCAGGATATCAATGGGATGCAGTATGCAGTGGTGCGTATGCTTGCGCAGCCGGAGAATAATCTGTTTGTCGTGGGAGACGAGGATCAGTCCATTTACGGATTTCGACAGGCAAATCCGGAGATCATGCTGAATTTTTTTCGGGATTATCCGGAGGCAAAAAAATACTGCTGGATGTGAATTATCGGTCTGACGGGAATATCGTGGCGGCGGCCGGCAGACTGATTGCGCACAATACAAAAAGATTTGAAAAAAATATCCGTGCCTCTCACAAAGCGGCGGAATCGATCGTGATTCAGAATTTCCGGGATAAGAAGGAGGAGGGTCTGGCGTTGATCCGCGCGCTGGATACTTATCGTAAGGAGGGCGGAGCGTGGAAGGACGTGGCGGTATTGTACCGCACGAATGTGCAGCCGCGCCTTCTGATGCAGCAGCTTGCAGAATACAACATCCCCTTTTATACGAAAGAACACATTCCGAATCTGTATGATCACTGGATTGTCAAAGATCTGGAGGCCTATCTTCGGATTGCGCACGGAAGCCTGAGCAGAAGCGATTTTTTGCAGATTATGAATCGGCCGAACCGCTATATCGGAAGGGACAGTCTGGAACGGGAGCGCGTGGATTTTGAGACATGGACGGAGTATTATCGGGAAATCGGACAGCCGTGGATTGCCGACCGCATTGATCGGTTGAAGCAGGAGCTTGCCATGCTTCGCACCATGAATCCGTTTGCCGCCATCAATTTTATCCGACGCGGAATGGGCTATGACGATTATCTGAAGGAATATGCCGTAAAACGGGGGATTGCATCGGAGGAGCTGACGGATGTGGCGGAAGAGCTTGCCGGAATGGTCCGGGAGCTTTCGTCCTATGAAGCGTGGCTGGAGCAGAAAAAATGGTTTTTGCTGGAGCTGGAGAATGCGGCAAAGCAGACAGAGGGGGATGACCAGCGGATAGCGCTTATGACCCTGCACGGTGCGAAGGGGCTGGAATACGATGTGGTTTTTATTCTGGATGTAAACGAAACCATTATGCCTTATAAAAAAGCAGTGCTGGAGGAGGAAATCGAGGAGGAGCGGCGCATGTTCTATGTGGGGATGACAAGGGCAAAGAAGCAGCTATACCTGTTTCATGTGGCGCAGATTAACAATCACGCCATGGAGGAGTCCAGATTTATCCGGGAGCTGCAGGAGGGCTGTCATACCATTTCATCAAACTCCGCTTCATCGAGCAATTCGTCAAAGCGGTCGGACACGGCTTCATATTCCTCATCGGACTGAATGTTGTCCAGAGAGGGCTCTCCGTTTTCGTCCTCAAAATAGCGATAGATATATACCTCCCCTTCGTCTGATTCCCTGCCGTTTTCATCCAGGGGTAACAGTGCAATGTAATCTTGTGCATTTGTCTCGAAGATGGTGAGGATTTTGCACTCGATATCGGTTCCGTCATCCAGATTCAATGTAACCAGAATGTCTTCTTCATCGTTTAAGGGTTTTTCAGTTGCCATAGGAATGCCTCCTTGTGTTGTGATTTACTGTGTGATGCTACAAATATGCTATAATAATAAAAATTTTCGTATCAATTGTCAATAAATCATGTTATAATACCAAAGTATGCAAATAATTTGGTTTCGAACAGCATGTTCGGCACCAGTGGACGCGATAGGGAGTAGCCAATGAAATATGTAATTCGAGAAGGGGATTATCTGAGAATGGGCGCATGCCGGACCGGCGATGGGGTCACCTTTACCTTTGCAGGAGAAAAGGAACAGGTATGCGAGATTATCCTCTATGAAAAAAAATCGGATCAGACAGAATATGTGATGGTTCCGGCAGATTATTGCGTGGGATCCCTGCGTTCCATAGAGCTTTGCGGCCTGGACACACGGCGCTATGATTACAACTACCGCATTGACGGAAAGGTTGTCGTGGATCCGTATGCGCGAAGGATTGTGGGGAGGGAAAAATGGTTCGAAACAAGCCGGTATACGGAGGATTATCAGATTCGCGGAGGGTTTGCTTCGTTAGCTTATGACTGGGGACAGGATCGGTGTCCGGAAATTGACAAACGGGATATGGTTATGTACAAGCTTCATGTGCGTAATTTTACCATGGATGCCACAGGACTTTCCGGGAAAAAGGGAACCTTTGAAGGTTTGGAGTTAAAACTTCCTTATCTGAAGGAACTGGGAATTACCACAGTGGAGCTGATGCCGGTCTATGAATTTGAGGAGCTCATTTTTCCTGCAGAGGGGGATCTGCCGGATTACGTTACCTGGAAGGAAGAACAGCGGGCAAATCAAAAATCAAAGAAGGAAGTGGATAAGGTCAATTGCTGGGGATATGTGGAAGGCAATTATTTCTCGGTAAAGGCTGCTTTTGCCAAGGGAAAGGAGCCGGAGCGGTCCTTTAAGCATCTGATCCGGCAAATGCACAGCCTTGACATGGAATGTGTGATGGAGATTTATTTTCCGTCCACGGTCAATCAGAATCTGATGCTGGATGTGATGCGCTTCTGGGTCATGGAGTATCATATCGACGGCTTTCATCTTCTGGGGGATAAGCTTCCGATTCGTGCGATGGCACAGGATCTGATTTTAAGCAGAACCAAGCTGTTTTATGAATATTTTGACGGAGATCTTCTCGATGCACCCGAGAAATATCCGCATTTATATATTTACCGGGATGAATTTTCTTATCCGGTCCGGATGCTTATGAACCATCATGGGGGGAATCTCAACGATTTTGCGAATCAGATGAGAAAACAGAAGGAATATGCGGGCTTTGTCAATTTCCTTACCTCAGTCAACGGATTTACGCTGGCGGATGTCTTTTCCTACAATGAAAAGCATAATCTGGAGAATGGAGAGGACAATACGGATGGTACGGACTGGAATTACAGTGCCAATTATGGCGTGGAAGGTCCTACCCGGAAGCGGTATATTGAGCAGGTGCGTACCAGACAGATGCGGAATGCACTGGCAATTTTATTTCTGGGACAGTCTGTACCGCTCCTTATGGAGGGAGATGAGTTTGCCAATTCCCAAAAGGGCAACAACAATGCGTATTGTCAGGATAACCGGATTGGCTGGGTGAACTGGCGAAATGAAAAAAAATACGGAGCCCTGCAGAGCTTTGTAAGGAAGCTGATTGCCTTTCGGAAGGAACACCCGGTAATACGGATGAACAAACCCATGCAGCTGCGTGACTACAGAGGACACGGCTATCCGGATTTGTCCTATCATTGTGACCGGGCATGGATGGTGGGCTTTGAGCGGAACAGGCAGTCGGTTGGGATTCTCTATTGCGGCGCTTATGCTGTGGATGAAGGGGATGAGGAAGAGGAGCTGATCTACCTTGCCTATAATTTCCATACCGGCAAGCAGTTTCTGGCACTTCCCAAGCTGCCGAAGGAACAAAAGTGGTATCGTGTAATGGATACTGGATATGAAGAAGGGTTTTTAGAAAAACCGGTGCCGGTTCTGGCAACACAGGTTGAGATTGCCGGCATGACGGTACAGATTCTGGTTGGAAAGCAGGAAAAGGAAGATGAAGGCATGGCAGCATCTGAAGACGATTAACCACCATAAATGGCTTGTTATGAAGGAATGCTTTCAGGTGGGGCTATATTGGCAGGGGCTGGTGCATGACCTGTCCAAGTATTCCCCGACGGAATTTTTGGTGGGCTGTAAATATTATCAGGGCTTTCAAAGTCCGAATAATGCGGAGCGCAGGGAGAAAGGCTATTCTTCCGCATGGCTTCATCACAAGGGACGAAACAAGCATCACATGGACTATTGGATCGATTATGGGATTGGTGAAGACAAGACCATGACCGGTATGCGTATGCCGGAAAAATATGTGGTGGAAATGTTTTTAGACCGGGTGGCTGCGTGTAAGAATTATCAAAAGGCTGCGTATCGGGATGACAGTCCCCTGAAATACTATGAAAAGGGAAAAAAGTATCAGGTGCTTCATGAGGATTCGCGTATCCTGCTGGAAAAGCTTTTATACATGCTTGCCGAACATGGCGAGGCATATACGTATCGGTATATCAGGAAGGAAATTTTGAAAAAAGGAAGAAAGAAGGATTAAAGATCATGCTAGACGGAAAAAAAATACTTTACAGCGGTATGCAGGCAACCGGAACGCTTACACTGGGAAATTATCTGGGAGCGCTGAAAAACTGGGTGAATATGTCGGAGGAATACGAATGTCTGTACGGTGTGATGGATCTGCATTCTCTGACGCTGCGGCAGGAACCTGCAGAATTTCGCAAAAATGCCAGATCCTTATATGCCCTGTATGTGGCAGCCGGACTGGATCCTGAGAAAAATTGTATTTATTACCAGTCTCATGTATCGGCGCATGCGGAGCTTGGATGGCTGTTGAACTGCTTTCCTTACATGGGCGAACTGCAGCGAATGACCCAGTATAAGGATAAGGCGGCGAAGCATGCGGAAAATATCAATGCGGGGCTGTTTACCTATCCGGTACTGATGGCGGCCGATATTCTGTTGTATCAGACCGATGTGGTTCCGGTGGGGGTAGATCAGAAGCAGCATCTGGAAATAACCAGAGATATCGCACAGCGTTTTAACGGTATTTTCGGAGAAGTGTTTACGGTTCCGGAGGCATATATCGGGAAAATCGGTGCGAAAATCATGAGTTTGCAGGAGCCGGAGCGAAAGATGTCAAAATCTGACGAGAATGCGAATGCCACCATTTATCTGTTGGATGACAGGGACACCATCATTCGCAAATTTAAGCGGGCGGTTACGGATTCTGAGAGCGTGATCTGCTATCGGGAGGACAAACCGGGGATCAGCAACCTGATGGACATTTATGGTGCCGTCACAGGGCGCTCAAAGGAGGAAATTGAGCGGGAATTTGAAGGACAGGGCTATGGCTCGTTCAAGCTGGCAGTAGGAGAAACGGTGGCAGACGAATTGGAGCCGCTGCAAAAACGCTATGCAGAGTTAATTGCGGACAAGAGCTATATAGACCGTGTGATTAAGGCAAATGATGAAAAAGCGGCATACTATGCCGGCAAGACGCTTCGCAAGGCGCAAAAAAAGCTCGGCCTTACCGAGCGGATTCGTTAGTATATTAGCAGTGGCGAGACGGGCAGCACGGGAAATCAAAGCTTTCTGTGCTGCCCGTATGGGGCTCGCGGAAGGTTTGTTCCGGTTGTGCCGACACCTTAGAATTGATTTCTCAGTTTTTCAAGCGCTTTCTTTTCAATGCGGCTGACATAGGAACGGGAAATGTGAAGCTTTTGTGCAATTTCCCGCTGTGTTATCGGTTGATCGGTCATCAGCCCGTATCTTAAGCAGATAATCTGACGTTCTCGCTCTGTCAGCACCTGCGGTAGCAATTCATACAGCCGACGGACATTTTTGTCCATCTCCATAAGCTCAATCACATCCGGCTCGGTATTTTCCACAATATCCATCAGATGAATCTGGTTTCCCTCTTTATCTGTTCCAATGGGTTCGTACAGAGACACCCCTTTTGCATTTTTTCGTCTGCTGCGAAAGTACATCAGCAATTCGTTGTCGATACATCGGGCAGCATAGGTGGCAAGTCGGCTTCCCCGGTCCTCACGAAAGGTATCCACTGCTTTCATCAAGCCGATTGTTCCGATGGAAATCAGATCTTCCATTTCTTCGTTCACGTTCTGATATTTTTTTGCCACATGCGCAACCAGACGCATATTCCGTTCGATGAGGACATGCTTCGCCGCAAGGCTGCCGTCATTCATCTGTCTTAAATATTCCTTCTCTTCCTGTAGCGTTAGGGGAGATAAAAAAGTCTTCAACGCAGCACCTGATAAGCGATTTTTATTCTATTCTATGTCGGACAGAGCCGTTCTGTGCCTTTCCTAATTTTCTGAATATTAGGAATCTGCTTTAGTCGGCAGCTGTTTGTTGGCCAGGCAGGGAACCGTGATCTCAATATCCGATATGCTTGCTGCAAAATTTTCTTGAAAAAAACGGAAATTATGGTATAATGAGTCCATCTTTTTTATCTTCTTTCTATAAGTTCAATTGACATGTTTCAATCATTTTCCCCGGATGCAGTGACAGGAAGGGAAGTGCTATCATTGTATAGTATTGTAAGAACTGCAATTGTACATGGAATTGAGAGTGTTCCGGTGTATGTGGAGGCGGATGTGTCGGACGGGCTGCCGATGTTTGAAATGGTTGGTCTTTTGTCTGCGGAGGTACGGGAGGCGAAGGAACGGGTTCGCACAGCCCTGCGCAATCTGGGCCATACGCTTCCGGCAAGGCGTATCACGATTAACTTGTACCCGGCATATGTCAAAAAATCCGGTTCCTCGTATGATCTGCCAATCGCGGTAGCGGTGCTGGCTGCGATGGGGGTAATACGGGCAGAACTGTTGGATCGGCTGCTGATCATCGGAGAAATCGGACTCAACGGAGATATTCAGCCGATTCACGGAGTTCTTCCGCTGGTGGCACAGGCGCGGGAACAGGGGATTGAACGCTGTATGGTGCCATCAGGGAATGAAACAGAGGCGGCATTGGCAGAGCAGATACAGATTCTGCCGGTGGCACACCTGAGGAACGTCATTCACATATTGAATACGGAGGAGTTTGAAAACAAGGAGGAAAGAGCCGTCCCGAAAGAGCCGGAAGAAAAATCGTGCCTGGATTTTTCCGATATACATGGACAGCATTTTGTCAAGCGGGCATGCGAAGTGGCAGTCAGCGGAATGCATCATATGCTTATGATCGGACCGCCGGGAGCGGGGAAAACCATGGTTGCAAAACGGATTCCTTCCATTTTGCCGGCATTGACCAGAGCGGAGCAGCTGGAACTGTCGAAAATATACAGTGTCTGCGGTCTTCTGGATAATCAAAGCGCCCTTTTGACGGAGCGGCCGTTCCGTTGTCCCCACCATACCATTAGCCCGCAGGGGTTGTCCGGCGGCGGAAGTGTTCCAAAGCCGGGAGAGATCAGCCTTGCACATAAAGGGGTTCTGTTTCTGGACGAGCTGACGGAGTTCCGGCATGAGACGCTGGAGATTCTCAGACAGCCGTTGGAGGAGCATCAGATCCGTCTTGTGCGGATCAGCGGTGCCTATACGTTTCCGGCGGATTTTATGCTTGTGTGCGCCATGAATCCCTGCAGCTGCGGATATTATCCGGATCGGGAGCGCTGTAACTGTTCGCCTGCTATGCTGGAACGATACACCAAAAAGATCAGTCGGCCGCTGCTGGACCGGATTGACATCTGTGTGGAGGCAAGGCAGATGGAGTATCGGGAACTGACTGGTGAGCAGAAACAGGAGGAGTCCTCAGAGACGATACGGGAGCGGGTAGCTGTCGCGCAGGAAAGACAGAGGCATCGATTCCGTGGAACCGAGTTATGCTATAACAGCCGGATTCCGGCTGCGGATTTGGAAAAATACTGCAGCCTGACGGAAAAAGAAAAAAAATATATGGAACATATTTACGAAAAAATGGGATTGACTGCACGGACCTATCATAAAATACTGAAGGTGGCGCGAACGCTGGCGGATATGGAGGATCAGACCGATATTGGAATGAATCACCTGAGTGAAGCGATTTGCTACCGAAGCGCAGACCGGCAATACCGGGAGGGCGCAGTATGAAATACGAATATTGGTTTGCCGCCGTTGCCGGCATCGGACTGGCGAAGCGTATGAGACTGCTGGAACTCTTCGGGTCGGCAAAACAGCTTTATCATACGGAAGAAAAGGAGCTTCTGAAGACCGGCGTGGATTCGGAAACCGTAACGCTGCTCATCCAAAGCAGGCAGAAGTGGCAGTTGGACAAGGAATGGGAAAAGCTGGAAGAGCGGCATATTCATATGGTAACTGTGGAGCAGGGTTATTATCCCCGGAAACTGAGCCGGATTGCGGCAGCACCGTATGCGTTGTTTTACAAGGGTGCACTGCCTGATGAAGAGCAGAAGACCCTTGCGATTGTGGGAGCCAGAAATTGTTCGGAATATGGGCGGTATCTGGCGACAGAGATCGGAGCAGCGGCAGCCAGAGCCGGACTTCAGGTGATCAGCGGCATGGCGTTGGGAATCGACGGAGCCGGACATTCCGGGGCAATCCGGGAACATGGAATTACCCATGCTGTGCTTGGCTGCGGCGTGGACTGCTGTTATCCCAGACAGAACCGCAGCCTGTATGAAGCGTTGTGCCTGCATGGAGGGGTTCTGTCGGAATTTGTTCCGGGAACACCTCCTCTGCCTCAATTTTTTCCCCGGCGAAACCGAATCATCAGCGGCTTGAGCGATGTGGTTGTCGTCGTTGAGGCGAGGGAGCGAAGCGGATCGCTGATTACAGCAGATTATGCGCTGGAGCAGGGGAAGGATGTTTACGCAGTGCCCGGCAGGGTGGGAGAGCAGCTCAGCGCGGGCTGCAACCGTCTGATTCGCCAGGGCGCTGGAATTGTAATATCCATTGAAGATTTTTTTAAGGAGCTTCAGGTGGCCGGAATTTCACAGCCGCCGGAGCAGCTTCCGGCAAAAAAAATACTTGAAAAAGATGCCTGTCTGGTGTATAGTGTCATGGATTTGCAACCGAAAAGTATTTCAGAACTGGTGGAAAAAACAGGTTTGCAGGTTGACAGAGTATGCAGTATTCTGATAGGGTTAGAGAATGTGAAAATGATTCGTGAGGTTTCTCACAGCTTTTATGTCAGAAGTGAGATGTTTTCTGAGTAAAGAAATTTTGACCGTCAAATCAAAAAACAGATTAAAGGAGTAAGCCATGGCAAAGTATCTTGTGATCGTGGAATCACCGGCGAAGGTAAAGACAATTAAAAAGTTTTTGGGAAAGAACTATGAGGTTGTTGCATCGAACGGACATGTACGCGATATGCCGAAAAGCCAGCTTGGCTTTGATGTGGAAAACAATTACGAACCTAAATACATTACGATTCGAGGAAAAGGCGAGATTTTGGCAAAACTGCGCAAGGAAGCAAAAAAAGCCGATAAAATTTATCTGGCAACCGACCCGGATCGGGAAGGAGAAGCGATTTCATGGCATTTGTCGAAGGCTTTGAAGCTTGAGGATCGGAATATATCCCGCATCAGTTTTAATGAGATTACCAAAAATGCAGTAAAGGAATCCTTCAAGCAGTCCCGGGAGATTGATATGGATCTGGTGGATGCACAACAGGCGAGACGAATGCTGGATCGTATGGTGGGATACCGCATCAGTCCGCTGCTGTGGAAAAAGGTCAAGCGGGGACTCAGCGCGGGACGTGTACAATCTGTTGCATTACTGATTATATGTGATAGGGAGGATGAGATTAACGCTTTTATTCCGCAAGAGTACTGGAGCTTAGATGTAAAGCTTCAGATTCCGGGCGAGAAGAAGCCTTTGATTGCAAAATATCATGGAATTGCCAAAGAAAAGCAGACCCTTGCAAACAGACAGGAAGTAGAGCAGCTGATGGCTGCGGTTCAAAAAGAACACTTTCAGGTAGCGGAAGTACGGAAAAGTGAACGCATCAAGAAAGCACCGCATCCGTTTACCACAAGTACTCTGCAGCAGGAAGCATCCAAGCTGCTTAATTTTTCTACCCAAAAAACCATGCGGCTGGCACAGCAGCTCTATGAAGGTGTGGATATCAAGGAAGGCGGCACAGTGGGACTTATCACATATCTGAGAACGGATTCCACGCGCGTTTCCGAGGAGGCAGATGCGGCGGCGCGTGACTATATCGGGGCACAGTACGGCAGTGAATATGCCGCGAAAAATGTGGAGGATAAGAAGTCCGGTGCCAAAATTCAGGATGCCCATGAGGCGATTCGGCCTACAGATATTACACGCACACCTGTAAAGGTAAAGGATTCACTCAGCCGGGATCAGTTCAGACTGTATCAGCTGATCTGGAACCGATTTGCGGCCAGCCGCATGAATCCGGCGAGGTATGAAACGAAATCTGTCAGAATCATGGCGGGGAGTTATTGTTTTACCGTTTCTGCATCCAATGTAGTGTTTGACGGCTTTTTGAGTGTATACAAGACGGAGGAAGAGGAAAAGACAGAGCAAAACAAGGCATTGGCTTCCATTGATACGGATACAAAGCTGACGCTGGACTCTTTTGAGGAAAAGCAGCATTTTACCCAGCCGCCGGCTCATTTTACCGAGGCCTCTCTGGTCAAGACTCTGGAGGAGCTGGGAATCGGGCGTCCCAGTACCTATGCCCCCACGATTACCACAATTCTGGCGAGAAGATACGTCGTTAAGGAAGAAAAAAATCTTTATGTCACAGAGCTTGGGGAGGCGGTCAACACGATCATGAAGCAGTCCTTTCCCACCATTGTGGATGAGCATTTTACCGCAAATATGGAATCCCTTCTGGACAGTGTGGCTGAGGGGAAGGTGCAGTGGAAGCAGGTGGTCCGTAATTTCTATCCGGATCTGGATGAGGCTGTCCGCAAGGCGGAAGAGGAACTGGAAAAGGTAAAGATTGAGGATGAGGTCACGGATGTGATCTGTGAGGAATGCGGGCGCAATATGGTAATTAAATACGGTCCCCACGGAAAATTTCTGGCCTGTCCCGGTTTCCCCGAATGCAGAAACACGAAGCCGTATTTTGAAAAAATCGGTGTAGCCTGTCCGAAGTGCGGAAAAGACATTGTTCTGAAGAAAACCAAGAAAGGACGCCGCTATTTTGGCTGCGAGGCAAATCCGGAATGCGATTTCATGTCATGGCAGAAGCCGGTGGAGAAGAAATGTCCGTCCTGCGGCGGTTATATGGTGGAAAAAGGAAATAAATTGTGCTGCGCAGATCCGCAGTGCGGATATGTCGAGGAAAAAAGAGCGACAACGACTTGAATTTTCAGAAAAAACATGATAAAATGATTTGTGGGTCAAAAGGTTCACATCGTGAAACGATGCGAACACTTTGCACAAGAGATCGCTTTGGAAAGCGAGCTTTCCAAAACGATTTTTGTGCAAAAAGTCTATGCCGACATGGTCGGCATGACCTTTTGCCCCTCAAATCATAAAATAAAAAAGTATGTAGCTGTAATCACTAAGGAGACACAAGATGAGCGTCCAGTTGTTGGATAAGACAAGAAAAATTAATAAACTGCTTCACAATAATAATTCCTCGAAGGTTGTTTTTAACGATATCTGCAGGGTTTTGACGGATATTCTGGCATCCAATGTCCTTGTTATCAGCAAAAAAGGAAAGGTGCTGGGCAGCAGCCAGAGCAGGGGCATTGCAGAGCTTCAGGAATTGATTGTGGATGAGGTGGGGGGATTTATTGATCCCATATTAAATGAACGCCTGCTGAGTATTCTTTCCACGAAGGAAAATGTGAACCTTGAAACTTTGGGCTTTGTAGAAAATGCCGGACAGTACCATGCGATTATTACACCGATTGACATTGCCGGAGAACGGCTGGGTACATTGTTTGTATATCGCAGCGAACGGGCATACGACATTGATGATATTATTCTTGGTGAATATGGCACGACCGTTGTCGGACTGGAAATGATGCGCTCTGTGAATGAGGAAAATGCGGAGGAAATGCGGAAAATCCAGATTGTCCGTTCCGCAATCAACACCCTGTCATTTTCGGAACTGGAGGCCATCACCCATATTTTTGATGAATTGGACGGCAAGGAAGGGATTCTGGTGGCCAGCAAGATCGCGGATCGTGTCGGTATTACCAGATCTGTCATAGTCAATGCGCTGCGGAAATTTGAGAGTGCAGGGGTCATTGAGTCAAGATCCTCCGGTATGAAAGGCACCTATATCAAAGTGGTAAATGACGTGGTCTTTGACGAACTGGACCGACTCAGAAAAAATACATAACAGACAGCAATACACGGATGGTATTGGGGGTTATCAAGTAAAGGGATTTATAGGAGCGCTATAAGTCTCTTTCTTCGTTACAGCCTGCTATTTACTCCCCGGGAGTGATCTGTAAATGGAAAAAATCGGATATTTTGTACCTGATGGCTATAAAAAATACAAGATATCGAAAAAAGGGCTTGTCTTTTTCGAAAAATTCTATATAATAAAGTAAGATAAAACAGGTCTGTCAACACAATGGGAAGTGGAGGGAGATATTATGATTGGTTCCGACGCATTTGATTATATCAATGTGCTGGATAAGGCCGCGGATGCCAGCTGGCTTAGAGAACAGACGATTGCAAACAATCTGGCAAACGTATCTACACCGGGCTATAAGCGGAAGGATGTGGATTTTGAGAGTGTATTAAAGAGCGAGCTGGGCAACTCAAAATATGTGTCGCTGGATCGGAAAATTTCATCGCTTCACATGGATCATCTGACACCCAGACAGTATACGGATTATTCAAATTATGCGTATCGGCTGGACGGGAATAATGTGGATGTGGATACCGAGAATGTGGAGCTGGCATCGGAGACACTGAAATATCTGGGATTGACCAGCAGTATCTCACAGGAAATTTCAAGATTAAAATCTGTGATGAAATAGAAAATGACACAGAACAAGGAGGAACATTATGGGACTGTTTCAGTCGTTTAATATCAGTGCATCCGGCATGACGGCACAGCGCTTTCGTACCGACATTATCGCAGAAAATGTTGCAAATGTGAATACGACCCGGACGAAAGCGGGGACACCGTACCGCAGAAAGATTGTCACGTTTGAGGAAAAAGCGGTAACACCGTTTAGCAAGGTGCTGCACAATACCAGACAGGGCGCAGTGGGAAATGGTGTGAAGGTGTCAAAGGTTTCCAAGGACTATGAAACCGATTTTATTATGGAATATGATCCGTCCAATCCGGATGCGGATGAGAACGGATATGTTTCTTATCCGAATGTCAATATTGTGACGGAAATGACCAATCTGATCGATGCCAGCCGGGCTTATGAGGCAAATGCCACAGCCTTTGACGCCTCCAAGCAGATTGCGCAGGCAGGTCTGCAGATCGGACAGTCATAATTTTGGGGCAGCTTCGGTATAGCGAAGATAAAAGAGGAGAGACAGGAAGATGGATGTATCAGCATTAACGGGTATTTCGAATGACCTTTCAGGATACAGTGCGATTCAGAATGCGAATAAAAAAGCAGAGGAAGGCAGCTTTGATAACTTCTTAAATGCGGCGATCAACATGCTGAATGAAACAAATCAATATGAGAATGCGGCAGAGGCGGCTGAAATTCAGTTTGCACTCGGAGAATCCGTCAGCACGCATGATTTGATGGTTGCTCAGGAAAAGGCCAATATTGCGCTGCAGTATACGGTGGCGGTGCGCGATAAACTGCTGGAAAGCTATAATTCGATCATGAACATGCAGATATAACGGGTAGGGAGTAGGAAATGCCGGAGAGAATACAAGGGATTTTAAACAGAATAAGGGAATGGTGGCAGAAGCTTGAAAGAAAGCAAAAGGCTCTGATCATCAGTGTCACAGCCGGTGTTCTGCTTGCTATGGGCATTCTCGTGTTTGTTGTATCCAGACCGGATATGCAGCTTCTGGTCAGTTGTACGGATCATGCGGAGGCAGCCACAGTCAAGACTTTGCTCGAGGACGCGGGAATTGATGCGAAAATTTCCGATGACGGACTTACCTTTATGGTGGAAAAATCAGATCTTTCCGAGGCGAGTATTCTGATCGGTTCGAATGATATTGCGGCATCGGGCTTTACCATCAGTGATGCGTTGGACGGGAGCTTCAGCACGACGGAATCAGACAAAAACCGGAAATATCAGGTTTATATGGAAACCAGATTTGCTACCATACTGGAATCCTTAGACAATGTGGAAAGCGCCAGTGTATCTTTAAATATGCCCAAGGATGACGGAACGCTCATCAGCAGCAGTCAGGAGACCTACGCGGCTGTTCAGCTTACGCTGAATGGAACGATGTCAGAGGAACAGGCCGCATCGATTGCGCGGTTTGTGGCTACGGAGCTTGGCAATGCCACGACGGATTCCGTAACAATCATTGATTCCAAGTCCAATCTGCTGTTTTCGGGAGGAGACGAGAGTTCGGTTACGGGAACTGCCAGTTCACAGCTGTCCTATCAGTCCAAGCGTGAAAATGCCATGAAGGCTTCGGTCAAGGAAGCGATTGACGGCACCGGACTTTATGACAATGTCAATGTTGCGGTTAATCTGAAATTGAATTTTAATCAGGTAACGACAAATCAGATCGAATATTCTGCTCAGGGAGACCGGGATGAAGGCTTGATATCCGAGGAGAGCCGTTATTCGGCCGAGACAACAGGCGGTGCGGCGGCTGTGCCCGGAACGGATTCCAATGACAGCGATGATACTACATATGTGATGGAAGATGGGGAGATTGCGGAATCCACCATTACGGATGAGACGATTACCCATGCGCTGGATCAAAAGAGCACAACCACTGTGGCAGCAGTGGGCGAGATTGTGCCGGAGGAGTCATCCGTTGCGGTTGTTGTGACGCGCAATGTGTATTATTATGAAGATGTGGTTGAGGCCAGCGGAGAGCTGGGGGATATGACTTGGGAGGAGTATGTAGCCGCCAATAGCGAGCGTGTAAAGACTACGGTAGATGAGGACCTGTATCAGATGGTTGCGGATGCAACCGGGATTGATCAGGCTAACATATCGATTGTGGCTTATGATATTCCGATGTTCCCGGAGAATGCGGGTGCCAACAGAAGAGGATGGCAGGATTATCTGCAGATTGTTCTTGCGGTACTGATCTTTGCGCTTTTGGGATATGTGGTATTCCGCAGTACCAGAAGAGAACAAGAGGAAGAAGAAATCGAGCCGGAGCTCTCTGTGGAAACCTTGCTTGAGACAACAAAGGCTGCTGAAAAAGAGGAGCTGGAGGATATCGGATATAATGAAAAGTCCGAGGCCAGGATACAGATTGAGAAGTTTGTGGATGAGAATCCGGAGGCGGCTGCGGCATTGCTCCGCAACTGGCTGAATGAGGAGTGGGATTAATGCAATCATCGGATGAATATAATGGAGTGCAAAAGGCAGCGATTCTGCTGATTGCTTTAGGACCGGAAAAGTCTGCCAGCATCTTTAAGCATTTAAAGGAAGAGGAAATTGAGGAGCTGACGCTCGAAATTGCCAATACCAGAAGTGTGTCACCCCAGACAAAGGAAGACGTGCTGGATGAGTTCTATCAGGTCTGCCTTGCGCAGCAGTATATCGCGGAGGGTGGTATCGGCTATGCGAGAGAGCTGCTTGATAAGGCATTGGGAGATGAGCGTGCGCAGGCGGTTATTGCAAAGCTGACTGCTTCGTTGCAGGTGCGTCCGTTTGAGTTTGTCCGAAAGACAGACCCCAGTCAGGTGCTCAACTTTATTCAGGAAGAGCATCCCCAGACAATCGCTATGATCCTTTCTTATCTTTCATCCAGTCAGGCTGCCATGATTTTGGGAGCATTGCCGGTAGAAAAACAGGCGGATGTTGCGAAGCGTATTGCAAAGATGGATCGGACATCTCCGGATGTGATCCGGGAGGTGGAGCGCGTGCTGGAACGAAAGGTATCTTCTATGGCAAATCAGGACTACACGATTGTTGGTGGTGTCGATGCCATTGTAAATATTTTGAATACGGTAGACCGTGGAACCGAGAAACATATTATGGAATCTCTGGAAATCGAAGAGCCGGAGCTTGCAGATGAGATCCGCAAGAAGATGTTTGTATTCGAGGATATTCTGCTTCTGGACGACCGCGCGATTCAGCGTGTACTCAGAGATGTGGATAACAATGATCTGGGTATTGCGTTGAAGGGTGCAAATGAGGAGGTTCAGAATGTCATCTTCAAGAATCTGTCAAAACGTCTGGCAGCCATGATCAAGGAAGATATGGAATTCATGGGGCCGGTGCGTATGAAGGATGTTGAGGAGGCTCAGCAGAAGATTGTCGGTGTGATCAGAAAACTGGAAGACTCGGCAGAGATTGTGATTTCTCGAGGTGGAGGTGACGAGATCGTTGTCTAATCTTTATAAGCCGCGCCTGATCGCTAATTTCAGTGAGGATGCCTGTATCATCAATTCCAATGCGTTGGTATTTCAAAAGATTGAGGAACAGGCAAAGGTAATCCTTCCCCGACAGCTCGCATCGGATCAGGGCGAAACAGCCGAAACAGAAGCAGGGGATGGATTTGTTGCGGGACTTACCGGAGAACCGATTGATGTGGAGGCGTTGGATCATCCGGTGGATCCGGCAGAAGAGGTCGAACAGGCCCGGGAGGAGGCGGAACAAATCCTTGCCGAGGCCAATGAAAAATCAAAAGAAATTCTTGCCCGGGCACAGGAGGAGGCCGCACAGCTGAAGCAGGAGGCCAGGCAGACCGGAAGAGAACAGGGGTATGAAGAGGGAATCGAACAGGCAAAGCAGGAATATGATAGAAAGGAACAACAGCTGGCACAGAGGGAACAGGAATTATCAGAAGATTACGCAAGAAAACAGGAGGAATTGGAACCGCTGCTGGTTCAGACGATTACCGATGTCATAGAGAAGGTTTTTCGGATACAGTTTCATGACAAGAAGGAAATTGTATTGGATCTGGTCAATCGCACACTGGCATCCATAGATGGTGCAAGAAGCTTCCTGATCAAAACCAATATAGAAAATGCAAGATTTTTAGAGGAACATAAACAGGAATTATCGGATTGTGTAGGCAGTGCGGCACAGCTGGATATCGTATCGGATCACACCTTGGCAGACGGAGCGTGTGTGATTGAAACGGATACCGGTGTGTTTGAGTGCGGACCGGACACTCAGCTGGAAAATCTGATGAAGGATCTCCGGTCGCTTTGTTCGTGAGGTAGTAAGGTGACGGTAGATTTAGAGAAATATTTGAGACTTTCGGAGAAAACATATTTCACCTGCCTGGGCAAGGTAATGAAGGTGGTAGGACTGACGATCGAATCCATGGGACCGGAAGCGAAGCTGAATGATTTGTGCAGGATCTACTTAGCCAAAGACCGGGAGGAATATGTGATGGCAGAGGTGGTTGGCTTTAAGGATAACCGCCTTCAGCTTATGCCGTTTGACAGTGTGGAAGGACTTGGAGTTGGATGTATCGTAGAAAATACGGGACATCCATTGTCTGTTTTAGTAGGGGATGAAGTGCTTGGACACACGCTGGACGGAATCGGAAGACCGACGGATGTGGAAAGTCTGGTAACCTCCGGGGAATATCCGGTGGAGGCCCCCCCTCCGGATCCGATGAAGCGGGAAATCATCAGTGAAGTGCTGCCTTTGGGGGTCAAGGCGGTAGATGGACTGATTACTGTAGGAAAAGGACAGAGAATCGGAGTGTTTGCCGGTTCCGGCGTTGGAAAAAGTACATTGCTGGGCATGTTTGCAAGGAATACCAAGGCAGACATCAATGTGATTGCGCTGATTGGAGAGCGTGGAAGAGAGGTTCGGGAATTTATCGAACGGGATCTGGGAGAAGAGGGAATGAAACGCTCGGTGATGGTGGTGGCCACCTCGGACAAACCGGCTCTGATTCGAAACAAGGCGGCAAAGACGGCTACGGCCATTGCAGAATATTTCAGAGATCAGGGAATGGATGTTCTGCTTATGATGGATTCTCTGACCCGTTTCTCCATGGCTCAGCGTGAAATCGGGCTGGCGACGGGAGAACCGCCGGTGACCAGAGGGTATCCGCCCAGTGTATATTCCGAGATGCCAAAGCTTTTAGAGCGTGCCGGGATGTCAGACAAAGGGTCCATTACGGGGCTTTACACCGTTCTGGTGGACGGTGATGATATGAATGAACCGATCACGGACACGGCGCGAAGCATTCTGGACGGACATATTATGCTGTCCAGAAAGCTGGGACATAAGAATCATTATCCCGCCATTGATGTGCTGCAGAGTATTTCCCGTGTCATGAGTGCGATTGCAAAGCCGGAGCACAAGGAAGTGGCAGGCAGATTACGGAATGTGCTGGCAACCTATCAGGAGGCGGAGGATCTGATTAATATCGGTGCCTATAAAAGCGGATCCAATCAGGAAATTGATTATGCGGTAGAAAAAATCGGAGAGGTAAACCGTTTTTTGTGTCAGAGAACAGACGAAAAGTTTTCTTTTGAGGATGAAATCCGGTTATTGTCGGAAATATTTGAGGAGTAGGGATGAACGATGGCCAAATTTGTTTATCGCATGCAGAATATTCTCGATATCAAGTCAAAGCTTGAGAATCAAGCGTCCATTGCGTACGGTCAGGCAAATGCGAAGCTTCAGGAGGAGAACGAAAAGCTCCGGCAGCTTTTTTTGCGCAAAAGCGGTTATGAGGCGCAGGCGAAGGAGCTGGTCAACGGCAAAATTGATGTTTCTGAGATTCAGACATGCCGACGTGCGATCGAATCCATGAAGACGCTGATCCGAAGACAGATGCTTGAGGTTCAGGTGGCGGAAAAAAATGCGGAAGCAGCCAGAAAACGGCTGACAGAGCTAATGCAGGATCGCAAGACCCATGAAAAGCTGCGCGAAAATGCATTGGAGGAATTTATGCGAGAGCAGAATTATGAGGACAATAAGGTGGTTGACGAACTTGTCAGCTATACCTACGGAAAAAAAGAAAAAGAGTAGCTTACAGAAATAAAAATTACAGGCGGTGAAGAGATGGCAGATTTAGATAAAAAGGCTGCAAAGAAGGCGGAAAAAGCGAGAAAAAAGGAAGAAAAAAAGAACAAGGCTGCCGTGGAAGGAGAACTGGGAGATGAGAGCGAGGGAGCTTCCTCCAAGGTGGCGGTATTCTTTGCTACATTTATTATTATACTGGTGTGGCTCGTAATTCTCGCGTTGTTGATCAAATGGGATGTCGGGGGGTTCGGCTCTACGGTTATGACACCGATTTTGAAGAATGTGCCTTATGTGAACCGGATTCTGCCGGATTCCGATGAGGAGTTGTCGACCGAGGACGAATATCCTTACCGCAATCTGGATGAAGCGGTGGCGTATATCAAAGAGCTGGAGCTTGAACTTGCCCAGGTGCAGACAACAAGTTCGGATTACGATGCTTATGTTGCAGATCTTGAGGCTCAGGCGGAGAAGCTTAAGGAGTACGAGGCAAATCAGGCAGCGTTTGAGGCGGAAAAAGAAAAGTTTTACCGGGAGGTTGTTTTTTCCGATGAAGCACCCGATATAGATGAATATAGGCGTTATTATGAGAGTATTGAACCGGATCAGGCGGAGCAGATTTACCGGCAGATTCTTGCGAAGCAGGCGGTGTCGGATGAAATTGCCGATTATGTGAAGGCGTACTCCGAGATGAAGCCCAAGGAGGCGGCGGCTATATTTGACACCATGACGGATAATCTTGATCTGGTGGCAAAGATTCTGGAAAATATGAACGCAGAATCAAGAGGGAATATTCTGGCAGCGATGAATGAAGATACGGCAGCAAAGCTGACCGAGATCATGAATCCGAAGGAATAGCCCGGGCAGAAGCCCAAAGAAAAAAGAGAGGAGGAATGGCATGGCAAATGCAAAGATCGCAGACATGATGTCGGCGTTTCAGGGAGACTCCGCAGCAATTCTCGGTATGGGAAGCGCGGGCGCGGTAAAGAAGAAAGATGCCTCTGCAGTGGATACATCCTTTGTTACGGTGATGAATCAGACAGCGGAAGGTCAGGGACAGCCGCAGACTCCTGATTTGAAAGCAAAAACGGATCGGAAAGAAACGTTTCAAGAGATCAATGCTGCGAAACAGAACATGAGTGGCCGGGATCGGACGATCGCACAGGCAGATCAGAGCATAGAACAAAAAATTGAACAGTTTTGTGCAGAAGAAAAGGAATTGACCGATGGGTTTGAGCAGGAGATGAAACAGCTCCTTACCGAACAGCTGGATATTTCGGAGGAGGAGTTAGAGGCAGCGATGGCTACGCTCGGAATCGGATATGTAGAACTGCTGAATCCGGTAAATCTTTCTGAACTTACCGTAGAGCTGACCGGCGTGGAGGATGCATGTACGCTGCTTATGGATGAGAATTTCACAGAAATCATGCAGCAGACAGATGTGCTGGCACAGGAGCTGACACAGGCAGTCGGGCTCACAAAGGAACAGCTGCTGATTGCGCATGACATGGGAAAGTCGCAGCCGCAGGAATGGAATCCTGTCCAGTTAGACACGTTGCCGGAAGAAACACATATATCGGAGGTGCTCCCGGAAGCGGTTTCCGATCATGAGACGGAAGCGGTAGTCGGAGAGGAACTTCAGACGGTTGTTTTTCCGGAGGAGCAGCAAAGGACAGCGACCGTGGAACAGCCGGGACGCAGAGAGAGCATCCGAAGGATACCGGAAGAAAACCGAACCAATGAGATGGATGAGCCGGAGAGAATGCCGGCAGATGAGAAGCCTGTAACGACAGAAAGTGTGCAGCGGCCTGTTGAACTTGTGAAAAACGATGATACACAGGCAGCAGAACAGCAATTAAAATCAGAAAAAACGGAAACGCCAAACTTGGAGCCGACAAAGTCCGTGAAAGAGGAAACGACGGGAGATACCAGGCAGGCTCATATAGCGGAGACACCGGCAAGAAATGTAGAAGTAAATGCGGAAGCGGTTTCTCAGACGGCGCCACCTCGCAGTCAGGTGGACGTAGAGCAGATTCTGAGACAGTTTGCCGATTTTTCCAGAGTCAACATTTCTCAGGATACCACTTCCATTGACATGCAGTTAAATCCCGAGCACCTCGGAAAGCTTTATCTTCATATAGCAGCCACAAAGGAAGGAAGTGTTACGGCACAGATTACCACCACCAATGAATTGGTGCGGGAGGCGCTGGAAACACAGCTTGCAGAACTTAAGGTTACATTAAACCAGCAGGGTGTGAAGGTGGATGAAGTGGAAGTGACTGTTGCAAGTCATGAGTTTGAACAGAATCTGGAGCAGAATGCGGCGCAGGAGCAGAGACAGGGTGAACAGCAGGAGCGACAGGCGGCGACAAGAACCAGAAGTCTTCTGCGGGGAGAACTGGATGATCTGGCAGGTCTTGCATCGGAAGAGGAAGTACTGGCGGCAAGAATTATGAGAGATAACGGAAACAGTATGGATGTAACAGTATAGAAAGGAGCAGAACATATGGCGATTACGCAGTTGGTAAAGGACGGAAAACTGGTGGACTCCTCCGCGAGCGCGACATCACTTTCCACCAAAACCGTAGCGGAAAACGGTAACTCGTTGGATAAAGATGCGTTTTTACAGCTTCTGGTTGCACAGATGAAATATCAGGATCCATTGGAACCGACGGACAATACCGAGTATATTTCACAGCTTGCGACATTCTCACAGCTGGAGGCAACGCAGAATGTAGAAAAGTCCATCAGCTCTATGGGAGCCAATGATCTGGTGGGAAAACAGGTGATCTTAAAGGTGACATCATCGGTTACCGGAGAGACCTCTTATGTTTCCGGTCAGGTGGATTATGTTTTACATGAAAACGGAGAGGTCTATCTGTCGGTAGAGGATAAGCTGTATTCCATTGATGATTTGGATACAGTGGCGGATTCGAATTATATGGATGCAGTGTCATTTGCGAAATCTTTTTCAAATGAGATAAAAAAACTGCCGCAGTTAAGCCAGCTAACCACAAGCGATGAAGATGCAGTGACGAAGCTTTACGCAGCATTTCAGTCTCTGAATGATTATCAGAAGCAGTTTATTGCCGAGGATGACGTGAAGAAGGTAGAGAGTCTGGTTGCAAGGCTGGCAGTACTAAAGGCTGCAGAAACAGGTGCGACAGGCACAGAAGATGGTGCAGCACAAGAAGGAGCGGCAGCTGCGGATGGAGAATAGGAGGTGGGCTTATGAATGGAATATCCAATCAGTTTACTTCTATTGAGCAGGTTACAGAGCAATATCTGGGTGCACAGGGGGTTAAAAATCTCCAAAAAGAATCCGATATAAAATTCGATGAGATTCTTCGAAAAAAACAAATAGAAGGCTCGAAACAGCTGGAATCCCTCAAATTTTCCAAACATGCTGCCATGCGTCTGGAAAACCGGAATATCAACCTTTCCGAAAACCAGAGTGAACGGTTGGAGGCAGGAGTGAGAAAGGCAGGGGAAAAAGGAATTCGGGAATCTTTGGTTGTACTGGATTCATTGGCGTTTATTGTCAACATCCCAAACAAAACCGTGGTGACGGCAATTGACCGGAATGAATCGGAGGACAACATATTTACCAATATTGATGGAGCGGTAATCGTATAGCCGGACCGAATATGCAAGGAGGCTTAGGTTTCTGACTGACAGAGGAAATCATACCGCGGATTTATAGGAGGTCATTTAATTATGATGAGATCAATGTATTCTGCTGTGTCTGGTTTGAAGACACATCAGACAAAGATGGATGTGATCGGAAACAATATTGCGAACGTGAATACGGTGGCATTCAAGTCTTCCAGCGTAACGTTCAATGAAATCATGTATCAGCGCATGTCCGCTGCATCCGGGCCGAACACAAATACCGGAGTCGGCGGTGTCAATGCCAAGCAGATCGGTCTTGGTGTTACCAGCGGGGCAACATCGGTAAATATCACGTCCGCCGGTGCGGCTCAGACAACGGGCGGAGCGTTTGATATTAAAATTACGGATAGCGGAAACACCACCAGTTTTTTTGTGGTAAGCAACGGAACGGAGAATCTTTTTACCAGAGCGGGTGCGTTCTATATTGACGGAGCCGGGAATCTTGCCATGACCTCTACCGGATATAATGTGATGGGATGGCAGGTGGATGAGACGACCGGATTCATCCGGAAGGATAGTGTATCTGCGTTGCGCATTATGCAGGAGAAGAACCTGACATCCTCTGCGGAGGCGACCCGGAATGCGGTCTGCGGAGGAATTGTAGACAAAAACAGTGCAGACATTACCAGTTCGGAAGGCTATGCCATGAATCTGAATTTTTATGACAGCCTCGGGTATGCGTACACGGCAAAATTTGCCATTAAAGCAGTAGATACCGATACCGGAGATTACACCGTGGAATTGTCTGCAATCTATGATTCGGACAACGAGAATATTTTGGATGAGTATCTGGCAAACGGCGGCAAGCTGAATACACTTTTCGGCGCGACGGAAAGCACGACGGATGCGGCGGGAGCAACCACCCCTGCCACAACGGATTATTCGGTATTAAACAGTGAGTGGGTTGCACCGGAAAACGCAGGTACGACTACTGTCAACGGTGGAAATTATCCGGGTACATTTTATGGGATACGCAACACGGGAGACGGAAATACCTACTATATCAATGTTGCGGGCACGGCAGACGGTGCAGACAGCCGGGTATATGAAGAGGATGGAGCAGGCGGTTTTCGCCCGGTAGACACGATTCTCATCTCGGATATTTACAGCGGACTTCAGACCGGTGCCACGATTACGAATATTGCTGCAGGGGATCCGCCGGTCGTTACCGCTGCAAATGTAAATTATTCGCTGAAATTTAATCCGGATAACGGTGCATTTTCTTCGGTCGGTGCAAGCACAAACGGCATGGTTTCCTTGAATATGAGGGAGCTTGGCGGAAACTTTGAAAATATCACGATCGATTTTAACCAGTGCTTAAATTCCAACAATGGCGGCACCTCTACGGTGAGTATGGATGCAGGAGCTGCAGACGGCACAACGGGAACCGGAAAAAAACTGGGAGCGCTTACCGGAGTGTCGGTGGATTCCAACGGAAAAATCTATGGATCCTATGATAATGGTAATACGGTTCTGCTGGGACAGATTGCAGCGGCCAGATTTTCCAATGATGCCGGTCTGGAAAAGGTTGGAGAAAATTGCTACCGGACCACGCTGAATTCCGGCGATTTTGACGGAATCGGTGTTGAGATTGATGCAAACGGAAGCACGATGGCCACCGGAGAGCTGGAAATGTCCAATGTCGATCTCGCGTCAGAGTTTACCGAAATGATTACAACACAGAGAGGATTTCAGGCAAACTCCAGAGTGATTACCACATCTGATACACTGCTGGAGGAGTTAATTAATCTGAAACGTTAATCAACAGAATGGAATAATTTGGAAATAAAAATGCTTATTTTCGCATATGTTGGGGGACTATCCGTCATAGTTCCCCAACATTTGGTATGTATGAAAAAATAGAAAACGAAAAATCTTGCAAAAAAAGTAGACATTTGCCATAAAATCTAGTAAGATGATATAGGTAAGGGCATTTCGTGCCCCGGTTTTTGGAATAGGGATGTCGAGATTTTAGCAATTTGATTTTGACGTTGAGATGAAAAGTAGGTGAAAGAGTTTGGACATAGCATCGTTGGTAGGTACTATATTGGGCTTGGGTATGGTACTGTTCGGAATCATTTCCAGTGCGGACGTTTCGGCCATTAAAGACAGCTTCCTGGACATTCCGTCTGTAATTATTACGATCGGAGGTTCCCTTGCGGGACTTCTTGCTTCGAACAAGCTGAAAGATTTCATTGCGGGAATGAAATCCATCACGCTTGCGTTTAAGGAGCAGACGGCGGATCCGGCGGAAGTGATTTCCAACATCATTAATCTGGCCAATGTCTCCAGAAAAGAAGGACTTCTGGCGCTGGAGGAAGCGGCGAATGATATTGATGATCCGTTTCTGAAAAAAGGAATCATGCTGGTCGTTGACGGAACGGATCCGGATCTGGTCAGAGGGATTCTGGAGACGGATCTTAATTGTGTGGAAGCGCGTCACAAAAAGACGATCGCGTTTTGGGGGAAATGGGCAGAGCTTGGTCCTGCGTGGGGTATGATCGGTACGCTGGTCGGCTTGGTAAACATGTTGAAAAACCTGAGTGATCCGGATTCGATCGGACCTCAGATGGCAGTAGCCCTTCTGACCACGCTGTACGGTTCTTTGATTGCAAACTGGCTGTGCAGCCCGATTGCGACGAAGCTGGAGATCAACAACGCCAATGAAATTATGCTGAAGGATGTAACCGTGGAGGGACTTTTGTCCATACAGGCAGGAGAGAACCCTCGTGTAATAGAGGAAAAGCTGAAGTCATTCCTTTCTCCGGCAGAACGCGAAGCCATGGGGAACGGCGAAGGCGGAGGTGAGGAATAGTGGCGAGAAAAAGTCAGGAGGATCCGCCCAAGGGATCGCCGGCGTGGATGGCGACGTTTAGTGATTTGATGAATCTTTTGCTTTGCTTTTTCGTGTTGTTGTTCTCCATGTCTACCGTGGATGCGGAAAAGTTTGTTATGGTGATTGCTTCCCTGCAAAACACCTTCAGTGTTCTGCCGGCAGGAGGAAGCAGCATCGGCGAGGGAGAAATGGTCGGCGCCGGCATCAGCCAGCTGAAGGATCTGGATATCTTCTTTCAGGAGGCAAATTCTGAGGGAGAGGAACAGGGAGGTGCGGCGGACGGCGACAACGACGTGGAGCCGGAGGCGGTAAATCCGGAGGATGTGAAGGAACAATACCGGGAAGAAGCACTGAACGAATCCCAGGAAATGGCAGAGCAACTCGAAGAAAAACTCGCCGAATACGGGATTCAGGATCAGGTAGAGGTGGATTTTAATGCGGATTATGTGCTGCTCACCTTAAACGGGGCGGTTCTGTTTGACTCCGGTAAGGCGGAGGTTCGGGACGAGGCAAAAGAGCTTTTGGTAAAGCTTTCTGCTGTGTTGGAGCAGTATGATAAAAATATTATTGAAGTCGAAGGGCATACTGATAATGTGCCGATGCATTCGGCAAAGTATGAAGACAATGATGTGTTGTCCATGTACCGGGCCCTGTCGGTGGCGAATATTATCCGGGAGAACTCGGACTTGAATCCGGCACTGATCAAATCCGCCGGACGAGGCGAATATGTTCCGATTGCGGATAACAGCACACCGGAGGGACGGGCAAGAAATCGAAGAGCGGAGATAAAGGTTTATAATTCTTACAGCTCCGGAGATGTGACGGAATAGGAGGAAAAACGAGATGAAAAAGAATCTGATGTCAGTTTTGATTTTGGCATTGGTGGCGGCGAATCTGATTCTGACAGCAATCTTAACGATTAGTATTCTGCCGCAGACGAAGAAGGCGAACGAGCTGATTACCACAGTCTGCAGTGCAATCAACCTGGAAACGGCGGGCGGACAGGTGAGCGGGGAATCGCCGGCAGTGCCGATGGAACAGACAAAAACATATCCGCTGGATGACACGATGACCATCAGCCTGAAAAAAGGTTCGGACGGTAAACAGCATTATGTTGTTCTTGGAGCTTCCATTTCGATGGACACGAAGAATGATGGCTATAAAAGTTACGGTGCGGCGATTGAGAGCGGGGACTATGATTCGATTATCAAAGATACGATAAACGGAACCGTGTCGCAGTATACATTAGAGGAATTTGAAGACCGGGAGGCTGTGAAAGCAGAAATTCTGAGTCAGCTTCAGGCACGTTTTGAATCTGATTTTATTTATCAGATCAATTTTTCCAGCGTGACTCCGCAGTAGAACGGGAGAAAGAATGCAGTGTAAGGTGGTGAGCGCTCATGGCAGATGTTTTATCTCAGAATGAGATAGACAATTTGCTTCAGGCATTAAGCAGCGGTGAGCTGGATGCAGATGACATCAAGGATAATGACGAGAAACAGGTTAAGGATTACGATTTCGCGCGACCGTCCAAGTTTTCCAAGGAACATCTGAGAACTTTGGAAATTATATTTGAGCATTACGGGCGGCTTTTATCCACCAACCTTCCGGTATACTTAAGAAAGAGTGTTCAGGTGGAGGTTATGAATTCGGAGGCGGTTACCTATTCGGAGTTTTCGAATGCGTTGTCCAATCCGGTGCTTTTGGGAATTGTAAATTTCAGTCCGTTAAAGGGAACGATTGTTATGGAGATGGCCTCCAACCTCGGATATGCAATGATTGAGCGTATGTTGGGAGGAAACGGGGATCCGTTAGAAAAAAATCGCGATTTTACTGAGATAGAGTTGTTGATCGTGGAACGCATTATGGGTGTCTGTGTGGATTTGTTGCGGGAACCATGGATGAATGTGGTGGAGGTTCTTCCGAGACTGGAGCGTATTGAGACAAATTCCCAGTTTGCCCAGATTATTTCGCCGAGTGAAATGATTGCGATTGTCACCATGAATATAAAGGTGGGAGATGTCGAGGGCTTGATGAATATTTGTCTTCCCTATTTGACATTAGAGTCGGTTATGGATAAACTGAATACAAAGTATTGGTTTTCGACGATGCAGGATAAGGATGAACAGCAATATACAGAGGCGTTGGAAGCACTGATATCAAGAGCGCCGATTCCTGTAAAGGCGGTTTTGGGTAAGAGCCTCATTTCTGTGAATGATTTTATTAATTTACAGGTGGGAGATATCATAAGATTAGATTCGAAGATTAACCAGGAACTGGATGTGTATGTGGGAAATATCAAAAAGTTTTCCGCGCTTCCCGGAGCTTCGGGAGATGATTATGCAGTAAGAGTTACTTCGGTAATCAGAGAGGAGCAGTAAGAAATGGATGGAGTATTGTCCCAGAATGAAATTAATGCGTTGCTGAATCCGGGAGATTCTTCAGGAGACGGACAGTTGACCGATTTGGAGCGGGATACCATCGGGGAAGTCGGCAATATCAGTATGGGGACTGCTGCGACAACGCTTTTTTCATTGGTGAACCGGAAGGTAGAGATATCCACTCCGGTAGTCACTACGACAACATGGGAGGATGTGGTAAAGGATTACGATGCACCGTGTGTGTTTATCAGTATCAAATACACGGTTGGATTGAACGGAAGCAATGTTCTGGTACTCCGGGAACGGGATGTTAAGATTATTACAGACCTGATGATGGGAGGAGACGGCACAAATCTGGATGGCGAGCTTGGCGAGCTTCATCTGAGCGCCATCAGTGAGGCGATGAACCAGATGATGGGTTCTGCCGCGACATCATTGTCATCCATGCTGAATAAAATGATTGATATCAGTCCTCCGGTGGCCGATCTGGTAGATCTGCAGTCTGATATCAATGAGGCGGAGATCGCGGATTTCCTTGCCACAACTTTTGTAAAGATTGCGTTTCGGATGGAAATCGGGGATCTGGTAGACAGTGAGATCATGCAGCTGTATCCGATTGAGTTTGCAAGAGATATGTGCAAAGGGATTACAGAGACAATGTCTCAGGATGTGGCAGATACACCGGGGACGGCGACCGCGGCACCTGCACAACCTGCACCGGAGCCGATTCCGGAAGCACAGCCGGCAGCTGCGGCTGCATCACCGCCACCGCAGCAACAGCAGCCGATGATGGGACAGCCGATGATGGGTCAACCAATGATGGGACAGCCGATGATGGGACAGCCGATGATGGGACAACAGATGGATATGTCGGGAATGTATGCACCACAGCAGGTCAATGTGCAGCCGGCACAATTTCAGGCGTTTACAGGCGATGTCAATGGAATTTTCCAAAAGGAAAACATTGATTTGATTATGGATGTGCCGCTGGATGTAACCGTAGAGCTTGGCAGAACCTCGAAATCCATACAGGATATTTTAGATTTTGCTCCGGGAACCATTATTGAGCTCAATAAGATTGCCGGGGAACCGATTGATATTTTGGTAAACGGAAAGTATGTAGCAAAAGGCGAAGTGGTTGTAGTTGAGGAAAGTTTCGGTGTAAGAATTACCGAGATTATAAAATAATAAAAACGAGGAGATTACTTATGGCAAAGAATATTTTGATTTGTGATGACGCAGCATTTATGAGAATGATGATCAAGGACATTCTTACCAAGAATGGCTACAATGTGGCCGGAGAAGCCGAGAATGGTGCAAAAGCAGTAGAAAAATATAATGAAGTAAAGCCGGATCTGGTACTTATGGATATTACCATGCCTGAAATGGATGGAATTCAGGCGTTAAAAACGATCAAGGCGAATGATGCAAATGCCTGTGTCATTATGTGCTCCGCGATGGGTCAGCAGGCAATGGTAATCGAGGCGATTCAGTCAGGCGCGAAAGACTTCATTGTAAAGCCGTTTCAGGCGGAGCGCGTGCTGGAGGCTGTGAAAAAAGTCGTTGGTTAAGATGGTTTTACTCAGCAGAGGCAGCGGGATCGGACAACTGATCGTTGTATCCGTCATTTTTCTCGCTGTATTGGCAGCGTGTTATTTTACAACCAGATGGATTGCCGGATATCAGAAAAAACACAGCTTTAACCGCAATATACGCATTGTGGAGACGATGAGGCTTGCTCCCAATAAATATCTGCAGATTGTGGAGGTCGGTCAGACCTATCTTGTAATCGGTATCGGAAAGGATGAGATCACCTTTTTGACAGAGCTGCCAAAAGAGCAGTTAAAGGAAGTACCGCCGGATGTTTTTTCGGGAAATGCCGGTATGGAGAGCTTCCAGCGTATTTTGGAGCAGTGGAAGGAGCGTATTCCTAAGGGCAGGCATAAAGATGAGTAGATTAAAAAAGAGTTATTGCATTGTTTCTGTCGTATTTGCGGTAATCGTGCTGACACTGACATTCTCACATCTGTATTCACAGCGGGTCTATGCTTCAGCAATGAACGCACAGGATTCCAACGGAGTGGATATTATTGCTCCGAGCGTAGATAAGACAACAGATCAAAACAACGGAATTTCGATTACGGTAAACAATGACGAGGGCAATCTGTCGGGGACACTGCGGATTTTGCTGGTTTTAACGGTAATTGCACTGGCACCTTCGATTCTGATCATGCTGACGTCATTTACGCGCATCGTGATTGTACTGCATTTTGTCCGGGCGGCCATCGGTACCCAGACGGTTCCGCCCAATCAGGTAATTGTCGGTTTGGCATTGTTTCTGACGCTGTTCATTATGAACCCTGTTTTTTCCCAGATTAACGAAGAGGCGATTAAACCTCTGGATGCGGGAGAGATCACACAGGAGGAGGCTTTTGAAGCTGGCATGGATCCGATTCGGGAATTTATGTTCGGTCAGGCCAAGCGGAAGGATATTGATCTGTTGTGTGACATTGCAGGAATTACCTATGACGGAAATGCGGATATTGAGGAGATCAAGGCGGATATCCCCACTACGGTTTTGATTCCGGCATTTATACTCAGCGAGCTGAGAATGGCCTTTATTATCGGATTTGTCATTTATATTCCGTTTATTGTAATTGACATGGTGGTTTCTTCGATCCTGATGTCTATGGGAATGATGATGCTGCCGCCTACAACGATATCATTGCCGTTCAAGATTTTGCTGTTTATTCTTGCGGATGGCTGGGATTTAGTGGTCGGCAACCTGATAAAAACATTTTACTGATCGTGAGGTGTAAGAGATGATTACAGAAGGACAGGTTCTTGACATCGCAAGAGATGCGATCTATGTCATCATTACCACGTCAGCACCACTTTTGATTGTGTCGCTGGTGGTAGGATTGATTATCAGTATTTTTCAGACAGTAACCTCAATTCAGGAGCAGACACTTACCTTTGTGCCGAAGATTCTGGCCGTCTTTGCGGGTATGATGCTGTTTGGTGCGTGGATGCTCAATAATATGTCATCCTTCATGATTGATTTATGGTCGGATTTCAGCGTTTATGTGTGATGCAAAAGATCATGACACCGGGTTAGGGCAGGATGATTGATTACAGTTTTTCACTGATTACATTTGAATATTTTTTGTTGGTTATGGTTCGAATTACATCCTTTGTGTATACGGCGCCGTTTTTCAGCTTGCCGAATACACCGGGCAGGGTAAAGATTGGCTTTTCGGTAATGGTGTCCATCTTAGTGTTTGGATTGATTCCGGAGCCGTCGGTTTCCTATGTCGGGGTAATTGGATTTGCCACCATTGCATTAAAAGAGGGAATTACAGGATTGCTCATTGGTTTTGCGGCAAACATATGTAATTCCATTGTTTTGTTAGCGGGGAATATCATCGATATGAATATGGGATTGTCCATGGCAACGGAATATGATCCTGTTACAAGAACCAATGCCCCCATTACCGGAAACCTGTATAACTACCTTGTGCTGATGATGCTGATTGTAAGCGGGATGCATCGGTATGTTCTGACGGCGGTTGTACAGTCCTTTGAGTTGATTCCGGTCAATGAGCAGGTGTTCCAATGGGATCGGTTGCTGCAGGCCATGCTTGATTATATGAGTCAGTCTATGATTCTCGGATTTCGGATTGCATTGCCTGTGTTTGCCTGCATTATGATCTTAAACTGTGTGTTGGGAGTCATGGCAAAGGTTTCTCCGCAGATGAATATGTTTTCGGTGGGAATGCAGTTAAAGGTGCTGGTCGGAATGATAATTTTACTTTTTACCATGCAGCTGCTGCCGAATGTTACCGAGTTTGTATACTCGGAAATGAAGCGTATGATTGTTTCCGTGATAGAAGGGATGCGGGGAATGTGAAAGAGAAACAGTACAATGTGATGATTCAATATAATTTACAATGGTTTGCACAGGATGGACCGGGCGGCGAGAAGACAGAACCGGCGACGGAAAAAAAGCTAAGGGAAGCGCGGGAAGAAGGAAAAGTTGCAAAAAGCAAGGAGCTTACCCTTGCAGTTGAATTGATCGTTCTTTTTTTGTCGCTCAAAATTTTCATCAGCTATGTATCCAGCCATTTGCTTGCAGGGATCGGAACTTTTTATACAAAAATACCGGACATGGTTTTTGAGAGCAGTAACGGCATTACGGTCAATGCCATGAAAAATCTTTTAAATCAGGCAATCATAGATATTATTCTTATCATTCTGCCGTTCCTTTTGATTGGTTTTGCAGTTTCTTTTCTGGTAAATGTTTTACAGGTGGGCTGGAAGGTCACAGCCAAGCCCATGAAACCGAATCCGAGTAAATTCAATCCAATCAACGGATTCAAACGGATGTTTTCCAAGGACTCCCTGTTTGAACTGGTAAAGTCGATTATTAAGATCGCCTTGATTGCGTATGTGGCATACAGCTCGGTAAAGAATCATCAGAATGAACTCTTGTACATTTATGATATTGAGCTGCTGCAGGCAATTATGCTGTTGGGAAACGTCATATTGGATACGGGGGTTCGTATCGGCTTTGTTTATCTGATTGTCGGAATTGCGGATTTCATTTATCAGAAGCATAAGTTCAACGAAGACATGAAGATGACGAAGCAGGAGGTAAAGGATGAATTTAAAAATACCGAGGGAGATCCGCAGATCAAGGGAAGACAGCGTCAGAGGATGAGAGAAGCCTCACAGCGAAGAATGATGCAGGATGTTCCCAAGGCGGATGTCGTTATTACAAACCCGACACATTATGCTGTTGCAATTCAATATGACACAGCCATAGCCAAGGCACCGATTGTTCTGGCAAAGGGAGAAGATTATCTGGCTATGAAGATTCGGGAGGTGGCGAAGGAGCATCAGATCGAAATTGTGGAGGACAAGCCATTGGCACGTATGTTGTATGCCAATGTGGATATCGGTGCGGAGATTCCGCCGGAATTGTATCAGGCAGTTGCAGAAGTGCTTGCAATGGTATACAATCTAAAGAATAGGGCGTAAATACGTTAGAAAGGAGGGAATCGTATGAAAAAAGCAGATATAGGTGTTGCGATCTATCTGATGGCAGCAGTTATCTTTTTTATCATACCGATTCCCTCATGGGTACTGGATGCCATGTTGGCCATCAATATTTCCGTGGCCATGATCATCTTGTTTAACGCTTTGTTTGTGAAGGAAGTACTGGACATGTCTTTCTTCCCGACCTTATTGCTGTTTACCACAATTTTTCGAATTTCGCTGAATGTTTCTTCGACCCGTCTGATTCTGACGACCGGAGACCCGGGAAATGTGGTTCGTACCTTTGGACAGTTTGTGGGTGGCGGAGATCTGATCATCGGAATGATTGTGTTCATTGTCCTGATTCTGATTCAGTTTATCGTAATCAATAAGGGTTCGGAGCGTGTAGCTGAGGTAACCGCCCGTTTTACACTGGATGCCATGCCCGGAAAACAGATGGCGATTGACGCGGATCTGAATACGGGAGCCATTACGGAAAAGGAGGCGAGGGAACGCAGAAACAAAATTCAGCAGGAATCCTCCTTCTTTGGCTCCATGGACGGTGCGACGAAGTATGTAAAGGGAGATGCGACAGCGGGGCTGATCATCACATTTATCAATCTGATCGGCGGCACTGTTATGGGCTATATGCGTACCGGGGGCGCGTTGATGGATATCATCCAGCAGTTCGGCGTTCTTACCATCGGTGACGGACTGGTCAGCCAGATCCCGTCCCTGCTGATTTCCCTGGCAACGGGTATCCTTGTGACCAAGGGCTCCAGTGAGGCGGACTTTGGAGGTGTACTGATCTCACAGCTTTTTGGTATTCCGAAGGTTATGTATATGGTGGGAGCGGCACTCAGTTTTCTCGGATTGTTCACACCGCTGCAGTGGTATCTGTTTGTCGGGCTGGGTGCGGCCTTTATTGCAACCGGCCGGGTCATTCAGCAGAATGTAAAGGTGGATGCCATTGAGGAGGATGCCGCGGAAGAGGAAAATGCGGCGGAGGAGATTCGAAGGCCTGAGAATGTGGTTTCCCTGCTTCAGGTAGATCCGATCGAATTGGAGTTTGGTTACGGTATTATTCCGCTTGCCGATGTGAACCAGGGTGGAGACCTCTTAGACCGTGTGGTAATGATCCGGCGTCAGATTGCGCTGGAGCTTGGTACGGTTGTGCCGATCATCCGCCTGCGAGATAATATCCAGCTGAATCCGAATCAGTATATTATTAAAATAAAGGGCATACAGGTTACGGAGGGCGAGATTCTGTTCGATCATTATATGGCGATGAATCCGGGCTATGTTGAGGAAGAAATCACGGGAATCCCCACGTTTGAGCCGTCCTTCCATCTGCCTGCCATCTGGATTACAGAAGGGCAGAGAGAGCGTGCCGAGAGTCTGGGCTACACGGTGGTAGATCCGCCGTCTATTATTGCAACGCATCTGACAGAGGTGATTCGTGCCCATATCGCAGAACTGTTGAGCAGGCAGGATGTGTCAAACCTGATTGGAAACATCAAAGAGACCAACGCGGCACTGGTGGACGAGCTCACGCCGAAGCTTTTGGGAATCGGCGAGATTCAGAAGGTGCTCCAGAATCTGCTCCGGGAGGGGATTTCCATCCGGGATCTGCTTTCTATTTTTGAAACGTTGGCAGATCATGCCTCTACGACCAGAGATACGGACGTGCTGACCGAGTATGTGCGTCAGAATTTAAAACGTGCGATTTCAAACAAATATTTTCCGACCAATGAGACAACCAGTGTTGTGACACTGGATCCGCAGGTGGAGCAGGAGATTATGGCTTCGGTCAAACAGACCGAGCAGGGTGCATATCTGACGCTGGATCCGGAAAAAACACGCGCCATTATGGATTCGGTGGAGACAGAGGTATCGAAACTGGAAAATGTAGGCAAGAATCCGATAGTGATTACCTCACCCATTGTGCGAATGTATTTTAAAAAACTAACAGAGGATTATTTTAAGGATCTCATTGTGGTATCCTATAATGAGATTGAGTCAAATGTAGAATTACAGTCAGTAGGGATGGTGACAGCGTAAATGACGATCAATAAATTTCAGGGAAAAACAGAAGCGGAAGCGGTGGAAAAAGCAAAAAAGGAGATGGGTGATGCCATCGTAGTCATGAATGTAAAGGAGATCAAACCGAAGGGACTGTTCAGTGTCTTCAAGAGCTCTACCTTCGAGGTGACCGTGGCTTTGGAAGAAAAGGAGCAGCCTGCAAACCGTTATGCCGCTGCGCAGACACCGCGCAGGGGACATGAGAGCATCAATTATGCCGCAGACGAAAAAATTGAGATTCCCCGGGAACCTGCGGAGGCATATCAGCGAAAAAGAGAGCCGGAGCCAAAGAATGAGAATCATGGATTGGAACAGAAGATTGAAAATCTGCAAAATCTGATCCAGCAGAATCTTGCACCGGAGACACCGGAGGAAAAAATTCCCGTCAGAACGGAGGAACGCCCGAAAAATGCGCAGTCTGAAATGTTTCGCTGCATGAAGCTGATCTATGAGGCCCTATTGGAAAACGATGTGAATGAGCGTTATGTGAACCGGATTATGGATGATGTGGAACGATCATTGCGGAGTACCGCCGGTATGGACATTGTTTTGTCCAACGTCTATCAGAAGATGATTTTAAAATTCGGACAGCCGGGAAAGATCGAGCTGGTAAGCGGACAGCCCAAGGTGGTGTTTTTTATCGGTCCCACCGGTGTCGGAAAGACTACAACGATCGCAAAAATCGCGTCCAGATACAAGGTGGATATGGGAAAAAAGGTGGCATTTCTCACGGTAGATACCTATCGGATTGCAGCTGCGGAGCAGCTGAAAACCTATGCCAATATCCTGGACGCCCCCCTTACCATTGTATATTCGCCTGAGGAGATCAATGGAGCAATTGAACAGGTAAAGGATTATGATCTCATCCTGGTAGATACGGCAGGCTTTTCCCATAAAAATGAAGAGCAGCGCAAGCTGATTAAGGAGCTTTTAGATCATGTGGATCCGGCATATGAAAAGGAAATTTTTCTTGTGCTGAGTGCTACCACCAAGTATAAGGATTTGACGCAGATTGCCGATATCTATCATAAAATTGCGGATTACAAGTTACTATTTACAAAACTGGATGAAACAACTACGTATGGAAACCTCTTGAATATTCGTATGTACTCCGGGGCGGAGATGTCCTATGTTACCACAGGACAAAATGTGCCGGATGATATTGAGGTGTTCAACACACAAAAAATTGTGAAACAGTTGTTAGGAGGCAGATAGTATGGATCAGGCAGAACAACTGCGAAACGTAATAAAATTAAAAAATCAGGTACCCTCCGGAAAAGCCAGACTGATTGCGATTACCAGTGGAAAAGGCGGTGTCGGGAAATCGAATGTGGCAGTCAATCTCGCCATTCAGCTGCAGAAGCTGGGGAAAAAGGTTGTGGTCTTTGATGCGGATCTGGGGCTTGCAAACGTAGAAGTGATGTTTGGGGCGATCCCGAAATATAATTTAGGTGATATGATTTATCGTGGGATTGATCTTGCACAGATTATCACGCCGGGACCGCTTGGAATCGGATTTATTTCCGGTGGCTCCGGCATTATGGAAATGAACAATCTGTCAAAGGATAAAATCAATTATCTGGTGCGCAATCTGTCACAGCTGGACAGCATAGCAGATATTGTAATTGTAGATACCGGGGCCGGAATTGCTGATTCTGTGATGGAGTTTGTTCTGGCAGCACCGGAAATTCTACTGGTTACTACACCCGAGCCCAGTTCCCTGACGGATTCCTATTCCTTGCTGAAGGCCTTACATAGAAGACCGAATTTTCGGTGGAGCAGCACACAGATCAATGTGATTGTGAACAAAGTGACATCTACGCAGGAGGGACAGGCGATTTATGATAAGCTGGATGCAGTGGTAAGGCAGTTTCTGCAGGGCAAGCTCAATTATCTGGGGATGATTCCTCAGGATACTGCATTGGAAAAAGCGGTCAGACAGCAGAAAACGGTATCCATCTATGCACCGGGCTCCAAAGCAACCAAGGCCTTTGAAATTCTGGCCTCCAATCTGATGAATGGGGGGCATGAGGTTCCGTTGATGCGACGTGGAATCTCGCAGTTATTTGCGGGATTGATCAATAACAGATAGGGGATGCATATGATTTCTAACATTTTACAGGAAAGAATGAAAGTGGATATCCGAATGGTGGGACAGGTAGAGCGTGCGGGCCGCGGCGGAGAAGAAATACATGTTTATAAGAGCCAGATTTTCGAAGTGCTGGATCACGGAGAACTGGAGATTACCATGCCGATTGAGGGAGGCAAGGTGATTCTGCTTCCGCTGGATTTAAGGTACGAATTTATTTTTTATACCGAGGGAGGGCTTTACAGAAGTGTCGGGCGGATCCGGGAACGCTACAAGACGGAAAACCGGTATATGTTAAAAATTGTGCTCAAGTCTCCGCTGAGCAAGTTCCAGAGACGGCAGTATTTTCGCATGCAGTGTGTGCTGGATATGATCTATTACCCGCTGACGAAGGAACAGGCATTTCTTGAACACGGAGAGGATATCATGGAGAGCCTGCGTGATGAGAACTTTGCGGAGAAAAGACGAGATGGAACCATTGTGGATATCAGCGGCGGTGGGGTGCGCTTTATTTCAAAGGAGCAAAACGAAGAGGGCGGCTATGCGCTTGTCGTTGTTCTGCTGAGAACCGGGGAACACGAAAAACAGTATCTTCTGCCCGGAAGAATCATACACAGTGTCAGACTGGAAACGCCGGAGCTAAAGTACGAAAACAGGGTTGAGTTTATTATCAGCGATTCGAAGCTCAGGGAAGAAATCATTCGATATGTGTTTGATGAGGAACGGCGTATACGAAGCTCAAATAAAGGATAGAATATGAAAAAAAATATTTTGGTAATTGATGACTCTGCACTCATGAGAAGGGTTATCTGTGATATAATACATTCCAGTAGTGATTTTCAAGTGGCTGATATCTGCCGGGACGGACTGGAGGGATATGAAAAGCTTTGCGCCGGGAAGTATGACGGTGTGCTTTTGGATATCAATATGCCCCGTATGGACGGATTGGAGCTCTTGAAAAAACTGAAAGAAGAAAATAGAAAAGCAACCGTAATCATTGTCAGTTCGCTGTCCGTGAAAGGGGCAGATGTGACCTTGCGGGCAATTGAACTCGGCGCTGTGGATTTTGTGACGAAGCCGGAAAATTTCATAGAGGCGAAAGGCGAGAGCTTTAAGGATGCGCTGCTTGGAACACTCGATGCAGTGTGCGGCAAACCGAAACGCCATTCCTCGGCGGGCAGGACAAAGCACGGACATCGGGCAGACCGAACCGCAAAACCGACACGCTGTAAGAAAACCGGTACACCAAGGAAAAAGCTGATTGCGTTAGCCTGTTCCACCGGTGGACCGAAGGCACTGCAGTCGGTGATTCCTTATATGGATCAGAAAATGGATGCACCGATGATTGTGGTGCAGCATATGCCGGAGGGGTTTACCAAATCCATGGCGAATCGTTTGAATGAACTGAGTTCTGTGACGGTAAAGGAAGCCGAGGATGGAGAACTGCTGAAAAAAGGCGTTGTCTATGTTGCACCGGGAGGTAAACATTTAAAAATCCGACAAGCCGCCACGGGACAGCATCGGGTTGAACTGGGTGATGAACCGCCGGTGGGACGGCTGAAACCGTGTGCCAATATTACCTATGAGTCACTGCGGCAATGTGCCTATGATGAGGTTACCTGTGTAGTGCTGACCGGAATGGGGGAGGACGGAACCAAAGGAATTGTGTCGCTTGCCCGCGATGTGCCGGTTTATATTATTGCACAGGACAAGGAATCCTGTGTGGTGTATGGAATGCCCAGGGCGATTGCAGAGACGGGACTGACGGATGAGGTAGTGCCGCTTGAACAGGTTGCAAAATCAATTCTAAAGAATGTGGGGGTAAAGTAACAATGGATGTAAGTCAATATCTTGAGATTTTTATTGATGAGACCGGAGAACATATCCAGAGTCTGAGCGATTGCATCATGACACTGGAAAGCGAACCGGAAAATAAGGATACGATCAATGAGATCTTCCGATCCGCACACTCCTTAAAGGGTATGGCCGGAACGATGGGCTTTAAGCGTATGCAGCATCTGACACATGACATGGAAAATGTGTTTCAGGAGGTGCGCAGCGATAAAGTAAAGGTGACCAGCGAAATGATCGACATCCTGTTTCAATGTCTGGATGCGATTGAAGGATATCTTGAGAATATCAAGAGTACCTCAGATGAGGGGACGGAAGACAATGAAGCGTTGATCGCGGCATTGAATCAGTTCCTTGCCCAGGCGGAGGGCGCAGCACCGGCGCCTGCACCGGCTCCCGAAAAAAAGGAAGAAGCCGGGGAGAAAAAGGCGGATGGAGAGGATAAGAAAAAATTCCTGACGATTCAGCTTTCGGACAGTGACAAGGATGCACTGAAAAATGCGGAGGAGTCCGGTGGGAAGCTGTATGGCATCACGGTCTATGTCAGCGAAGAATGTCTTTTGAAAGCAGCCAGAGCGTTTTTGGTATTTAAGGCGGTGGAGGAAAAAGGACAGATTGTTGTCTATTATCCGGCGCTGCAGGAGATTGAGGATGAGCAGTTTGGGACAGACTTTACCATTTTCGTCACATCGGATGAGGAATTAAACAAAATTCTGGAAGCAATCAAAGGAGTGTCGGAAATTGTAGATGCTGTAGGAGAAGAAGTGAAAGCCGAAGCTTTGGCGGGCGGCGCAGGAGAAGAGGAAGGGGAAGCTGCACCGGATGTTCCGGCTGTTGCCGAGACAAAGAAAGAAACTCCGGCTCCAAAGGACAATGCAAAACCGGCAGCAAAAGCAAAGACTGCCGGAAAACCGGTTGCCAGTCGTACGGTTCGCGTGGATATTGAGAAGCTGGATGCGTTGATGAATCAGGTTAGTGAGCTGATTATCGCAAAGAACAGTCTGGTGTCTATCAGCTCGCAGGAGGAAAGTGATTTCCAAAATCAGACCTTCCGTGAACAAATTGAATATCTGGAGAGAATTACAACGACTCTGCATGAGTCGGTTATGAAGGTGCGAATGGTGCCGATTGAAAGTGTGGTAAGTAAATTCCCTCGAATGATTCGTGATCTTTCCAGACAGTTGAACAAAAAGATGGAATTACATATGACCGGTGAAGATACGGAGCTGGATCGTACCGTAGTAGATCAGATCGGAGATCCGCTGCAGCATTTGCTTCGAAATTCTGCAGATCACGGTCTTGAGAGCGCAGAACTTCGCGCGGAGCGTGGAAAGCCGGAGGTTGGCTCGATTAATCTGAATGCATATCAGGAGGGCAATAACGTTATCATTGAAGTGAGCGATGACGGTAACGGTATTGATACGGAGAGTGTAAAGAAAAAGGCGATTGAACGTGGCTTGGTAACTCCTGAGCAGGCGGAGAAGCTGAATCAGAAGGATATTATCAATTTCCTGTTTATGCCGAGCTTTTCCATGGCAAAGAAAATCACGGACATTTCCGGGCGTGGCGTTGGTCTGGATGTGGTAAAATCAAACATCGAGGCGCTGGGCGGAGATGTAGAGGTTGACAGTAAACTGGGCGAAGGTTCGAAATTTACGGTAAGACTTCCGTTGACGCTTGCAATTATACAGGCACTTATGGTTGAGGTGCGCGACGAGAAATATGCAATCGCGCTTGGATCCATTGAGACGATTGAGGATCTGCCGACCAGTGAAATCCGATTTGTGGAGTCACGGGAGGTAATCAATCTCCGAGGAAAAGTCATTCCGATTGTACGGCTTGATAAGGTGCTGGACAGCGTTCCGGCAGAGGTAGAGCCGGAAAGCCTTACAATTGTCATTGTAAGGAAGGGTGACCGGCTGGCAGGTCTCGTGGTAGATGATCTGATCGGACAGCAGGAAATCGTTATCAAGTCTCTCGGTAAATATATCAACAACAACAACAAGACCATCAGCGGAGCTACGATTCTCGGCGATGGAGAGGTGGCCTTGATTGTGGATGTCAACACATTATTCTAAAAGGGGGTGCACGACGTGGAAACAGGTATTGAAACAGCAGCAGGTGTTGCAAAACAGTATATTGTGGTGGAAATCGGAAACGAACAGTATGGGATTGATATCGGATATGTTGACAATATTGTCCGTATGCAGGAGATTACCCGTGTTCCGAAATCACAGATTTACTTTAAGGGAATTATTAATCTGCGTGGAGAAATTGTCCCGATTATGAGCATTCGTACCAGAATGGGCTTAGAGGATGATGTGTTTACCAATTCAACCAGAATTATTATATTAAAGCTGGAACAGCAGGGAAAATTTGGGATTATTGTTGATGAGGTAAGAGAGGTTGTGACGCTCAATGCAGATAAGGTAGAACGCACCAATATGAGTGTGAAGGAAGGCAGAGAGAGTTTTATTAACGGCATCGGAAAAAACGGAGAGGATTTGATTTCACTGTTGGATCTCAATTCCATCATTGAAGAGGATGACAACGTCTGATTGGATCGGTGCCGGAGCATATATCACAATATAGTGAGGCATTGCCTCACTATATTGTGATATGAGGAACTGTGAGGAAAGCATGTGCTGTCGAGGGAATGTTTGCATTTGGACAGTGCGGAAAGCAGGAGGATTTTTGTGTGGCTGAATATTCATTATCGGATGTCAATGACATGTACTATGATGTACTAAAGGAACTTGGAAACATTGGAGCCGGGAATGCTACAACAGCAATCTCAAATATGTTGAATATAAAAATAAATATGCATGTTCCGCAGGTGGAATTGTTGACATTTCAGAAGCTTGGATCCGCCATTTGCCCTGAGGATGAGGAGATTGTCGGGGTTTATTTGGAGGTGACACAGGATATCTCCGGCAGCATGATGTTTCTGGCAAAACTGGATTCAACACAGGCATTGGTCAACAAATTGATGGGGAGACCGGACGACTATAAAAAGGAGTTTGACGAGATGGATATGTCTGCGATAAAGGAGATTGGGAATATTATTGCAAGCTCCTATTTGAACGCGCTGTCAACGATGACAGGACTCTGCATCGGACCGTCGGTTCCTTACATAGCGATTGATATGGCGGCGGCGATCTTAAGTGTTCCGGCCATTGAATTTGGAAAAATCGGGGACAATGCGCTGCTGATTACCACCGTGTTCGGCGATGATGTGATGATTGAAGGGTATTTTATCCTTCTGCCGGATTTGGAATCCTATGATAAAATTTTAGCATCCTTAGGAATACATATGTAGGGAGTGGACAAAAATGGGCAATATAGTGAAAGTTGGAATGGCGGATCTGAATGTCTGTGCGGCACCGGATGTCATTACCACTTTGGGACTTGGATCCTGCATAGGAATTGCGCTGTATGACCCGGTAACAAAAATTGGTGGTCTTGCACATATTATGCTGCCGGATAGTAATTTAATGAAAAACAATACAAACGTTGCGAAATTTGCGGACACAGGCATTGAGGAACTGCTTGTCAGAGTAGAAAAAGCAGGTGCGGTAAAAAGGCGTCTGGTTGCCAAAATTGCCGGTGGAGCCAAGATGTTTGAAGTGTCCGGCACGTCTGAAGTCGGAAATATCGGAAATCGAAATGCAGAAGCCTCCAGGGCGAAGTTAAAGAGTCTGGGTATTCCGCTGATTGCGGAGGATACCGGGCTGAATTACGGAAGAACGGTAGAGTTGCATTGTGACACGGGAGATTTTCTCATCAAATCCGTAGGAAAACCGCAAAAAATAATTTGATACGGAGGCGCTGATGAAGAAAACGAGATGGATTCCCGCAATTGTGATGCTGACAGCAGGTTTTCTATCCTGTGTGATGAGTATTTACCGGGGGAAGGATTTTTTGACCTTCGCCAAGACACTGCTTCTGGTAATGTTGATTTTTTATGTGCTTGGCGGGATCGTGGCATATATTCTTCAGCGGAGCTTTGATGCGGCGGCGGCAAAGGCGAAAGCGGAGGCAGAGAAACAGGAACAGGAACAGGCAGAGGAAGCTTCGGACGTGGAGATAACAGAGGGAAAAAGTGACAAACCGGAGGCTTAAATGAAAAAAGTTGATAAAGAAAAACTGTGGGAGATGTATGCTTCGCAGCCTTCTCCGGACATAAGAGAGCAACTTATAATTGAATATGCACCTCTGGTTAAGCTTGTAGCCGGCAGACTCAGCATGTATCTGGGATATAATGTAGAATATGATGATCTGGTCAGCTATGGTGTGTTCGGGCTGATTGATGCCATTGACAAATTTGATCCGAAGAAAGATGTAAAGTTTGAAACCTATGCCAGTCTCAGAATCCGGGGCGCAATTTTAGATCAAATTCGCAAGATGGACTGGATTCCCCGCACCGTACGTCAGAAACAGAGAAAAATTGACGATGCAATTAAGAATATCGAGATGCGTACCGGAAAAAATGCATCCGATGAGGAAATTGCTGTTGAACTGGGAGTGTCTGAGGATGAATATATGACTTGGCAGTCTCAGCTTAAGGTTACGAATGTGGTATCTCTGAATGAGTATCTCGAGCAGGGGACGGAGCCTGCAATGGATGCTGGACACAATTCCCATTTTGTCCAGCCCGAGGATGCTATTGCAGAGCAGGAATTAAAACAGGTGCTGGAGGAGAGCTTGGACACATTGACCGAGAAGGAACGAAAGGTAATTCTTTTGTATTATTATGAGGAGCTTACCTTAAAGGAAATCAGCAATGTGTTGGAGGTTTCCGAATCAAGAATCTCCCAGCTTCATACCAAGGCCTTGATGAAAATGAAAAAGAAAATGGGAGATTATATGGGGGTTATGGTCATGTAGTATGGCGGTACGGTTTCATAAAAATCGCCATACCGAGTGAAAGGAGGGGGATTTTTATGGCTCAAAAGAATGCTTATTTCAGGCTGAGTGTGAGAGAGGAAGGAACGTCTCTTACATTTATTCCGGCACAGCCCGGAGGGCAGCCTTTAGAGATCAGCGAGGTGACAGCTTATCTGGATAAATGCGGATGCAAGGAATATAATCTTCGCGAATTAAATCAGGCAATGACTGCGATGCAGGAAACAACGGTTTCGGTGGGGAACATTTATCCGCTGCATGTAAACGAAGAGATGGCTGTCAAGGTTACGTTGGATAAAATGTCGGTGAGGTGCCGGTTTTATCCGGCTTCGGAGAATGGTACGCTCATGACTGTGCAGGAAATTCTGTCTGATCTGAACTTCCGAAAAATCACAACCGGAATTAAGCAGGAGGAAATTCTCCGCTTTATCAATGACAAAGAATATTGTACGGATTATATTATGGCGGCAGGGAAGATGCCGGTTCAGGGCAGAGACGCCAAGATTGAATATTTTTTTAATACGAATCTTAATCTGAGCCCGAAACATAACGAGGACGGTTCCGTGGACTACCATGAGCTGAATGTGATCAGCCATGTAAAGAAGGGGGATCTGCTTGCACGGCTGATCAAGGAGATTCCGGGGCGGCCCGGGTCGGATGTCTATGGAAATGCCGTGAATCCGCGTGTCGCAAAACCACTGCGTCTTGAACACGGAGCGAATATTTCGCTTTCGGAGGATGAAACAGAGCTTTACTCCGAGGTGACCGGGCATGCCAGTCTGGTCGCAGGACAGGTATTTGTCTCGGATGTATATGAGGTTCCGGCGGATGTAGACAATTCTACCGGAAATATCAATTATGCCGGAAATGTAACGATTAAAGGAAATGTGAAGAGCGGTTTTTCTGTGGTGGCAGAGGGCGATGTTGTAATCGACGGCGTAGTTGAGGATGCCCGTGTTCAGGCGGGCGGACAAATCATCGTAAAACGCGGGATTCATGGAATGGCCAAGGGGATTTTGCAGGCAGAAGGGAATATCCTTTGCAAATTCATTGAGAATGCGACTGTGCGGTCCGGCGGATACATTGAGACGGACTCTATTTTGTACAGCCGGGTATCTGCGGCAACCGAGGTTCGGGTGCAGGGGAAGAAGGGCTTTATCACAGGAGGCGTCATTCAGGCCGGCAGGTTAATCAGTGCGCAGACCATTGGCTCGGAGATGGGCTCCAATACCTCCATTGAGGTGGGGGTTGAGCCGGAGAAAAAAGCGCGATTTATCGAGGTACAGCAGCTGATTCAGCAGGGGAACAAGGCGATTGCCCAGATTAAACCGGTTCTCATGACGTATAATGAAAAGCTTGCCCGCGGGGATACGCTGAAAGAAGAAACCATACAATATGTGCAGCAGCTTTCCAATGCTTTGCATGCCAAACAAAAAGAGCTGGAGCAGGTGCAGGCTGAGTATGAGCAGCTGCATGCGCTGCTTCTTCAAAGCAGCAGTGCAAAGATCAAGGTGTCGAGAACAATCTTTGCCGGAGTCACGGTGTGTATATCAGAACAGAGCATGACCCTAAAGGGGAATCGTGATCACTGCCAGCTGACCAAAAATCAGGGAGAGATCGTGATTTCGACGATGTAAAGTAAAATGGAGGGGGATGGAGATATGTCGATACGCCCGGTAGATTTTAACGGAATGATACAGCGCACGCAGGATGTGGGTACGATTAAACAGCAGGAGGATCATAAACCGCTGATTGACCAGCAGAATATTCAGATTGAAGTGGAGAGGGAAGAATACCGTCATTCGGAACAGGTGCAGAGCAAGGACAACGCAGACGGAAAAGAAAACAATCTGGATGCAAAAAACGGAGACGGAAGCGGCTATCAGGGAAATAAAAAGAAAAAAAAGAAGTCCGGTCCGGAGGGCGGGGTTTTCAGGAAGAACAGATCTCAGGGATTTGATATGAAAATATAGAGAACTGTTCGCAGAATACGCGATAGAAATTTGAACCTGACACGGAACGGCTGCCGGATATGAGGAATTAGAGGTGTAGTTATGACCGGAGTGGAAATTATTCTTGTGCTGGTAGGTCTGATTTTGATGGTGGGAAGCTTTATGGTAACGGAAAAGCTGTCCGGAAGGGAATTGAACCGGATTTCCCAGCTCAGTGAAACAGAAATCAGAACTATCCTGGAAAAACAGCTTGCAGCGGCGGACAGCCGGATTGATGACCAGATTGAGGATGCGATTGCCGGCTCGGTAGACAAGGTGGAACGCAGTCTGGACAAAGCTACGAATGAAAAAATGATGGCAATCAATGAATTTTCGGATACCATTTTGGAAAGCATGAATAAGACACATAATGAAATTATGTTTTTGTATAGCATGCTGAATGACAAACATGCGCAATTGACGGATTTTGCATCCAAGCTGGAACAGATCAAAACGCAGATCATACAGGAAATGAACCGGCTTCAGGAAGAGGCGGAAAGAGCACCGGTAGAAACGGCATCGGTGGAGGAGCATATCCCTGTTGAAAAGGGAGACGGCTTCAATCACAACGATGAGATACTGGCATTGTATCGTCAGGGACTCAGACCGGTCGAGATTGCGAGGGAATTAAATCTCGGTACCGGCGAGGTGCAGTTAGTCATTGAGCTTTTCAAGGGAGATAGCGGATTATGAAGCTGAAATATTATCTAAGAGGGCTGGGCATAGGCATTGTTGTGACCACGCTGATTCTGACTATTTCCCGTACATTTCAGGGGCAGACCATGACAGATGCCCAGATTATGCGCCGTGCAGAGGAACTTGGGATGATTCTGCCGGATGATTCCCGGGAATCGGATGGAATCGAAAGCGAAAGCGAAACAGAGACGGAGCATGTGGCAGAGGACGACACCGGTTCGGTTGGGATGCAGCAGAATCCGGCGGATTCTGCCGATTCTCCTGATAATGAGTCCGGACAGAATGCCGAAGATCCGCTGGCGAATGCCGCGCCACAGGAAAATGAGCAGGAAATGCTTGATTTTACGATTGGAGTGGGGGAATCCACATATTCGATTGCACAGCGTCTTGCAGAAAATGGGCTGGTGGAGGATCGGAATACGTTTATCCATTATATGACAAATCACGGCTATGCGAGTCAGGTGCATCCGGGAGAGGTTCAGATTCCCTATGGAGCGACCGAAGAAGAAATCGCTCAGATTTTGATAACAGCGGAGTAAAATTTTGCTGTTCGGTAGTTGATCACCGGACGCTGCTAGGAAAATAAGAAAAGCCTCTTGCAGGGGGCTTTTTTTTGTGATATAATTGTGTCCGTTGTGATAACAAAAAATCACATGTGCCGATCAGAAGGCGGGTGCCGAAGGGTTGCCGGATGACAAGAGGTACATGGAAGAACAACCAAATGGAGGAAAGTAAAATGAGCGTTATTTCAATGAAGCAGTTGCTTGAAGCAGGTGTACATTTTGGACACCAGACCAGAAGATGGAATCCCAAAATGGCTCCCTATATTTATACGGAGCGGAACGGTATTTACATCATTGATCTGCAGAAATCAGTTGGAAAGGTAGACGAGGCCTATCGTGCAGTTGCCGATATCGTAGCGGATGGGGGGACGATTCTTTTTGTCGGAACAAAAAAGCAGGCACAGGATGCAATTAAGACGGAAGCAGAGCGTTGCGGCATGTTCTATGTCAATGAGAGATGGCTGGGCGGTATGCTGACCAATTTCAAGACCATTCAGAGCCGGATCGCACGGTTAAAAGCAATCGAAACCATGCAGGAGGATGGCACCTTTGATGTGTTGCCCAAGAAGGAGGTCATTAAGCTTAAGAAGGAGTTAGAGAAGCTTGAGAAAAATCTGGGCGGAATCAAGGAGATGAAGCGGATTCCGGATGCCATCTTTATCGTAGATCCAAAGAAGGAGAGAATCTGCGTGCAGGAAGCACATTCGCTTGGAATTCCTTTGATCGGTATTGCAGATACCAACTGCGATCCGGAAGAGCTGGATTATGTAATTCCCGGAAATGATGATGCAATCCGCGCAGTGAAGCTGATCGTGTCAAAGATGGCAGATGCAGTCATTGAGGCAAATCAGGGAACAGTTGATGTAGATTTTGAGGGTGACGCAAATGCGGACGCCGATGCAGAGGAGTTTGCAGAGGAAGCAGAAGCGTAAATAAAATCGGAGGATAATAAAATGGCTATTACAGCAGCAATGGTAAAGGAACTGCGCGAAATGACAGGCGCAGGCATGATGGATTGTAAAAAGGCGCTGAACGAGACAGACGGAGACATGGATGCCGCTGTGGAATATCTGAGAAAGAGCGGACAGGCAAAGGCGGAAAAGAAGGCAAGCAGAGTGGCGGCAGAGGGACTTTGCGCCGTAGTGGTAAAGGATGATCGTACAGCGGCAGTAGTAGAAGTGAATTCTGAAACTGATTTTGTTGCAAAGAATGAGACATTCCGCGAGTTTGTAACGGCAGTTGCAGAGCAGGCGGTTGATTCAGATGCTGCAAATATTGATGAATTTCTTGCAGAAGCATGGAACGCTGAGGCAGGGAAAACCGTCAAGGATGCCCTGGTAGAAAAGGTGGCAGTGATCGGCGAAAATTTGTCAATTCGCAGATTTGAGAAGGTGGTTGCCGAGAATGGCTGTGTCGTTTCGTATGTGCACGGCGGCGGAAGAATCGGTGTAATTGTAGAGGCTGTAACTGACGTGGTAAATGATACGGTCAAAGAGGCGCTTACCAATATTGCGATGCAGATTGCAGCGCTGAATCCGAAATATGTCAACCGGGCAGAAGTCAGCGATGATTATATTGCGCATGAGAAAGAGATTCTGCTGGCCCAGATTATGAATGATCCGAAGGAGTCCCAGAAACCGGAAAAGGTCATCAACGGAATGATTGAAGGCCGGATCAGTAAGGAATTAAAAGAGATTTGTCTGTTGGATCAGGTATATGTAAAGGCTGAGGACGGCAAGCAGTCTGTGGCGAAGTATCTGGAGCAGGTATCAAAGGAAGCAGGAACCACTGTTACCGTCAAACGGTTTGTTCGATTTGAGACGGGAGAAGGTCTTGAAAAGAAAAATGAGGATTTTGCGGCAGAGGTGGCAGCACAGCTTGGTTCTTAACAGAATCTGTTTTTATTTTCATCAACCAACCCTTGCATGTGAAAAATATGCAAGGGTTTTTTGGTTATTCTTTAACGCCGAGCCATTCATTTGCTGCAAGACTGCAGCAAGAATGTGATTCATGTTTTTTATTGATATTTTCATAAAGTGTGTTACAATAGTACCGTAGATTTTGTGACCGGAGGTCAAAGTATGGATGAAAAGTCAACCGCTGGTCTGAAGCAGCAAAGGGATCGCAGAAAACGCATACAACGCATGAAGAAAGGAATTGTCTTTAGTCTTGTAAGCTGGATTATTATCTCTATCATTCTATTTGTCGTGTTGATTGGCAGAGTAATATCCTTGCAGCGGCAGATCAATGAATTGAAACAGCACATTGTAATCAGTGATACTGTCGCGTATCGGGAAGCGGCAAATGCGGATGAATTATTGCAGGGTGTACAGCCGTCGGCCGGAGATACGGAAACGCCGGTTACCGTTGCACATGCGGAGGACAATCTGGCGCAGGATACCGATGTACACAAGGTGTATCTTACCTTTGAGGATGGACCCAGCAGCAATACAGAAAAAATTTTGGATATTTTGGCAGAATATCAGGTGAAAGCCACTTTTTTTGTGGTAGGAAAAGAGGATGAGGCATCGCAGGCTGTTTACCGGAGAATTGTGGAGGAAGGACATACATTGGCAATGCATTCCTATTCCCACAAATACAGCACAATCTACAATTCGCTGGAGGATTTTGAGACAGACACAAAAAAGCTTCAGGATTATCTTTATGAGATTACAGGAGTCACATGTAAGTTTTACCGATTCCCGGGAGGAAGTGCCAATCAGGTAAGCAATGTGGATGTGAAGGAATTTATTTCGTATCTAAACGGGCAGGGAATCGTATACTATGACTGGAACGTTTCCAGCGGCGATGCGGCATCACAGGCTTATACAGCGGATGAACTGGTGGAAAATGTGATGGCTGACGTTCCGAAGTATAAAACCTCCGTGGTTCTTATGCACGATTCCGATGCCAGAAACACCACGGTGGATGCATTGAGCAGCATGATTGAAGCACTGCAGGCAGAGGGAGCGGAGTTATTGCCGATTACAGATGACACCACTGTCATTCAGTATATAGATGCGGAAAGCATACAGTAGATTAAATATGGAGGTTGCAGGATGAGTTTTTTTAAGGATTTTAAGGAAGATTTATCACAGGCAGTGAACGAATTGTTACCGGGTGAAGATTTGGCTGAGCCGGGTGATGAGCAGGACGTAGTTGTAAATACTCTGGAGGAAGAAATTGATGTTCAGAGCGAATTGTCCAAGCTGGACGGTCTGCTGGAAAAAGTAAGCCGTGATGCAAATGAGCCGGCAAAGAGGTCTGAGGAAAACGTGATACCGGAAAGAACGGAAGCGCCAGCCCAGAATGTCGAAGAATTTGCAAGTCGACAGCCAGAGCGGGAGGCAGGAACGGAAACACCGATATCCGTATCGGGTGGACAGCCGGAGGAAACGGCTGTATCGCAGGAGACAGAACCGAAAGCACCGGAGCTTTCGATTATGGCACAGCTTTCCGAGCCACGGCCTGAGCCGCAGACGGAGACAAACGGGGAACATGTTGTAGAAGAAGCAGCACAGCGGACGGAAGACCGAATCCCGAATTCGGGTAATGAATTGTCCGCAGAAGCTGTAGAAAATAAGGTGGAAGAAACCGCACAGGAGGAAAATAAGATGAGCGATATCACAGTTGACACAACCGTACAGGAAGCACCGCAGACATTTGCCAAGAGTGCTGAGGCAACCGACGAGATAACTGTAATCACGGAGAGCACAACCATTAAGGGTGACATGAGTTCTACCGGCTCCTTTGATGTCAGAGGGACCATCAACGGAAATATAGAGTGCAACGGAAAGCTGCAGGTAACAGGAACCTTAAGAGGAAACAGCCGATCTACTGAGTTCTTTGCAGATGCGGCAAAGGTAGAGGGCGAAGTGATCAGCAGCGGAACCGTAAAAATTGGTCTTGGTTCTGTAATTATCGGAAATATTACGGCTACTTCCGCAGTGATTGCGGGTGCAATCAAGGGTGATATTGATGTACAGGGACCGGTTGTGGTAGATACCTCCGCGGTGGTAATGGGAAATATCAAATCCCGTTCCGTACAGATCAATAACGGAGCTGTTATTGAGGGATTCTGCTCTCAGAGTTATGCAGAAATCGATGTGGAGAGCCTGTTTGGAGATACAAAAGAATGAGAAGAGTGTTTTTGAAGCTCAGCGGCGAAGCGCTTGCCGGAGAAAAGAAAAGCGGATTTGATGAGCCGACCGTCACAGAGGTTGCCCGTCAGGTAAAGGAAATTACACAGGATGGGATACAGGTTGGTATCGTCATTGGCGGCGGTAATTTCTGGAGAGGAAGAACCAGTGAGACGATTGATCGTACCAAGGCGGATCAGATTGGAATGCTGGCGACAATTATGAATTGCATCTATGTGTCGGAGATCTTTCGTTCCGTGGGAATGAAAACGCAGATTCTGACTCCCTTTGAATGCGGCAGTATGACGAAATTATTTTCCAAAGACCGGGCTGAAAAATATTTTGAGAAGGGAATGGTAGTGTTTTTTGCAGGGGGTACCGGACATCCGTATTTTTCTACCGACACGGGCATTGTGCTTCGGGCGATTGAAATGGAAGCGGATGGCATCTATCTGGCAAAGGCGATTGACGGCGTTTATGACAGCGATCCAAAGCTGAATCCGAATGCAAAAAAGTATGCGGAAATTTCCATTCAGGAGGTTATCGATCAAAAACTTGCAGTCGTGGATCTGACGGCATCGATTCTGTGTTTGGAAAATAAAATGCCCATGTATGTGTTCGGGCTGAATGAGGAAAACAGCATCAGAAATGCGGTCAATGGGGAATTTAAAGGGACAAAAGTAACCGTATAAAGGAGAGCAATTTATGGACAGCAGATTAAAACAATATGAGGAAAAAATGGAAAAATCCTACGACAGTCTGATTGAGGAGTATGCCACCATACGGGCAGGACGCGCAAATCCTCATATTCTTGACAAGATTACGGTGGATTACTACGGGGCAGCCACGCCGCTTCAGCAGGTGGCGAATGTGAGTGTGCCGGAGCCGCGGATGATTCAAATCCAGCCATGGGAACCTGCATTGGTAAAGGAAATTGAAAAAGCGATTCTCACTTCCGATCTCGGACTCAACCCGACAAATGACGGAAAGGCAATTCGTCTGGTATTTCCCGAGCTGACAGAGGAACGCAGAAAAGAACTGGCCAAGGATATCAAAAAGCGGGGCGAAAATTCCAAGATTGCGATTCGAAATATCCGCCGGGATGCCAATGATGCATGTAAGAAACTGAACAAGTCCAACGAAATTTCGGAGGATGAATTAAAAGAGCTGGAAAATGATATCCAAAAGATTACAGATCGCTATACTGCAAAGGTAGATGAGGCAGTGGATGCAAAGACGAAAGAAATTCTTACGGTTTAATGATTATGGGGACACTGGTACGACCGTGTCCCTTTTTCGATTCAGAGCCGTATCTATGTAATCATGGAAAGGGAGAACCATATGAATATTCCGCAGCATATTGCAATTATTCTGGATGGAAACGGCAGGTGGGCAAAAAGCAAGGGAAAGCCCAGAAATTATGGACATACCGTAGGTGCAAAGAATGTGGAGACGATCTGTCGCGCCGCAGGAGAAATGGGAATCCGGTATGTGACCATGTATGCATTTTCTACAGAGAATTGGAACCGCCCGAAAAGTGAGGTGGATACCTTAATGAAGCTGTTAAAATCTTACTTGAAAAATTGTGTAAAAACAGCGGATAAAAATAATATGCGGGTACGGATTCTGGGCGATCTTACGGGATTAGAACCCGAAATTCAGACCCAGATCCGGGAGCTGGAGCGGGCATCCGAAAAAAATACCGGATTAAATTTTCAGATTGCAATCAATTATGGGGCAAGAGATGAGCTTCTGCGTGCTATGCGAAAAATGATTGCGGATGGTGTGCGGGCAGAGGAGATTACAGAGGAAACCTTTGGTGCTTATCTGGATACGGCGGGTATACCGGATCCGGATCTGATGATTCGCACCAGCGGGGAACAGCGTCTGTCCAATTTTTTGTTGTGGCAGCATGCATACAGCGAATTTTATTTTACAGATGTCCCTTGGCCGGATTTTTCTGCGGATGAGTTGAAAAAAGCAGTGGCGGAGTATGGAAGACGCAACCGCAGATACGGAAAAATTGAGGAGGAAGAGACCGATGAAGTCGTTTTGGATTAGACTGGGCAGCGGGATTGTTCTCGTAATTCTTGCGCTGTGTTTTTTGATTGCAGGAGGAGATTTGCTGCTGGCAGCATCCGGGTTGATTTCCCTGATTGGTTTATATGAGTTATACCGGGTATTTCAGATTGAGAAAAATATCGTGGGTGCCATGGGCTATCTGGCAGTGATTTTGTATATCTGCAATTTGAAATTCGCCTTCTTGTCGGATTTTAGGTTTTTTGTGCTGGGGCTTTTGGTGTTTATGACCAGTGTGTACGTTTTCCGCTATCCCAAATATCGCACCGAGCAGCTGCTTGCGGCATTTTTCGGGGTGTTCTATGTGGCGGTTATGTTATCCTGTGTATACCTCACCAGAATGCTGCCGGGAGGTGCTTACATGGTCTGGCTGATCTTTTTGTGTTCCTGGGGCTGTGATACCTGCGCTTATGCGGTGGGGGTACTGTTCGGTAAACATAAGATGACGCCGATACTGTCTCCGAAAAAATCATGGGAGGGCGCAATTGGCGGCGTGATCGGCTCGGCATTGCTCACACTGATTTACTGTATGGTATTTCGCAGCCGCATGCAGCTGACGGAAAGGGAATTGATCTTTTTTGTCCTGATCGGTGCAGTGGGAGCGGTCATATCCATGATCGGAGATCTGACTGCATCTGCCATCAAGCGGAATTATCAGATTAAGGATTACGGAAAACTGATTCCCGGACATGGCGGTATTCTGGATCGCTTTGACAGTGTGATTTTTACGGCACCTGTCATTTATTATCTGACATGTTATCTCGTTATAAAATGATTTGAATTTGAGAGTCAAAAGGATTTGAGGGGCAAAAGGTTCACATCGTGGGAGGAAGCCTAATGAGCGGAGCTCATTTTTGAATGGCTTCCGACGATTTGGCAGGTGACGCGGAGCGGCGCGTGCCGATACCTTAAACGATGTGAACACTTTGTGTACGAAATCGAATCGGAAAACTCGTTTTCCGAGACGATTTCGTACACAAAGAGTCAATGCCGACTGCGTCGGCATGACACTTTGAACAAAAAATCATCTCGGAAAACTAGCTTTCCGATCCGATTTTTTGTTCAAAGCGTTCACATCGTAAAACGATGTGAACCTTTTGACATTTGATAAATTTAGGAGGAAAATTATGAAGAAAATTGCGATTTTAGGTTCGACCGGTTCCATCGGCACACAGACGCTGTCTGTTGTCCGGGAACAAAAAGATATTCAGGTGACTGCACTGGCTGCAGGAAAAAATATTGCTCTGCTGGAGCAGCAGATCCGGGAGTTTTCGCCCAGACTTGCGGCTGTGTGGGAGGAAGCTGCTGCGAAGGAGCTGCGCACAAGGGTACGGGATCTTGACGTGGAGATTGTGAGCGGAATGGACGGACTGCTTGCGGTAGCGACAGACAAAGAAGCCGGAATTCTGGTTACCGCCATCGTGGGCATGCTTGGACTTCGTCCCACTATCGAAGCAATTCGCGCCGGAAAAGACATTGCTCTGGCAAATAAAGAGACATTGGTAACGGCGGGGCATATTATTATGCCTATGGCGGCAGAATATGGGAGAAGGATTTTCCCGGTAGACAGCGAGCACAGTGCGCTTTTTCAATGTCTGCAGGGAGCGGCACTCAATCCCGTACGAAAAATTCTGCTCACGGCATCCGGCGGGCCCTTCCGCGGAAAAAAAAGGGAGGAACTGCGGCACATACAGCCGGAGGATGCGCTTCGTCATCCCAACTGGAATATGGGAAAGAAAATTACAATTGATTCTGCGACGATGGTCAACAAGGGCTTAGAGGTCATCGAAGCAAAATGGCTGTTCCATGTGTCGCCGGATCAGATTCAGGTTGTAGTACAACCACAAAGTATCATACACTCTATGGTAGAGTTTGAGGATGGCGCCGTGATCGCACAACTTGGTACAGCAGATATGCGCCTGCCGATTCAGTATGCGTTGTATTATCCGGAGAGAAGATTTTTAAGCGGAGACCGGCTGGATTTTACCAAATTAAAGCGCATTGATTTGGAAGAGCCGGATACAGACACCTTCCGCGGCCTGAAGCTGGCATATGAGGCATGTGAGCGGGGCGGCAATCTTCCGACGATTCTGAATGCCGCGAATGAAAAGGCAGTAGCCATGTTTCTGGACAGAAAAATCGGATTTCTCGATATTACAGAGATTATTGAGACCTGTATGCGGGACTGCAGCCGCGTGGAGCATCCGACGGTGGAGCAAATCCTCAGTACCGAGCAGGAAGTATATGAGTATATAGAGAGCAGGTGGTAGATTGAAAATTGTAATTGCAATTTTGATGTTTAGTTTTATTATACTGTTTCATGAACTGGGACATTTTCTTCTTGCCAAGAAAAACGGAATCCGGGTCAATGAATTTTCACTGGGACTTGGTCCGACCATTGTCGGGATCAAAAGGGGCGAGACGAAGTACAGTCTGAAGCTCCTTCCCTTTGGCGGAGCCTGTGCCATGGAGGGAGAGGATTCGGAATCCGAGGATGCGCGTGCCTTTGGCAACAAATCCGTGTGGGCCCGTATGGCGGTGGTTTTTGCCGGACCGGCGTTTAACTTTATTCTAGCCTTTCTCCTTGCACTGGTTGTGATTGCGATCGCCGGTTTCGACCGCCCGGAAATTGTCGGGGTGATGGACGGATATCCGGCACAGGAGGCGGGACTTCAGGCAGGGGATACCATCACGAAGCTCAATCACAAGAAGATTCATCTGTACCGGGAAATCAGTATTTATACCTTTTTCCATCCCGATGAGACGATTACAGTGCAGTATCTGCGTGACGGACAAAAATATACCTGTACCATGACACCGCTCTATGATGAGGAAAATGAGCGGTACATGTTCGGAATCTACGGAAGCGGAGAGCGGGAGCGGGGAAATGTTCTTGAAATTCTTCAGTACAGTCTGTATGAGGTAAAATACTGGATTGTCACGACCGTGGAAAGCCTCGGGATGCTGGTTACCGGACAGGTCAGCGTGAATGAGCTGTCCGGACCGGTGGGAATTGTGAAATCCATCGGGGATACCTACGATGAGGTAAAATCCTCCGGTGCGCTGATTGTATTTTTGAATCTGATGAATTATTCCATTATGCTGACAGCCAATCTTGGGGTCATGAATCTGCTGCCGCTTCCGGCTCTGGACGGGGGAAGATTGTTCTTTCTGATCATAGAGGCGATCCGGCGCAAGCGGATCAACCCGGAGCATGAGGGGATGGTACACTTTGCGGGCATCGTACTTTTGATGCTGCTTATGGTTGTCGTGATGTTCAACGATATCAGAAAATTATTGTAGTCTACGTGGTTCATTTTTGGGACGGAGGCAGAGATATGGAACGGAAAAAAACAAAAGAGGTGCAGATCGGAAACCGGGTGATCGGCGGAGACCATCCCATTCTGATTCAATCGATGACCAACACCCGGACAGAGGATGTGAAATCTACCGTGGAGCAGATCAAGAGACTTACAGCCGCAGGCTGTGAGATCATCCGCTGTGCGGTGCCGACTATGGAGGCAGCAAAGGCAATCCGATGGATCAAACAGGAAATTGAGATTCCGCTGGTGGCGGATATACACTTTGATTACAAGCTGGCCATTGCAGCCATGGAAAACGGAGCGGATAAGATCCGCATCAATCCCGGAAATATCGGATCAGAAGAGCGGGTACAGGCAGTCGTGGATCGGGCGAAGGAGGGAAAACTTCCGATTCGTATCGGGGTCAATAGCGGCTCGCTGGAAAAAGAACTGGTGGAGAAATATCATGGGGTTACCGCAGAGGGCATTGTGGAAAGCGCCATGAAACAGGTACATTTGATAGAACAGATGGGCTATGACCGACTGGTTATCAGCATTAAATCCTCCAATGTCATGATGTGTGTCCGGGCACATGAGCTGCTTGCAAAGCAGACGAATTATCCTTTGCACGTCGGAATTACCGAATCGGGAACACTTCGCAGCGGAAATATCAAATCCGCCATCGGGCTTGGGTTGATTTTAAATCAGGGAATCGGCGATACCATCCGGGTATCACTGACCGGAGATCCTTTGGAGGAGATCAAGTCCGCGAAACTGATTCTTCGCACGCTGGGACTGAGAACCGGAGGAATCGAGGTGGTTTCCTGTCCGACCTGCGGCAGAACAAAAATCAATCTGGTAGAGCTGGCCGAACAGGTGGAACAAATGGTGGCAGACATCCCGCTTTCCATCAAGGTGGCGGTCATGGGATGTGCGGTAAACGGACCTGGGGAGGCAAAGGAGGCGGATATCGGTATAGCAGGCGGAGACGGAGAGGGGCTTTTGATCAAACACGGCAGAATTTATAAGAAGGTGCCGGAGGATCAGCTTCTGGCGGAACTGCGACAGGAGTTATTGAATTGGAGTGAATAGGATGGCGAAGCTATTTTATGAGGTTTTTCCGACTCTGAAAATCAAAGGAGATCTGGATGCACTTTTGCAGGAATGTACCGTGACAAAGGTATCCTCCAACCGGGCAAAAACCTCTCTGCGGATTTATCTGGAAAGCAGTCGGCTGATACCGAAGCCGGAAATATACGGAATTGAGCGTGAAATTCATAAACAGCTGTTTCAAAAGCAGGAGATGGACGTGAAAATTATAGAGAAGTTCCATCTGTCTGACCAGTATACACCGGAAAAGCTGATGCAGCTGTACCGGGACAGCATTTTGGAAGAAATACACAATTACAGCGAGCTGGTTTATCGTCTGTTGAAGAACAGCCGGATGCATTTTGACAGGGAAGATCACATGACGCTTACCTTAGAGGACAGCATCATTGCTGTGGAGCGGGGAAACGAACTCATTGACATTCTGGAAAAAATCATCTGTGAACGATGCGGATTAAAGCTGATGATTGAGGAGGATTATCAACCCCGCCGGGAATCCGACTATCTGAAAAATGCACAGCTTCAGATTGATGCTGAGGTTGCAAGCATCGCAACACGAACCGCTGCTGTGCGAAACCAGACGGAGTCTGCGGAACCGGCAGAGCAGGAGCCGCAGAAGACTCCGGCATCGGTTGTGCCCAAGGCTGCGGCAGCATCGCAGGGAACCTTTCCGCGGAAAGGAAACGGTTCAGCTCCCAGACGGGAATTCGTGCGGCGCTCGGACAACCCGGATGTTGTTTACGGGCGCGATTTCGAAGAGGATCCCATTTCCATTGAAAGTATTGTCGGCGAAATGGGAGAAGTTGTCATACGCGGTCAGATTATGAAAATCGATCAACGAGAGATCCGGGGAGAAAAAACGATCCTTATGATGGCGGTGACAGACTTTACCGATTCCATTATGATCAAGCTTTTTACCAAAAACGAGATGCTCCCGCAGCTCACCGGGCATCTGAAGGAAGGTGCGTTTCTCAAGGTCAAGGGTGTGACGACCATTGATAAATTTGACAGCGAGCTGACCATAGGTTCTGTTGTCGGAATCAAAAAGATACCTGATTTTCGGGATAATCAGGCACGTTTTGATCACAGCGTCAAGAAGCGCGTTGAGCTCCACTGCCATACCAAAATGAGTGACATGGACGGAGTTACAGATGTGGGAGCGCTGATTAAACGGGCACATGAATGGGGGCATCGGGCGATTGCCATTACCGATCACGGAAACGTACAGGCATTTCCGGTGGCAAACCATGCGCTGCCGGATGATCCTGATTTTAAGGTCATCTATGGTGTGGAAGCTTATCTGGTCGATGATCTGAAAGAGATTGTGGAAAACTCCAAAAATCAAAAGCTCTCAGACAGCTATGTGGTGTTTGATATTGAGACAACCGGGTTTTCTCCGCATGTAAATAAAATCATCGAAATCGGGGCAGTGAAGGTGGCAGACGGAAAAATTACGGATCGATTTTCTACCTTTGTGAATCCCCTTGTGCCCATTCCGTTCCAGATCGAGAATCTCACAGGCATCAACGATGAAATGGTAATGGAGGCGCCGATCATTGACACGGTTCTGCCGCAATTCATGGATTTTTGCGCAGGAAGTGTGATGGTTGCCCATAATGCGGATTTTGACATGAGCTTTATCAAATTCAATTGCGATGCACTTGGAATCAGCTATGATTTTACGATTGCGGATACGGTGGCGTTGGCGCGTATGCTGTTGCCCCGGCTGCATCGCTTTAAGCTGGACACTGTGGCAAAGGAATTGAATATCAGTCTTGCGCATCATCACCGGGCAGTAGATGATGCTGCCTGTACCGCGGAAATTTTTGTAAAATTTTTGGATATGCTACGTCAGCGAAATATTGAGACGCTGGATGAGCTGAACCGGGAAGGCAATATTACCGAGGATATGATAAAAAAGCTTCCCACGCACCATGCCATTATTCTTGCTTCCAATGATATCGGACGCGTGAATTTGTATCGGTTGATTTCACTTTCTCATATTAAGTATTTTCACAATAAACCAAGGATTCCGAAGAGTGAATTTCTCAAACACCGGGAAGGACTTCTGATTGGATCCGCCTGTGTGGCGGGGGAATTGTATCAGGCTGTTCTTCAGGGAAGACCGCAGGAAGAAATTCTTCGCATCGCGAAGTTCTATGATTATCTGGAGATACAGCCGTTAGGAAACAATATGTTCATGCTTGAGGACGAGAAATCACCGGTAAATACGGTGGAAGAATTGCAGGACATCAATCGGCGGATCGTAAAGCTGGGGGAGGAACTGGACAAACCGGTGGCGGCGACCTGCGATGTTCATTTTATGGATCCGGAGGATGAGATCTACCGGAGAATCATTTTGGCGGGCAAGAAATTTAAGGATGCGGACAGTCAGGCACCGCTGTATCTGCGCACGACCGAGGAGATGCTGGAGGAATTTTCTTATCTGGGCAGCGAGAAGGCCAGAGAAATCGTGATCGATGTGCCGAACCGTATTGCGGATATGTGTGAAAAAATCTCTCCGGTGCGGCCGGATAAGTGTCCGCCGGTCATTGAAAACTCGGATCAGATGCTGCGGGATATCTGCTATAATAAGGCATATGAGACGTATGGAGACAAGCTCCCGCCCATTGTGGAGGAACGGCTGGAGCGGGAATTAAAATCAATCATCGGAAACGGCTATGCGGTGATGTACATCATTGCCCAGAAGCTGGTGTGGAAGTCCAATGAGGACGGTTATCTGGTGGGCTCCAGAGGCTCGGTGGGCTCGTCCTTTGCGGCAACCATGTCCGGAATTACGGAGGTAAATCCCCTTCCCCCGCATTATTATTGTTCCAACTGTCATTTTGCGGATTTTGACTCTCCGGAGGTAAAGGCTTACGGCGGCTTATCCGGCTGCGATATGCCGGATCGCGACTGCCCGCAATGCGGAAAGCCGTTGATCAAAGAAGGCTTTGATATTCCGTTTGAAACCTTTCTGGGCTTTAAGGGAGACAAGGAGCCGGATATTGACTTGAATTTTTCCGGCGAATACCAGAGTAAATCCCATAAGTATACGGAGGTTATTTTCGGAGACGGACAGACCTTCCGGGCAGGAACCATCGGTACGCTGGCGGATAAGACGGCATTTGGCTTTGTGAAGAATTATTATGAGGAGCGGGGCGTTCATAAGCGCAATTGTGAGATTGACCGGATCGTGCAGGGCTGCGTGGGAATTCACCGCACCACCGGACAGCATCCGGGCGGAATCGTGGTGTTGCCGGTCGGACAGGAGATCTATTCCTTTACCCCGATTCAAAAGCCTGCAAATGATATGGAAACGGATATCATCACGACGCATTTTGAATATCATTCCATTGACCATAACCTGCTGAAGCTGGATATACTCGGGCACGACGATCCGACCATGATTCGTATGCTGGAGGATCTGACCGGTATTGAGGCACGAAAGATTCCGTTGGATGATCCGGCGGTTATGTCACTGTTCAAAAATACGGAAGCGCTGGGCATTACGCCGGATGATTTGACCAATTGTACGCTGGGGGCATTGGGAATACCGGAATTTGGTACAGATTTTGCCATGCAGATGCTGATTGATGCGGCCCCCCAGTCTTTTTCCCATCTGATTCGTATTGCAGGACTGTCTCACGGCACGGATGTGTGGCTGGGGAATGCCCAGACCCTGATCGAAGAGGGAAAGGCGACCATCGCCACGGCAATCTGTACCAGAGATGACATCATGATTTATCTGATCAGTAAGGGACTGGATTCGGAGGAATCCTTCAAAATCATGGAGGCTGTGCGTAAGGGGATCGTTGCCAAGGGAAAATGTGACAAGTGGCCGGAATGGAAAGCGGACATGATCGCCCATGATGTGCCGGACTGGTATATCTGGTCCTGTGAAAAGATCAAATATATGTTTCCCAAGGCACATGCGGCAGCCTATGTCATGATGGCCTGGCGGATTGCGTATTGTAAGGTGTTTTATCCGTTGGCCTACTATGCCGCATATTTTTCCATACGCGCGACCGGATTCAATTATGAGCTCATGTGTCAGGGTTCGGAAAAACTGAAATTTCATGTGAAGGAACTTTACCGGAGAAGTAAATCTGATAACAAAGAGGAAAAACTGACAAAAAAGGATGAGGACGTTTACCGTGACATGCGCATTGTGCAGGAAATGTATGCAAGAGGATTTGAATTTCTCCCGATCGATCTGTACAAATCCCAGGCGACGAGATTTCAGATTGTAGACGGAAAGCTGCTGCCTTCCTTTTCAACCATTGAAGGAATGGGGGAAAAAGCGGCCGAGGCAGTGGTGGAGGCAGCGAAGGATGGGGCCTTTCTCTCAAAGGATGATTTCAGAGAGCGCACCAAGGTCAGTAAAACCGTGATTGATCTGATGGACGGACTTGGACTGTTCGGAGATCTTCCGGAATCCAATCAGTTGTCGCTTTTTGATCTGTAGCGCTTGACAGGTTGCATCGGAAACGAAAAGAAAGGAGCGGTTTTATGTCAGAAATGTATGAGAAACTTCGGCGTTGTCTTGAATCTGTAAGAAACAAAACGGATTTTGTGCCGGAAACGGCACTTGTGCTTGGCTCGGGTCTCGGCAATTATGCAGAAAATATCTGTGTGGAGGCGACACTGGATTATGCCGATATCGAAGGCTTTCCGATATCCACGGTGCCGGGACACAAGGGAAGATATATTTTCGGAACCATCGGCCGGATGCCGATCGTCTGTATGCAGGGCAGGATTCATTATTATGAGGGCTATTCCATGGAAGAGGTGGTACTTCCGATCCGGCTGATGCGGCTGATGGGAGCAAAGCAATTGTTTCTGACCAATGCGGCAGGGGGAATCAATCCTGCAATGAAGGCAGGAGACTTCATGATGATTACCGGACAGATTGCAAGCTTTGTCCCGTCTCCGCTGAGAGGAGCAAACGATGAGCGGCTCGGTGTCAGATTTCCGGATATGACCGATCTCTATGATGTGAAGCTGCAGGAAGCGATTCGAAAGGCATCTGCCGAGCACCACATTCCGATACAGGAGGGGACGTATATTCAGCTGGGCGGACCGAATTATGAAACTCCGCAGGAGGTTGCCATGTGCCGCATTCTCGGTGCCGATGCGGTCGGGATGAGCACGGCATGCGAGACCATTGCCGGAAAGCATGCAGGAATGCGTGTGTGCGGGATTTCCTGTATTTCCAATCTGGCAGCGGGAATATCCAAGACTCCGCTTTCCCATCAGGAGGTGCAGGAGACGGCAGACCGGGTGGCACCCTTGTTTCAGGAACTGGTAACGGCTTCCATTCGGAATATGGAGGAGCTTCTATGAATATCCGTTTCTATCATGCAAAGCTCCTGCTTCCGGGGAAAAAACACAGCTTTACTCTGACCGAAGGAGAGCTGTGGGTCCGGCAGGATACCATCGTCTATATTGGTGACGGATCGGATGTGCAGCACATATTTGACGAAGATTCTTCCGGGATGACTCTCTGGGATCGGGAAATTGACGCCGGGGGAAATTTGCTGATGCCGGGGTTTAAGGATGCGCATACGCATTCTGCCATGACGTTTCTGCGTTCCCATGCGGATGATCTGCCGCTGGAGGAGTGGCTGAACCGGCAGGTGTTTCCCTACGAAGCAAGACTGACGGAGGAAATGGCATATCTGTTTGATATTCTGGGGATCATGGAGTATCTGACCAGCGGGATTACCGCAAATTTTGATATGTATCCGTTTTCGATGGCGCATGCGAGGGCATCCGTTGATTGCGGCTTTCGGACGGTACAGGTGAGCGGGTTTAATGATTTTGTCAGCTCCATCGGGGAGATGGAGGAGCATTATCACATCATCAACGAAATGAGTCCCCTGACCAGCTTTTTGCCCGGATTTCACGCGGAATATACCACTTCAAAGGAGCGGATGGAGCAGCTTGTCCGTCTCGCCCATAAGCTAAAGGCACCGGTCTATATGCACAATTCTGAGACAAAAAAGGAAGTGCGGGAATGTCGGAAACGGTATCACGCAAGTCCCACACAGATTATGGATGCGCTGGGGCTGTTTGCGTACGGAGGCGGCGGGTATCACTGCATTTATCTGGACGAGCAGGATGTAGAAATTTTTCGGAATAGAAAGCTCCATGTCATAACCAATCCGGCATCCAATCTCAAGCTTGCAAGCGGTATTGCGCCTATAAAGCGGTTTGTGGATGCCGGCATTAACGTGGCAATCGGTACAGACGGCGCGGCGAGCAACAATTGTCTGGATATGTTCCGGGAGATGTTTCTGGCGGCAGGGCTTGCGAAGGTGTTAAACGAAGATGCGGCGGCAATCCCGGCAGAGGAGATTTTGTATATGGCCACCACAGGAGGCGCAAGGGCAATGCAGCTGCCGGACTGCGACGCACTGGCAGTCGGGAAAAAAGCCGATCTGATCCTTTTGGATCTGCAGCAGCCGAATATGCAGCCGGAGCATAATCTTGTGAAAAATATCGTATACAGCGGCAGCAAGCAGAATGTAAAACTGACGATGGTAAACGGAAAAATTCTCTATGAGGATGGACGGTTTGACATCGGAATTTCCCCGGAGGAGGTTTATCTGGAGGCAAATCAGGCGGTGCGGCATATCATACAGGAGAACATTTGAAATGAAAATCACATTTATTCATCACAGCTGTTTTGTAGTGGAAATTGAAGATCAGGTGCTTGTGTTCGACTATTTTGACGGAGAACGCATTGAGGGGTATCATTTTTCGGGAGTGCTGCCGGAATTTCGACCGGATCAGAAGCTTTATTTTTTTGCAAGCCACAGCCATAAGGATCATTTTGACAGGAATATTCTAAAGCTGGTGGAGCAATATCCCGATATACACTATATTCTGTCCAAGGATTGTAAGATGACAGAGAAATTCATGAAACGACATGGAATCCCGGAGCGGGCAAAAGATCGGATTTTATATGTGACAGGAGAGAGGGAGTATCAATTGGATGCGCTTAAGGTGGAAACGCTGCGTTCCAATGATGCCGGGGTTGCGTTTCTGGTCAATGTCTGCGGAAAAAACATCTACCATGCCGGAGATCTGAATATCTGGAAATTTGAGGGAGCAGGCGAGCTGATCAACGGAAAATCGGAGCGGGAATACCGGTTTCAGATCAAAAAGCTTGCCGACAAACACATCAATGCAGCTTTTGTGGTGCTGGATCCCCGGCTGGGGGCATATGCCAATCTGGGACTTTCCTGCTTTTTGCGCAACGTGGATGCCGATCTGGTATTTCCCATGCATATGTGGCAAAAATATGACATCTTGACGAAATACAAGAAAATGTGTGATAATAAACTGATCTTAGAAAGAATTGCGGATATTTCGGAAGAAAATCAATGCTTTGAGATTTGAGGGATGTTATGGACTATTATGATTATCTGAAGAAAATGCTTTTCACATTGTTTCATCAGGAAGACGAACAGGCGGAGTCTGCGCTTTTTATCAGAGGCTATAACGGAATGCGTATCCATGAGAAGGATATGCGGCTGCTGATGGATGAGCATGATACGGATGCTTTGTTCTATCATACATTTACCAGGCAAAACATAAGAGCTCCCTATGAGCCTTTTTTGGATGCAATCCATTATTATTATCACTGCTATTATGACTCCGAGCTGTCTGTGGAAGAATTTGTAGATCAGTGTGGGGTCTATGAGCTGCAAAAAGAAATTTTCATTTCATATCTTACCGATCATACGGCGAAACGATCGGAACTGATTATCCCGTCTGAGGTGGAATATGAAAAAAAACGGTTTATGCGTTCGATCATAAATTGCTACCGGTTTCTTTCAAAGCAGCATCATCTGATACTGGTATTTAATGAACTTCAGTATGCACCGCTTTCCACGATACATCTGCTTCAGGAATGGATGGATGTCTCTGCTTTGCAGCGTGTCCGGCTGGTGCTGTTTTATGATGAGGCGAAGCTGCCCTCTGCTTACTGTGAACAGGCTTTTTCCGGAATGATCAACACGGCAGAAGAGAAAAACCAGATGATCGATTGGGAAAATATGGCAAGTGAGGAGCGCGAGGAGTCCTTTGCCGCTTTCCTTCCGGAGGGCGCAGGATTCCGGGAATATTTAGGCCGGTTAAGGAATCTGTACCATACGCTTGCGCTGGAGGATCTGGAATACTATATCGGATTGCTTCACGATAACCTGCAGGAGGATAAAATTGAAGTAGAGAGAATCCTCATGTTTGAATTTTACGAGCTTGCGGCACAGTGCTATCTGTTAATTGAGGATGTAAACAGCGCCATGTTTATGAGCGAAAAGCTCTCGGGCTTTTATGATAAGAAAAAGGATCTCCGTTCAGATTACCGCTACCATTATGTCTGCGGAACCATTCAGATGATTCTCGCCAATACGGAGAATGGGATCCGTTATGCCCGACGCTGCCAGAGGCTGGCGCAGCAGATGAATGACGAGCATGCGGTCTTTCTTGCAGATGTTTTGTATGAGGGGGCACAGTTTTCCGGCTGGAGAAATATATTTACGGTTGATTTTGACCGGGTACAGATTGATGACGGGATGATTGAAAAATTAAGAAAAAATAATTTTCGTAATACGCTGGCGCATTATCTCGTGTATGGATATGACAATGACACGGACTCGATTGAGCAAATGGCGGAGGGAAACGAATCCCAGACATACCGCGAAGCCATGCGTATCATCACAGAGATTGACAATACCGAGCTTCTGCTTTCTTTGTATACGAAATATATTGTTCTGTTCAGTAATAAGGGTTATTACAAATATGTAGATTCCTTTTATGAAGCAAAGCTGAAAATTATTACACAGGAAAAAAACCTCCTGCGGCAGGCCAATCTTTACATGGGGCTGGGCTATAACAATATCGTAAAGGAAAAGTATGCGGAAGCCAATGCAAAACTATTAGAGGCGGTTCAGATTCTTTACGAGATCAAAAAACCTGAGGGCATTATGGAATGTCTCTATAATATGTCCGTGAATTTTATCTGCGCCGGAAATTTTCAGAATTGCCAGACCTATATGCAGCTTTTGTTTAAGATGCTGAAAAATCTCGGACTGGAAACCATACAGATCTGCAGTCTGCCCAAGCTGTACGCACTGCGCGCCATTGCATATTACATGCTCGGAAATGATTACCGTTTTTACCGCATCTTTAATAACATGAAGCAGATTGTGAACCGTACTTCTAACGAAAGGGGTTCGGAATTGTGCAAATATCATCTGCAGAGTGAAGAACGGTTTCTGTATGAGCTGCTGAGTGCCATTCTGGAAAAAAACAACGAAAATTATGAAAATGCGGGAAAGGCCTTTGCGCGTGCAGAAAAAATCTTTCGGGGATGCTCCGGAACATTGTTCTATGTATTGCCGTTGTTTATCCGGGAATATTATGATTTTGATCTGAAAACCGGAAAAACAGAACATGCGCAGGAGATTCTGGACTATGGAATCGAATACTGCAGAGAGAATGACTATTATGAAAAATACAAGTATTTAAGCGCCATTGCAGGAAATAAAAATGTGATTGAAAAAAATGCGCTTACCGTGCTGGAACACAGACAGATGGAAAATTTGCTACAGTTGTCTTATCACATCGGGCGGGATCATCAGCTGTATGTTCAGAGAAAGAATATTCGTTTTCTTGCGTTTTGGCAGGCATTGCTTGACCGTAACAGCATTTCCGAAAAAACACTGGTGGAAGAGGCCATGAATACGCTGCAGGACAATTTTAATCTGGAGGATATGGCCTATTTGGAATTGGTCGAAGAGAAAGCCAATCTGTTGTACAGCAATTATTCATTTCTGGGCGTGGATTATCAGGCGTTGGCGGATTTTGTCGTTGCGGCAAGGCAGGAATTTTTGACCGGACGGAATGAAAAAAAACTTTGTGAAATATGAGCCGATGCTGAAGTGTTTCGGGGAAAGGGATGTCTTTAGTCTGATCGGAGTACCGGTTTACGAGGAAAAAGGAATCGTTGCGGTATTTGCCGGTTCTGCCAACATACATGATCGGTGTCTCATGAGTCAGGATGACCTTGTGATCATAAAAACCGCGATTATTCAGTTAAATCGTGCCTTGGAGCGGATTCGTGACAGAGAAAATATTGTCCGGATCAATACCCGGCTGAATGAGCTGGCCGTGACAGATTTGTTGACGGGGCTGTATAATCGGCAGGGATTGGAGC
>JAFUTQ010000106.1 GCA_017484135.1 Lachnospiraceae bacterium
TCCGCAATAGCCAGATCATTTGGCATAATCGTACTGAAATTTGTCATACTCTCGCCTGTCGATGCGGTTGTTAAATGGGCGTGTTTCAAAACTAGTTGACATATGCCAGTAAAAAGCCCGATGATCTCTGGCTTCCGCCCGCCTTCAGCGGAGGGAAGCGCGCCGAAAAAAGATGACACATTTGCTCATTTTGGTGTATCATAGGAAAAACCACTAACCTATGAAGGGGAAAGAGGAGCAAAATGTGTCATTATACAAATTATACACCCCCAACCGGCGAAAAGAAAGCCCAAGATATTGGAGAAGAATGCTTCGATAATACAACATATGGCGGCCTTTCCGCGGAAGAGCGTCTGACAATAGGAATGCAGGCGTATTGCAGAACCAAGCCAATGCAGGAAATCGCATCTGATTACGCCATCAGTCGCCAATATGTTCACACCTTGAGGAACAAGGCTGAAGAACACATCCGCTCAATCCTTCAAAAGGACGAGGAGTGTAAAGCAAAGATTGAGCGTGCTGTGATCAGCCTGGCGTTGAATTGTCACGCTTCTTTGGAAAGCATACAGAGAAGTGTGCATGACATCTTTGCTCAAGACATATCCATCGGCGAAATCAGCAGTATACTCAAAAAAGCCTCGAAAAAGGCTGAGAAAATCAACGCGAGCATCGACCTCGGCAGCATTAAGCATGGTGCTAATGATGAGATATTTCAGGGCAAACAGCCGGTACTGACAGGAATTGACACGGAATCTACCTATATCTATCTTCTGACACCGTTTTCTGACAGATCTGGCGAATCCTGGCAACTCAGTATGGAATCTTGCAAAGATCAGGGTTTGAATCTTGCTGTGAGCGTAAGTGATGCGGGAAGCGGGCTGCTAAACGGTATTTCAGCAGCTTTTCCTCAAGCGGACTTGCAGTCTGATGTTTTTCACATTCTTCGAGATTTAGGGAAAGAAGTTGAAAAGCTTGAACGGTCAGCACATAGAGAAAAGGATAATCTTGAAAACCTTCGCCGTCGTTTTCTTTCTCCACGGTCAAAAAAGGGGTTGCTGGTACAAATTATTGACTTAGAACCCAAAGTGGCTGATCTTGCCAGAAAAAGTAACATAGTTTCTACAGCATATCAAAAAATACATACTTATTTAGGATTTTGTGGTCTTCCCGCATCCGAGGTAATCCGCCATATCACCTCGCAGCTGGAGATAATTGAAAGCGCAGCCCCTGAAAGGGCCCAGTTGATTCATCAGGTGAAGGTGTTTCGTCAAAAGCTGCCGTCTACTGTGCGGTTTATCGACCGCCTTTTTGATCACTTTCAAATTGAAGCGAAACGAATGGATGTTCCTGCTGCTGCTTTTGCGCTGGAGTACCGTCGCAGAGCCTACCCAGACTATGCGCCCGAGCAGCATATACTTTGGAAAGCCTTATGGAAAAAGGCGGGGCAAATGATGTATGATGTCGTTGCGTGTGTCCAGAACGTGATTGACCATACCGTGCGCGCAAGCAGTCTTGTTGAGAACCTCAATGGACGTATTCGACCGTTCATGAACGCCAAACGGCGAATTCATCACTCTTTTTTCCCTTTGCTTCAATTGTTTCTCAATACCAAGCACTGCAGGCGAAGCAGAAAGGATGAAAGGTGCGGCAAAAGCCCTCTTGAAATGCTGACCGGTCTGCCTCATCCCCCTTTCCTTACCATGCTTGGTTATTGACTATCTGTTTGCTTAACTTCTTTTAAGTCAATTCAAAATTATGAAACATCTGTGCCGAAAACTCGTTTTTTCGACATCGCTTTATTATACACTTTTTTATGGCGCATCTCTTCGTGTCAACATAATTTTGCGTTATTTGAAACACGCCCAAAATCATATAATCCGCTTCCTTGTTTAAGCTGTCCGTTTCGCTCTATCTGCGCAAACCCTGCTTCAATCTCCGTTACCAACGAAGCAGGGATTTCGAGCTGATGATGACCGGGCAGGACTTTTCTATTTTATAATCTCGTATCTTCCTTACAGACTCATAAAAAGCCGTGGGTCAGCGGTTGGATAAAATGTGTAAAGACACCCCTTGTATATCAAATCCCCGGAATACAGATATTTTCGTTCTGGCTTTTATCATATATACGATCTATCTCCGTTTTACTGTCCGCCCGCGATCATGCCGAATAACCTGTGTATGTTTTGCCGTATTCACTTTTGCATTGTACCACAACCCCGGCCGTTCTACAATAGGGAATCTGTGCCTTTCTCCTGTTTTCTTTTGGTATCGGCTTGCAGATTCAATCGGCAAATCGGCAGTTAAAAGCGGTGAAAA
>JAFUTQ010000107.1 GCA_017484135.1 Lachnospiraceae bacterium
AGATAATCTGTCGGAGGGGATTTCTTTCCTCGAATAAAGCGTCGAATCTACATCAGATAATCTGGATGATTCGGCCGTTAGACGGCAAGACGCAACCATCCAAAGTGACGGATGAGTCTCCATCTAATTTGACGGACAACAAAGCGGCACACTCTCTCCGGAAACCTCACAGGTATAGAAATACGTATGTCGCTGAAAAATCTGCTCCGCGTGCAGCAAATCCCGCCGTTTTTCCTCCGTCTCCACCAAAAGGCGAACCGTCTCCGCCTTTACCAAAAGCCCGGTTTCCTCGGCTACCTCCCGTTTGAGGCAGGTAATATGATCTTCGCCCTGCTCCACACCGCCGCCCGGGATCTTGTATTCCCCGTCCCGGCTGCATTGCATGGCAAGTCTGCCATTCTGCGTAATGATCCCACGCACCGTAGTGTGCTGACTGATTTTCGTCAGTCCCTCATAGTCCTTCGCGTCAAATTCAACCAGTTCAGCCATCGCCCATCCTCTCTAGCCCTGCAGACCTCTGGCCTGTCTGTCCATGTCCTCAACCACGATGTCGTAGATTTCTCCTAAAGATGCGCCGTACTCCAAAATCTTCCACGGCTCGTTTGTGTGAAAATGAATCTTGATCAGCTCCTCATCGCCCACTGCCAACAGACAGTCTCCCTGAAAATGCTCTGTGATGTAGTCATTGATCTCATCCTCATCCAGATTCTCCCCTTCAATCAAAAGCTGCGTGTCATAACGAAATTCCAACATTCTTGCATTCTCCTTTTCCTGTTGTTACGGATTGTCCATAAACTTATGTGGAGAGTATAGCACATTCGTTTCTCAAGTTCCACAGAAATCTTTGATTCGCATCTTGCATTTGTGTAGGATTGTTTCCTATTACACCTGTATTAAATCTTGTTTTAATACAAAGCCTTTTTCTTCAAATTATGTCCATTTCTGATCAAATGCGCTGTCTATGTCTTAATATCGTTTTTATTTGCCTATTTTATTCCAGTTGAGGGGTATTATTTTCTATCATTTTCCTTCAATTCCACGGTGAGCCCTATAAAACACAGCTCATTTCCATGAATCATAGCTAGATGGTTGTCCTGGTTGCTTCTATATTATATATGACCTTAGATTCCGATTGTCACTGCTCTCAATGAATCTACGCCCTTACTGCTTGTATGTGTCAGATTAAATCAAAAGGGGAAACTTTTGCAGTTTTAAGCCAGAAAATCCAATTAATTTTCGCCACTTATATGATACTTATTTAGGTATAATTCTCCTTTTTACATTAAATATCCTCTATTTTCTGCGGATTCTGTTATTCTGATTCTGCATCCCGGCTGTATGAACTTCAAAAGCTTCCGCATGACCACTTCCTCTACTGCAATACAGCCGGCTCCCTCGGATGGCATACAGTGCAAAAAGATTGCCGATCCCTTTCCCGGAATGCAGTCTGCATTGTAATCCAGTGCCAGTACATAATGATAGGACGCTCCTTTCTCCACGATGTGCTCGGCGCTCTCCCAATCCTGTCTCACCACCCCGACAGACACCAATTGATTATAATAGCGGGATCTGGAATCATCTACCCAATAATAGCTTGCGTCCATCTGAAGATACGGAAAGTTTGTATCCGGTTTATCCTTTGTCCCAAACGCAAACAGGAGACGGAAAACTCCCTGCGGAGTTTTCCCGTCTCCCTCTCTCTCTTTTCCGATGCCGTTTTTTCCGATTGCAGCCGGAGCATTTACCCGCCGGAGCCAGTGTCCATCCTTCTGCCGCTCATACAGCTCCAGCCTTGCGCCATCTTCCGTAGCTGTAACGATAATCCACTGTTTTTCCATGTTTCCCTGCCTGCTTGAAACTGTTTTTATTATCATTTTATGCATTTCACGGAAAATAAATATCTGCGCACCCGCGCATGAAATGTGAGGATCAAAAAAGCCCCGTATAACGGGGCTTTTTGACTATCTCTTACTAAATTGCGGTGCGCGGCGGGCTGCCTTCAAACCATACTTCTTTCTCTCCTTCATACGAGGATCTCTGGTCAGATAGCCTTCCTTTTTCAGGATCGGTCTGTAATCTGCATCCACATTGAGCAGTGCTCTTGCAATCCCATGACGGATGGCTCCTGCCTGTCCGGTGTAGCCGCCTCCCTTAACATTTACCAGCACGTCAAATTTATCTGCGGTCTCTGTAGCAACCAGCGGCTGGCGAACGATTACCTTTAAGGTTTCCAGTCCAAGATACTCATCGATATCTCTCTTATTGATTGTAACCTTGCCTGTTCCCGGTATTAAATATACTCTGGCAACAGATGATTTTCTTCTTCCGGTTCCGTAATACTTTGTATTTGCCAATGTCCTCTACCTCCTACTAAAATGTTAATGCTTCCGGCTTCTGGGCTGCATGCTTGTGATCCGGTCCGGCATATACAAACAATTTCTTGTACATCTGTCTTCCCAAAGCTCCCTTCGGAAGCATTCCCTTTACCGCGAATTCAATCACTCTCTCCGGATGCTTTGCTGACATTTCTCTTAAGGTAGTTTCCTTCATACCGCCTACATAGTCGGAATGATGGTAGTAGATCTTCTGATCTAATTTCTTTCCGGTCACCTTGATCTTCTCTGCATTTACTACGATTACATAATCACCTGTATCGATATGAGGCGTAAAAATCGCTTTGTTCTTTCCTCTCAATACCTTAGCAATCTCAGATGCTAAACGTCCCAATGTCTGTCCCTCGGCATCTACTACATACCACTTTCTTTCGATGGTAGACGGACTTGCCATAAAAGTCTTCATTGATTTCCCTCCTTGAATCTGTACCAGCGAACGCTACATGACACGTAATGTCCGGACGTATCACATATGTGTTCTATCTCTGTTTTATCGTCGAAATGCCGTTCCGGGGCTATGGAACAACATTTTTCTACGTCATACCCCACCATTATAGAACGTCTTCCAAAATGTGTCAAGATGAAAATTTTATTCCGATCATCGTAAGTCCATGTGCCGGTGCTGTGGGACCTGCTGCGCTGCGATCCTTTGCCGCCAGAATATCCGCCAGCTCCTCCGGTCGCCGCTCTCCGCTTCCTACCTGTATTAAGGTACCCGCCAGAATCCTTACCATATTATATAGGAAACCATTCCCGCACACGCGAATCGTAATCAGCTCTTTCTGCTGTTCTACAGACAGGCTGTAAATCCTTCGAACCGTGGTTTTTACCGCAGTTCCCGCCGCGCAGAAGCTTTTAAAATCATATTCCCCCACCAAAAGCTCTGCAGCCCGCTGCATGGCCTCAAGGTCAAGGGGACGATGATAAAAGAACGTATCCAGTCTGCGGGCGGGCATCGGAAACGTGCTGTTCCAGATCCGGTACTCATAAGTTTTCCTGCTCTCGCAGTGTCTGGGGTGGAAGTCCGGCGCCACCTCGCAGGAACGCTGTACCACGATATCCCCCGGCAGCCGCTGGTTCAATGCATAAGAGAGCTTTTCCGCGGGAATCCGGGTATTTGTATCAAACACCGCCACATTTCCATAGGAATGTACCCCCGCATCGGTTCTGGATGCTCCGATTACAGTGATTTCCTCCTGCAAAAGCGCTGACAGCTTTTCGTTTAACACACCCTCTATCGTTGTATGACCGGGCTGTGCCTGCCAGCCATGATATCCGGTGCCGTCATACGCCACCACAAGCATCACTCGTTTCATGCCATACCTCCGCTTTACAAAGACTGGATAGACTCCGTTTTTTATGCGCGAAGTCCGGAAATAAAATTCAGATTCAATAAAATGACTAATGTCATATAACTAAGCAAGATCAAATATGCCGCAAAATCGCGTTTCTGGTAACGGAGCGGCTTCATCCTGGTTCTTCCCTCTCCGCCCCGATAGCATCTCGCCTCCATCGCCAACGCCAGATCATTCGCCCGACGAAACGCAGAGACAAACAACGGAACCAAAAGCGGAATCATATTTTTCGCCCGCCTGATCAGTCCGCCGGATTCAAAATCCGCTCCTCTGGCCATCTGCGCTTTCATGATCTTATCCGTTTCCTCCGTAAGAATCGGGATGAAGCGGAGCGCAATGGACATCATCATTGCGATTTCATGCACCGGGACATGGATATGGGTCAACGGGTGCAATGCCTTTTCCAGTCCGTCCGTCAGCTGATTCGGTGTCGTTGTCAGTGTGAGGATCGAGGTCCCGATAATCAGATAGGACAGCCGAAGCAGCATGAAAACAGCGCTTTTTGCCCCCTCTTCGGTAATCGTGAGCTTCCAAAAGCTTACCAAAACCGTTCCCGGCGTAAAAAACAGGTTGCAGATCGCAGCCACAGTCATGATCATCAGAATGGATTTCAGTCCTCTTACCATGTACCAAAAGGGAACCCGGGACAAAAAAATGACTCCGATCAGAAATACACTGATCAGAAGAAACGCCCAGATTGTCCGAAAACAAAATAGTGAAATCATAAAAAGCAGGGTGGCAGATAATTTTGTCCGGGGATCCAGTCTGTGAATGACGGAATCTGCCGGATAGTACTGTCCCAGCGTGATATCCTTTAGCATCGTGTCCTCATCTCCCTGTCATTACCCGAAGAATTTCCGTCTTCGCCTCCTCTATGGTAGCCGCATCTGCAGAAACCGGAAGCCCTCTGTCTCTCAATGCATGCATCAGATATGTGACCTGAGGCACGGCAAGCCCGAATTTCTCCAGCTCCCGGTACGATTGAAAGACCTGTCCCGGCGTTCCGTCATACAGAACCTGTCCGTCATTCATCACAAGCAGGCGTTCCACATAGTTTGCTACATCCTCCATACTGTGGGACACGAGCAGGATTGTCATATGCTGTGTCTCATGCAACACCGCAAGCTGATCCAAAATTTCATCCCTTCCGCGGGGATCCAGTCCCGCAGTGGGCTCATCCAGCACCAGCACCTCCGGCTTCATGGCCAGGATCCCCGCAATCGCGACTCTCCGCTTCTGCCCCCCGGAAAGCTCAAAGGGCGAGCGGTCGTATAATTCCTTGGGAACTCCCACATTTTGAAGCGCCTCGAACGCCCGCAGCTCGGCCTGCTCCTTTTTTAATCCTTGATTTTTCGGGCCAAAAGCCACGTCCGCGAGAACCGTTTCTTCAAACAGCTGATATTCGGGATACTGAAACACAAGCCCTACCTTGCTCCGGTGGGCACGCAAATCATAATCCTTGTCATACAGATCCTGTCCGTGATAATAGATGTGCCCCTGCGAAGCCCGCAGCAGCCCGTTGAGGTGCTGAATCAGCGTGGATTTCCCGGAGCCGGTATGCCCGATGATTCCCACAAACTCTCCATCCTCTATTTTCAGATTGATGTCCTTTAACGCCCGGTTTTCGTATGTGGTTTTGGCATTGTATACATAGCTTACATGATCGATTATAATTGACATATTTTTAACAATTCCTCCGTCAGTTCCTCCTTCGTAAGGATCCCCGGGGAAATCGGCAACCCCGCCTGTTGAAGCTGGTACGCGAGCATCGTGATCTGGGGAACATCCAGGCGATAACCGCGCAAGGTATCCACCTGCGAAAAGATCGTCCGGGGATTTCCCTGCATGACGATCCTTCCCTGATCCATCACATACACCCAATCCGCGTCAACGACCTCCTCCATATAGTGCGTGATGAGAATTACGGTAACGCCCTTTTCCCGGTTCAGGCGGTGTACCGCCTCGAGCACCTCTTTTCTTCCCATGGGATCCAGCATCGCAGTGGGCTCATCCAGCACAATACATTTCGGCTCCATCGCCATTACCCCGGCAATCGCTACCCGCTGTTTCTGTCCGCCGGAAAGTCGGTTGGGCGACCCGCTCCGGTAGGAGAGCATTCCCACCGCCTCCAGACTGCGCGCTACCCGCTTCCAGATTTCCTCGGTGGGCACTCCCATATTTTCCGGTCCGAAGCCTACATCCTCCTCCACAACGCCGGCAACAATCTGATTGTCCGGGTTCTGAAAGACCATGCCCGCGCGCTTCCGCACCTCCCAGACATGCTCCGGTCTGCCCGTCTCATATCCGTCCACCCACAGGGTGCCCTCCGAGGGCACCAAAAGCGCATTGATGTGCTTTGCCAGCGTGGATTTGCCGGAGCCGTTGTGACCCAAAATGGCAATGAAGTCTCCCTCTCTGACGTCCAGACTCACATGATCCAGCGCCGTCTGTATGGATTCCACATTGCCATCCTCGTCTCTGCGTATATATTCATGTACGATTTTTTTTGCCTTAATAATTCCCATCGTTTTTACCAATGAAGTCTGTGCAGCTGTCCCTGCAGATTCAGATGCTCAAATTGATTCTGGCGCAGCGCTTCATACAAAACAATCGCTGCCGCATTCGACAAATTCAGAGATCTCGTCTCTCCCAGCATAGGAATGCGGATACAATCCGCGGGATGCTGCACCAAAAGCTCCTCCGGTATTCCCCCGCTCTCCTTGCCAAACATCAGATAGCAGTCCGGCTCATAGCTGACCTCCGTATAAACCTGCCGCGCCTTTGTCGTTGCCATATAGATTCTGGCACCCGGATTCTTCGCCAGAAACTCCTCATAGTTTCGGTAGCTTGTGACATCCAGCCGACTCCAGTAATCCATCCCGGCTCTCCTTACCGCCTTTTCCGAAATATCAAAGCCAAGCGGTTCAATCAGATGCAGCCGGGTGTCCGTCGCAACGCAGGTTCTCCCGATATTTCCTGTATTGTGGGGGATCTCCGGCTCATACAGCACAATGTTAAGCTTTGCCATGGCTCGCAGCCTCTCTCTTTTTTGTAATAAAACGCTCGATGCGATCCATTGCCTCCTTCAGGCTGTTCAGGGAATACGCATAGGAAATCCTAAGGAAGCCCTCTCCACAGTCCCCAAAGGCTGTACCCGGCACAACTGCCACCTTCTCCGCATTCAACAATTCCGTCGCAAACTCCTCCGATGTCATGCCAAATTCTTTGATACAGGGAAACATATAAAATGCCCCAAACGGTTCAAAACACTCCAGCCCCATCTCCCGGAACCGATGCAGCAGATATCTTCTTCTGCCATTGTATTCCTGGCGCATGTTCTCCACATCCTCATCTCCGCTGCGCAGAGCCGCCACTGCCGCATACTGGGACGTGGTGGGCGCACACATGATGGCATACTGATGAATCTTGAGCATTTGCGTTAAGATCAGCTCCGGTCCGCAGGCATAGCCTAACCGCCAGCCGGTCATGGCATGAGATTTGGAAAATCCGTTGATCACTATGGTTCGCTCTCGCATCCCCGGCAGGGATGCGATGGAAACGTGTGGTTCCTCTGTGTAAGTCAGCGCCGAATAGATCTCATCGCTGATCACATACAGGTCGTTTTTCTTTACGATTTCCGCCACTGCCTCCAGATCCTTCCGCTCCATGATCGCTCCGGTCGGATTGTTCGGAAACGGCATGATCAGAATCTTCGTCTTTGGTGTGATCGCTGCCTCCAGCTCCTCCGCCGTCAGACGGAATTCGTTCTCTGCCTTCAGATTGATGACCACAGGTGTCCCGTTTGCCAGAATGGTACAGGGCAGATACGATACATAGCTCGGCTGCGGAATCAGCACCTCATCTCCCGGATCTAACATGGCGCGCAGTGCAATGTCAATGGCCTCGCTTCCTCCTACGGTAATAAAAGTTTCCCGTTCATAATCATAGTGAAGCCCATAATGGCGCTCCAGATATTTTGTGACCTCTATTTTAAGCTCCTTCAGTCCGGAATTGGAGGTGTAAAAGGTTCGTCCTTTTTCGAGGGAGAAAATTCCCTCATCCCGGATATGCCACGGTGTGTCAAAATCGGGCTCCCCCACTCCAAGGGAGATCGCGTCCTGCATCTCGCTTACAATATCAAAAAACTTGCGGATTCCGGAGGGCTGAATGGTTACAATTGTTTTTGATAATGGATCTCTCATGGTATCATCTGTATCCTTTCGTCGATTGTCTTCTCTGTCATCACTGTGCCATGATCTTTATATTTCTTCAGAATAAAATTGGTCTGTGTGCTGAGCACGGACTCCAGTGTAGATAATTTGTCCGAGACAAACTGGGAAACCTCCCGCAGGGTCTTTCCCTCTATGGTTACCAGCAGATCGTAGCTTCCCGAAATCAGATACACGGCATTGACCTCCGGGTAATTGTAAATGCGCTCCGCCACCTTATCAAAGCCCATGCCGCGCTGTGGCGTCACCCTTACCTCGATCAGCGCAGATACCTTTTCCACGCCTGCCTTGTCCCAATTGATCAATGTATGGTAGCCGCAGATGATATTTTCCTGCTCCATGGCTTCCAGCTCATTCATCACCGCCGCCTCATCGACACCCAGCACAATCGCCAGCTCCTTTAAGTCAATGCGGCTGTTCTTTTCAATAAATGTCAAAATCTTTTCTCTCATCCTTCAACCTCCAAGATCTATTTTTACACTACTTTATATAACTCGTCTGTCTGCGGCTGCTCCAGAAAGCGCCTCTCATCCTCGTGGAACAGAACCCTGTCGTTGGAGTCCGTAGCCTTTCCTATGACCGTGGCCTCAATTCCGGCCTTTTTTAATTCTGCGACCAGCCGATTTCCGTCCGCCGCTGCCATCAGCATACAGCCACTGGAGATCAGACGATACGGATTGATATGGAAAAATTCACATATTTCAACGGTTTCCTGACGAATGGGTATCTTTTTCAGGTCAATTTCGAGTCCGACCCCGGATGCCTCCGCCAGCTCCCAAAGGGCTCCGAAAATCCCTCCCTCCGTCACATCATGCATGGCAGCAACCTCGTTTTCTACGGCAATCGCCGCATCCCGCACAACGGAAAGCCATCGGTCAAACTCCTGCGCCTGTCTCAGAAAATCCGGAGAAAAGCGCGCCTTCAACTCCTCCTCCTTCTCTCGCGCAAGAATTGCTGTTCCCTCGATACCAATCCATTTGGTTACCAGAATATCCATTCCCGGATGTGCACCGCCGGTAGAAATCAGTCTGCCCTTTTTGACCTTTCCAACCCCGCACACGGATACCAACGGCTGTGTGACTGCTTTTGTGACCTCCGTGTGCCCCCCCATAATCTGGACGGACGCTTCCCCGGCCGCCGCTTCCAGCTCCTGCATCAGCTGCTTCAGGTCGGGCTCCATAAACTTTTCGGGCAAAAGCACCGTAAGCATGACCCCCACAGGCTCCGCTCCCGCGCTCGCCAAATCATTGACGGTAATCAATATGGCTAACTTTCCAATCTCATGAACCGCTCCGGTAATGGGATCTGTGGACAGCACCATGATCTCGTCCGGTGCAAGCTGTACCGCTGCACAATCCTCTCCCACTCCGGCACCCATAAGAACTTCCTCACGTCTGGAATGCAGCTGCCGGATTACCGAACGCTTCAGTACATTCTCTGATACCTTTCCAATTTTCATCGCTAATCTCTTTCCCGGGTATATTTATAGTTCAGGGCTGTCTTCCGACTTCGGAAGACAGCCCCCTTTGGCTTTGTATGATTTTCTTACACAGGTTCTATACCCCATCATCAACCGGCTGCTCTGCATTTTCTGAATCCGATCCTGCATCTTGGGGCGCTGCCGGCTGTACCTCTCCTACATCAACCGGAGCGTCCGTCGGCTCCGCTGCCGCAGATGCTGCCAGTGCCGCATCATTCCACGTTGCCGCTGCCGTCCGCACCGCAGTCTCATCCTGACTTGCAATCGCTGCCGTGACCGCTGCGGATGCATCCGGATTACTGCTGGCAGTTCCTACGGAAATAATCTTCGGCGATGATTGATAGCGGCTGGTGTTTACCTTCTCCTTGCTGACTACCACGCCGTTTTCTTTTACGATTTTCCAAAGAATCGCCGTTTTTCCGATATGGGCACTCTGTGTAGTCTCCACAGTGCCGACCGGAGCTCCGGATGCCACGATCTGAACCTGCGGAGCCTCCTCGGTGACCGTCTCGCTTTCAAAGGAAATTTCCCGGTTCGGATCTCTGGTCTCATGTCCGTAAATATTGAAATAGAGCACATCTCCTGCACAATAGCCTTCCAGATAAATGGGCGCGTCTGTGTTATTGATAAATCTCAAATTCTTGTATGTCCCTGCAATGGCCGCATCCATAGCCGGCTTCACATAGGATACCAGCATGGAATGCGGATACCTCTCCGTAATCTCCAGTTCTGCACGAATTGCTGCGTTGTACAGGGTAGAGGATACCTGGCAGACACCACCGCCAACACTCTCAATAACCGTACCGTTCTCATATGCGCCGCCCAACTCATATCCGTTTTCCAGCGTCATCGGAGCGATTACGTCATATACCGAAAATTCATCGCCCGGATACACCACGGTTCCGTTGATCTTAGAAGTGGCATTTCTTACATTTGTCTTTCTTCCGGATGCAGAGGTGTTAAACTCAGTAGAAAAGGAACCCAGCACATCCTTTACCTTCTGCAGCTCCTCGGTCGTTCCGCGGGGTTCTATCACATCGACTACCAGATCGATCCGGGCATCTGCTCCGTCCCATTCCTCGTCAAAAAAGCTTTGCAGCGCCTTCAGGGAGGCTTCTTTATCAACCTCAATTCCCGATTGCCCCTCTGTAATCTTAAATTCTCCGTTCTCACGAACCAATCCACTGTCAATCGCTTCCTGATTCAGCTCTTCGATGTTCGCATCCAGAAATGCCGCTGCTGTCTCTGTATCAATGGTGTACTCAATATCAAACACTTTTGCGGAAACTTCGAGATCCTTTTTCGCCTTGTATCGTTCCAGCAGATTCCCGCTTTTTGAAAATTCCAGCGCCAAATCCACTACATCCGGGTTTGCCCATGTGATGCCAAGGTCTGCCGCACCGGCCTTCACACTGTTTTCCTCTGCCTTAAGCTCAAATTCCGTACCGACACTGCTTTCCACATAGGACTGCACCTCTGCCGCTGCCTCGTCTGCGGTCATTCCGCCCACTGCAATTTCTCCAATGTAAATATTGTCCGGTATGACATCACTGTTTCCCTCTGCTCTCACAGAGACTGCTGTCGGCACCAATGCGGCGGCTGCAGTCAGACACATCGTCGGCAACACCCATTTTAATTTGTTCATATCAATCCATCTCCGTTTCAGAAATATGCTGATTCATTCACTTCTTTTTCCATCATTTTACCATGCTCTGCCTTTTTTTCAAGATACAGAACCACTAATATATTTGACAGAATTTCACTTTTTCTGTATATTATGACTTGCATGTCGTATCCGATTTTTCATTATACAACGGCAGCCAGAAGCAGCGAAAGCACCATTGCCGCGACAAGAATGATTACAATCACCGCTGCAAAAATTCGTTTCTTTTTTGAATTATAAAAGTTCATCATTGGACTTCACCTCATTAATCATATTTATTATATGTAAATTTTATTTCTGTTATTAGTAGCAGCAATTTCGGAAAGGAGTTTTTATGGTTCTACCCTTTTTTGTTCTCTTTCTGATTATATTGACCGTAAGCATCCGCTCAAATCGCCGGAAGGAAAAAGAGACCCTGGATCGGTTCTGGGAACGGGAAAACCTCGCCAATAACACCCGAAGAAAAGATCTGACCCATCTCTCCTATATTACCATTCCGGACAAGCTGCTTGCAGATATCCCGGTGGAGGATGACGGAATTGCCCAAAACATCCTCTCTTTGAAGGAGCTTTCCGCCAAGAAAATCGTGAATCTCAACGAGTATTCCAATACCGACCTGAAATTAAAATACGGAGCTGCCAACCTTCCCGCTCTCATGGAATATGACGAAAACTACAACATTCTGATTCTTACACTGGTGGAAATCTCCCACGCGCTGATTGATCACGGACTCCCGGAAGACGCGATCCGCTATCTGTCTTTCGGCGCGGACTGCAGCAGTGACATTACGGAAAATTACACCCTGCTGGCACAGCTTTATCGCGACGGTCACCAGGATGCCGCGCTCGCGCAGCTCTATACACAGATCCGGCAGCTTACCTGCTCGAATAAAGAGCACATTCTGAAAGCTGTTCTTGCAATCTGATTTTAAGACAATCTGGCAAATCCTTCAAGTAAAATTTTTTCTGTCACTGACAGGATGCCGGGGGAAATAGGTTCACATCGTGAAACGATGTGAACCCTTTGCACAAAAATGTCTGGGGAATGCTAGCATTTCCCAGACATTTCTTGTGCAAAGAGTCAATGCCGGCTGCGCCGGCATGACCTATTTCCCCCGGCATCCTGTCAGTGACTCACATCCCAAATCATACTGTTTGACCCATTTTGTGATTTGTGTTATTCTGTAACTGTTCCGTACAGCCGTAAGCAGAATAATAAAGAGTAAGGAAAACGACTATGGATAAACACGAATTTGAGGTTCTTGCCGAGCTTTTCAAGGTGTTCGGCACACCGACCCGTCTCCAGATTATGTATGCCCTTTACGAGGGCGAAAAATGTGTCTATGACATCGCAAACGAACTGGATATGTCCCAGAGTGCCATCTCTCATCAGCTCAGCATTCTGAAACAGAACCGGCTCATCAAAAACCGCAGAGACGGAAAAACCATTTATTATTCTCTGCTGGATTCCCACGTTGTCACCATCATGGAGCAGGGGCTGAACCATATCCGGGAGGATGTCCCGCACTGATTCGGCAAACGACGGTCAGAAATCCATATTTGCGATATATTCCACTTCAAAATCCGGCTCATTTGCCAGATTGATTTCCCTTGAAGCTTCGATCATGCGCCGCATCCGCAGCGGTGCATTTCTATCAGTTGCATATCGGATACAGCCCTGCAGCGAGGTATTTCCCGTTGCTTTTGTTTTCTTTTCCAGACCTTTCGGAAGAATCCCAACCCTTACCGCCTTCTGCACATCCATGTAATACCCGAATCCTCCGGCCAAAAACACCCCGGTAAGCTCCGTTTCCGAAATCCCTGCTTTTTTCAGCAAAATCCGGACACCGCTGCAGATCGCCGCCTTCGCCATCTGCACCTGACGCAAATCCTCCTGAGTAAACAGGATCCTGCCCCCTTTTGTCGAGACAAGGGGATATCCCTCCACTGCGTAAGTCTCCGCCATACAGCCCCTGGAATCCACCAGCCGATGATCCAGCAGCTCCGCCACCAGCTCCAGAACGCCTGTCCCGCAGATTCCGACTGCCTCTGTTCCACCGATCACCCGGCAGATGCTCCTTGTTCCGGCGATGCGTACCTTGCAGATTGCCCCGGGCATACCGGGCATACCGCAGGAGATATTGCCGCCCTCAAAGGCCGGTCCCGCCGGTGCACTGGTAACATAAAAACCATCCTCTGTGGCCAATGCCATCTCTCCGTTGGTTCCGATATCCAGAAGCAGCGCAGGTTTCTTTCGTTGATCCAATTCACAGGCAAGCATGCCTGCTGCAATATCCGCACCGACAAACGCGCTGATCCCCGGCAACAGTGTGACCGGTATCCCTTCCAGCTGCGTGTGCCGCTCTGCCAGAGAAACCGGGAGAAAGGGTGCTTTTCCCAACGATTCACAGGAATCTCCCATAAACAGATGCTCCATCGTGGTGTTTCCCGCAAGATAGATTTCTTCTGGCACACACTCCGGGTGCTTTGCCGCCAGCTCCTCCCACAGCCTCCGGACATCCGTCCGCACCGCCTGCTGCATGGCTTTTCTGTCCGCTTCATCCGCATTCGCCGCGCGAATCCGGCTCAGCACATCGGCGCCATATCGGTTTTGATGATTCACAGCCCCTGCGGTGTCCAGAACCGCTCCCGTATCCGCATCCACCAGTGCCGCTGCCAGCGTCGTCGTACCGATGTCCACCGCCAGAATCCCTTTCCCGGAATGACCCGTTTCTACCCTTTCCGCAGTCAGAATGGTCATATCCTGCGCTCCGCCGGGCTCCCAGCCCAATTCGGTAATATGGGTATCCTTCACCGGAACCGTCCTGCAGGCCTTTACCCATTCACCATCTGAACATACCCTGCATTTTCCGCAGGTTCCGTTTCCGCCGCAGGGCGTAGGCACCCGTATCCCGATCCGCTCCAGCGCCTCGGCAATTGTCTCCCCCGGCTTCAGCAGAATCTCTCCGCGATACTGCTCCGTTTGAACATGCAAGCTCGTCATATATGCTCCTATTCGTCAAATTCCACCGTGACAAAATAACCCTTTGGCGTTTCTTTTATATCTGTTACCCTGCCTTCCTCCGACTTCAGTCGTTCCCGAAAGGAAAAGTTCGCCGACATAGCATAGGATTTTCCCAATGTATAGTAATAGGAAGTGGGCAGCTTGCTCTCCGTTACCGGGAGCACGTCTCCCACCTCAAGCAAGCCGGTTCGCTCCATCTTAAATTCCATCTGCCGCATAATCTGACTCCTGTTTCCCGATTGTTTCTCTCCCACCCCGTACCATGCCGGGCAGGTATCCTAACGCTCCTCGTCCGTTACTTCTGCTTCTTCTTCCACAGCTTCTGCCTCCACTTCCTCTACCTCTGCTTCCGCATCGATTGCGGTCACAGCCTGCCCGAAATGCTTAATTGCACGATTTACCCGGAATACGATAAACAAATCCGTAACTCCGTCAAAAATCAGCGCAGCTCCGATCAGCATCACCGCGATTTCCACTGCCTGCAGAGACTTCCAAATCAAAAGGACACCTATGATTGCATTCACCAGCGCAATCACCAGTAGGCCCGGCCATATCCCATCCTTGTACCCCCTTGCCTCAGCAGCAAATTTCAAATCCTCCAGACCATGCATGATCAGCACGACTCCAATGATAACCGGAAAAATTTTTGCAAAATTCAAGGGCTGCAATGCAATCCAGATTGCCAGCACCACAAGAATGATCCCCGCCGAAAGCCCGATCTTGCTTTGCGCACTGCGGTCACGATCAATGAAATACATGACAATCCGTCCCAGTCCCATCACGGCCAGCACAGCCGCCAGCACCCAGCACAGGATCTTCGTTGTCTCCGTCGGCCATATGATGACCACCACACCAATCCCGATACACAGCAAGGCCGATAAAATCACGTCCAGCTTTACCCTGGTCATAGATCCCTTTACCCTATCTTTCATCGTATCCTTTCTCCTTCCTCTCGCCTACTCAAACAGACTTTTCAAATCAAAGCATCTCACATTCGTCCACATCCGGTTGATCCGTTTGTTGTCCTCATCCGGAAAACAAGCCATCACCACGCTGCGGTCTACCACATCTCTGGTCGGATACTGCGCGTACAGCTGCCTCCTTGTCTGATCCCCGGTCGTCAAAAAAGAATAGCGTTCTCCGGCCTCCAAAGCATCCGGATCAAAAAAATAGCCCACCTCATACTCCACGGTATCCTCATCGTCTTCCTCTGCCTCATAATTCCACTTCATGTAATTCAAAATCACATCGCTGTCACCGCCGGAAATCACCGAGGTATATCCGATATAATACATATTGCGCACCGCATTCTCCGGCATGGTCACAAAATTCACAAAAGCCTCCGCCGCCTGCTGCTTTTTCGGATCCTGCTGTATGCCCTTCTTCAGCATCACCCATCCGTCAAACCAGAGGTTCGTCCCCTCCTCCGGAGCTGCGTAGCACAGCGTCACACCGTCCTCATCCGCCTGATCCAGCGTATAGACCGCGTCTCCCGACCACTGCTCATTCGCGAGAACCTTTCCGGTCACCATATCCGCCTTGCCGGAATCCGTCTCAAAGGAATACACGTTATTCTTCGCCTCGGCAAGCAGCTTCTCCACTGCATCTACCGTAGCCTCATCCGTCCGGTTCAGCAACTCCGACAGCTTTTCATGGTAATCCGGCTGAGCCAGAAATTCCTCTGTGGTAATCTCCTGATAGTACAACCGTGCAACCGCTGCAAAATACGCATCCCTTACGCTGTCCTTGATTGTCACACGCTTCCGGTAATCTTCATTCCACAGCAGACTCCAGTGGGCTGCCTCCTCCTGCGAAATTTCCTCCGGGTTGTAAACGATGCCAAGTGTCCCCCACATATAGCCTGCTGCATAGGTATTCAGCGCCTCTCCGTCTATGTTGAGCTCCTCAAAACGGCTCCGGATATAGGGTGATACCCCCTTTGCATAATAATTTTCCTCTATGCCTGCATCATAAAAATCTGCAGAATAGGGCACCAGCATATTCTCGCGCATCATTTTCATGATCATATACTCGGAGGGACATACCAGATCATAGGTATCTCCGATCGTCAGCTGATTGTACAGCTCCTCATTGGTTCCATAGGTGGAATATTCGACCTCTACCTTCTGTCCATATGTCTCATAATACCACGTTTCAAAATCCGTGACCATAGGATTTTCTCCATAAATATCTGTGCCATCCGCTAAGTCTATGATCTCCTCCTCGTCCCAGTCTCCCAGATCAATATATTCCTCCCAGTTGCTGACACGCAGGACAATGGTATCGTCCTCTTTTTTTCCGCAGCCTCCCAACGCCATGGCAGACAACAGAAAAAGCGCCGGAATATACAACCTTTGCAGTTTTAATTCGCTCATTGGGCTTCCTCCTCCGTCTTCCGCTGAACATTCATGCACACCACCGCCAGAACCACAATCAGAAAGATGATGGCGGAAAGCGCCCACAGAGCCGTCTTGATCTGTGTCTGCGCCCCCCTCGTTGCATTTACCACATAGGTACTGATCGTATCAAAGGTAGCCGGCTTGGTGTAGGTAGCCACAAAATAGTCATCCAGCGACAGTGTGACTGCCGTCATAAAGCCGGACGCAATCCCCGGCATGATCTGGGGAATAATCGCACGAAACATCGCCCTGGACGGAGTAGCTCCCAGATCCATGGCCGCCTCATACAAGGATACATCCATCTGTTTCAGTCTCGGCATAACTGATAAATATGCAAACGGCGTACACAAAGCACACTGCGCAATCACAAGAGGAATATAAGTCGCCTTGTCAATGCGAAACAATACGATCAGCAGCACGCACACGGAAAAGCCGGTCACAACGTCTGCATTGACCACCGGAACCTCGTTTGCAAGCTCAATCAGCCCCCTCGTTCCCCGCTTCGCGTAAAAAGAACCGATTGCCCCCATGGTACCAAGCAGAGTTGAAAGCACTGCCACAACAAGCGCCAGCACCACGGTTCCCACCATCATGGAGATCAGCTCCGGCTCCGTAAACAAAGTCACATAGTTTTGAAGTGAAAACCCCCGCACGGAACCGATCATGGTAGAACTGGTAAAGCTGTAAAAGCTTAGAATGATGATTGGCACATACAAAAACAACAGGGTAAGAAAAATCACCATATGCTGGACTGCCTTTTTCATGAGCGTGCCACCTCCTTTTCTCCCGCCACACGGCCGGTAAACATGGTAAAGAACCCGATCAGCATCAACAGGATCGCGGAAATCACCGACCCGTTGTTCCAGTCATAGGCGCTGAAATAGCTGCCGATCAGGCTTCCCATGATATAGGTACTGTTGTATACCATATCCAGCACCACATAATTGGTCATGGCAGGCAGAAATACCATCGTCACGCCGCTGACGATCCCCGGAACGGAGAGCGGCAGAATCACATGCCACAAGGTCTTTGCAGAAGTGGCTCCCAGATCCGCACTTGCCTCCAGCAGGGAAGAATCCAGCTTGGAAAGCGAATTGTAAAGGGGCATGATCATAAACGGAAGGAAATCATAGACCATGCAGATAATGGTGTTGACAAATGGATAATATGCCAGATTTCCCTCAAGCACACTGAGAATTTCCTTCAACGCCGTAATACGCAGTGTAAAATTAATCCACATCGGCAGTACAAAGATCATGAGAAAGCTGTGTTTCCTGCAATATGCCCCCTTTGCCAGAATATAGGCAACCGGATAAGCAATCAGCAGACACACCACCGTAGTGATGACTGCAATGACCAGCGAATACACCAACGTTCCCATAGTCTTTGTTCCCGAAAAAAAGACGATAAAATTTTCAAAAGACAGATTTCCGTTTCCATCCGTAAACCCGTAATAGAGCACCACGACCAGCGGCAGAATCACAAACAGCAGCAAAAACACTGCATAGGGTATTACCAGATGTTTTTTTTCTAAAAATGTAAGTTTCAACTGTCATCCTCCATCAATCTGTAATTCACTGCATCCTGCGGGATCTCTACCCCGACAAAATCTCCCTGATTCCACAAATATTCGTCATCGACCACATAGTCCTCTTCCGTTTTTGACCGCACGGTATAGCTGTAGTGATCTCCGATGTAATAAAAAAGCACAATCGTCCCTGTAATGGTCCCCTTGGACTCTTCATCATGGAGCCTTGCCTCATATGGGGCAAAGGAGGCGATAAATTTCCTTCCCTCCACCGCAATCGCAGTTCCATTTCCGTCCTTCAGCACACCGTTTTGATCGACGGCATCAGGATAAAGCTTCCTGTAATCAATATCCCATGTAATATCGCCAAAGGAAACACGCAGTCCCGTGTCCTTATCATAATGCAGGATCTCACCCTCGAAGGTGTTCTTTGTCGTATCATAGGGGATGATATGAATCATGTCAGGTGCTACGAAAAGTCCCACCTCTGTGCCCGTGGGATACTCCTTCAGGCAGTGTATTTCCATCTCATATTGCCCGCACTGTACAAAGGTAATGTAGAAGGTACCCTTAAAGTCTGCGCTGGTTACCACGCCGTCAAGCTGACCTGCCCCCTTCTCCACGATTTTCACATCCTCTGGCCGGATTACCGCGTCGATCTTTTTTCCGATTTCAAAATCGTCCACGCATGCAAATTCCGCACCTGCAAATGCCGCTCTCCGGTCTCCCGTCATAGTTCCGTTGAAGATATTGCTCTCTCCGATAAAGTCCGCCACGAACACATTGGCAGGCTCATTATAGATTTCCTCCGGCGTACCCACCTGCTGGATTTCTCCGTCTGCCATGACCACAATTTTGTCGGACATGGTAAGCGCCTCCTCCTGATCGTGAGTGACAAAGACAAAGGTAATACCCAGCTTCTTATGCATATTTTTCAGCTCCAGCTGCATCTCCTTGCGCATCTTATAATCCAGAGCGCTTAAGGGCTCATCTAACAGCAGTACCTTGGGCTCGTTTACCACCGCCCTGGCTATGGCGATACGCTGCTGCTGCCCGCCGGATAAGGTGCTGATGCTTCGTTTCTCAAATCCCACCAGATCCACAATTTCCAGTGCATGCTGTACCTTTTTCTCAATCTCTTCCTTGGGCAGCTTTTTCATTTTCAGACCAAATGCCACATTTTCATACACATTCAGATGCGGAAACAGCGCATACTTCTGAAAAACCGTATTTATCGGCCGAATGTGAGGTGGCAGCTGGCTGATGTCCCTTCCCTCCAGATAAATATTTCCCGAGGTCGGCTTCTCAAAGCCGCCAAGCATCCGAAGAATCGTCGTTTTTCCACACCCAGACGGTCCAAGAAAGGTCACAAACTCCCCTTCCCGAATCTGCAGGTCAAAGCTCTCAATCACATCCGTCTTACCGTCATAGGATTTCCGAATCCCGGAAAGCTCTATCAATACATCCTGTTCCATATGCCTCTCCTTCTAAAATAGTTTTTGTACATGCACCTCTGCGCAAAAAAGCCCTGTGCACAAATATGCACAAGGCTTGTAAATCCCTTAAGTATTCTAGCACCATCGCCTCAACACTCTTATTGACCGTTTCACAAGTCTGTACAGCTATCTGTACACGTAGGAGCATGCGCTCCCTTGGTTGTAAGTAACCAACTTATAAAATTTGAGCTTTTAACTCAATCAATAATGCAGCTTTTGCTGCGGTTCGGCGTTGGACCCGGCTGTCCGTATGGCCTCAACCCATCTGGGTGGTCCGAAATACTAGTATGCAGACCATTGTCCGCAAAATCCTTATACAAATTATCACAGGGTTCTCTATTTGTCAACCAGAAATATTTTCCCCTCCATTGGTTCAATTACCTCTTCATCTGATAAAGACAGGCTCTCCTTCAAAAAATCCTTCCTCCTCACGCCAGCGCTGCCAAGATTGATCAAAACATATGCGCTTTGATTCTCTGTATATCTCTCATACAGATACACCCGCTTTTTGTCATCCGCCATGATCGTCCGATATCTCCCTGTCCGTATGGCCTCATTGTCCCTTCGGAGCCGGATCAGTTTCTGATAAAAAGCGATCAGCGCGCTCTCTTCCTTTTCCCTCTCCCACGGCATCGGGCTTCTGTATTCCGGCTCCTGCACTCCCTGAATCTCCATCTCATCTCCATAAAAAACCGAGGGAATCCCCACAGCCGTCATCATATACAAAACCGCCAAGCGGAGCCTTTTTACATCTCCATCGCAATAAGATAAAAACCTCGGCACATCATGAGTGTCCAGAAAATTCATCTGACAAAGATCGGTTCTCCATGCATATCGCATCAGCATCTTGTGAATCTGCTGATCAAACTCTGTGATACTGATCTTATCCTCTGCAAAAAGATCCCTGCAAAGATAGGAGAATGTGTAGTTCATGGTAGAATCAAACTGATCTCCCATGAGCCAGACACCTGCCTCCTCCCAGATCTCCGCAATTAGAAAGCAATCCTTTTTTTCCTTCCGGACCGCCTTTCGGAAGGCTCGCCAGAAATCATGGTCAATTTCATTGGCAACGTCCAAACGCCATCCGTCAATATCCGCCTCACGGATCCAATAGGCACCCACCCTGCAAAAGTACTCTGCCACCTCAGGGTTTCCCGTATTGAGCTTTGGCATCTCCCGGACGTAGGCAAACGCCTCATAATTGGGCGGATTCTGATACTCCACCGGTAGCGGCATAGAATAGAACCAGTCATAATATTCTGAATCCCCACCCCTGGCAAGTACCTCCCGGAATGCCACAAAATCAGGTCCGCAATGATTGAACACACCATCCAGGATTACCCTGATCCCGCTTAAATGGCAGCTCTCTACCAGTTCCCTTAAGTCCGCTTTCGTCCCAAAACAGGGATCTATGTCAAAATAATCAATGGTGTCATATTTATGATAAGAATTTGCCCGAAAAATCGGATTGAGGTAAATGCAGTTGACTCCAAGCGCTTTTATGTAATCCAAATTTTCTATGATGCCCCGGAGCGTGCCCCCATTGTGCCCCTCCGATACAAGCCCGGTTTCATCTGCCACACGCTTTGTCTCGCAGGATATGGCACGTTTGCCCGACGCAAAGCTGTCGGGGAAAATGTGATACATTACCAGATCCTTTGCCCAACCCGGAATATCGGTAATATCCTCCCGCCTGATATAGGGAAATTGGAAATATTCCGTCCGATGCGCCTGCAGCCTTTTACAAAATCCCCTGCTGTAAAAATACTCCTTTATCTCTCCGTCGTCTAAGCGAAAATAATAGCACACTCTGGTATACCGATCCTCGATATCCGCTTCAAAATAGTCATACAGATCATCGCTGGCAACCTTCTCCATCACCAGCTCTGTGGTTCTGACCGGCTCCTGCATGTCAACCCGGTCTCCATAGAATAGCCTGCATTCCCTGATATCGTTTTTGGCGCACCGTATCCTTATCGTCAGCTTATGTTCGTCCTCTGCATACGCATACTGTGACAAGGGCATATGCAGCACTGCTTCTTTGTTCATCTCTCACCTCTTTTTTACTTAACCCTTTACAGCGCCCCCTGTGATTCCCTCTACATAAAATCTCTGCATGATCACAAACAGAACCGAAATCGGGATCGCCACAATGATTCCTCCGGCGCAAAACACCGAAAAATAATTGCCCACAAGTGTTCTCTGTACCAGATTAAACAGCCCCATCGCCACCGTCCAGTCTGCGGGATCCTTCGACCGGATCATCAGCTTTGCCATCACAAAGTCCATCCACGGCGACAAAAAGGAATTGATCACCGTGTATACAATGATGGGCTTTGACAGCGGGATTACGATCTTCGTAAAAATCGTAAGCTCGGATGCCCCCTCCAGCTTGGCTGACTCCCGCAGGGAGGCCGGTATGGTGTCAAAGAAGCCCTTACAGATCAGATAGCCAAGCCCGGAACCCGCCGAATATATGACCACCAGTCCCGTAAGACTGTTGGACAGCCCGATCAGCTTCATCACAAAGTAAATGGCAATCATGGAAAGCACACCGGGAAACATTCCCAGAATGATCGCAAAGCTCATAAGCGCCTTTCTGCCCTGAAACCTCATACAGCTCATGGCATAGGCCACCATCAACACAAAGATGGTAGAGATCATACAGGAAAACACACCGATCAGCATTGAGTTTTTAAACCATGCCGGAAAATTTGCCACGGTATCCGGCCGGAAAAACAGCTGCGCATAATTGTCCATGGACCACTTCGTGGGGAAAAAATGCATGGTATTGATTCCCTTATAGGCGCTCAACGACGTGACGAAAAGCCATACCACCGGGATCAGCCAGATCAGCGCAAGCACCGCCAAAAACAGATGTCTCATTATCATACCCAGCGTTTTCTTCATTACTGCAGCTCCTCCTCTCTGTTTCCGGCAATCATCCGGCTAAAGCTGATCAGCGTGCACACGGCACAGATCACAAATACACAGATGCCGATCACGGATGCCATCTTATAATTTGAATAATCATTCGTCAGCGTAAACAGCCATGTGATCAACAGATCCATTTCCTTTGCATTGGAATTGGCAAACTTCATGTTTGATGTGACATAATCACTGGTCAAAAGGTAAATGACATTGAAATTGTTAATGTTTGCGATAAATGCAGTTATCAGGCTCGGTCCCGTCACAAACAGCATATAGGGCATTGTAATTTTCCAGAAAATCTGCGCCTCGGAGGCGCCGTCTATCTTGGCGCTTTCCATCTGTTCCTCCGGGATATTCATCAAAATGCCTGTGGCGCTCAGCATTTGGAACGGCACGCCGACCCAGATATTGATCAACACTACCATAACATGTGCCCAGCCCGGCTTTGACAAAAACGGAATATAGGATAACCCCTTACTTACAAGACCGATATCCTGCAAAAAGGAGGTAATGCCCGCCTTATTGTACAGACTGTTGATGATCCCATAGTCTCCGAACATCTTCCCCACCAGAAGGAGTGTGATAAACTGCGGAATGGCAATGGTGATCACAAAGAGCGTTCTCCAGAGCTTTTTCCACTTTGTCTTTTTGTCATTGATGAACTTTGCCAGAAGGATTCCGCCAAAATATGTGGAAAATGTGGCAAGAAAAGCCCATAGCAAAGTCCACAGGAGTATTCTGATAAATACATACCCAAAGGTCACCGTCGTGGTAGAGGTAACCAACATTTTGAAATTTTCCAGTCCCACCCACGTAAACAGGTAAGTTGGCGGCTGGTGATCCATATCATAATTTGTAAACGCAATGCAGATCATAAATAAAATCGGGATTATATTTATGAGGAAAACACCCAAACTAGGCAGAGTCAGCAATGTAATATGGAATTTCCCATTGATCAGCTCGCGTAGATCCTCCCGGAAGGTATTGATATGTCGGTCGGCCTTTTTTTCCAATTCAAGTGCATACACGCGTTTCATGTTGGAAATATAAAACAGTACAAAGATCACGAGAAATAAAATCCCTATGATACCGCACAGAAGTATAAGCAGTGAATTATCGTAGTCGTTCACCGTTTTTGTGAGGGTCGTAAGATCCAACGTCTCCTCTCTCTGTACTGTCCCCAAAGTTCCCAGCTTGCGGATATACTCCAGTGAAAATCCAAAGGTAACTGCAAAGAAAAGTATTTCCATAGCGGTTACGAGAATACCCTTTATGTACTGTCCACAGCCCCAAAATCCTGCCCCCATAACCACAAGGGACGACTTCGTCCACAAATTGCCGTGAATAACTGCTTTTCCGAAATCTACGAAATAGTTCTTTGCCGCATTTAAGAATTTCTTCATATGATATTCTCCGTTACTGCGTGATTCCCTCAACTGCCTCATCCAACAGCGTCTGCGCATCTGTATAATTTCCCTCTACCAAAGCTTCGCCGAGCGTTGCCGCCGGACTCCAGTAATTATCTCCGACTCTCTGAAGGTCTGCATATTCCGCCTGCTCAGCAAGCGCTGCCAGTGCCGGGGCGCTGGCAATCTCAGCAGAGGAAGCTGCTACCGTATTTGCCGGTCCTTCTCCCGTTGCAACACCGATTTTGGTCTGGCTGGTTTCATTGGTAAGGAACTCAGCCAAAAGCATTGCCCATCCCGTATTGTCAGAGTATGCATTTACGCCGACGAATTTATATCCTGCAAAGGAGCCCATCTGTACCTGTTCTCCATTTACCGAAAAGGTCGGCAGCTTTACAGCGGCATACCCATCTCCATAGGCCTCTTCAAACGCATTGGTTGCCCAGGTTCCGTTTACGTCTGCAATCATCTCTCCATTCAATGCAAATGCCTGCGCATCCTCATTGACACAATTGACCATGGCAGGATTTTTACAGATTTCCGTGATCGCCTCTGCCACATCCGCCCCTGCGTACTTTGTATCTTCGGCATTCCAGTTACAGATATTCTTCCCATCATCGCCCAGATACATGTCAAGTCCTGCTCCCGCAAAAAATCCATAGAGATACCATGCACCGGAAACCTCCATGCCAACCGTCTTTCCCTGCTCTTCGGCAGCGGCCAACAGATTGTCCCAGGAAGAGACATCCTCTTCAGTCAGCGCATTTTTGTCATAAAACAGGAAATACCCGTTGGAAGCGGTAAGCGGATAAGCGTACAAGGTTCCGTCAACGGAAGCCGCCTCTACCGTAGTTCCGGCATTTGTCTTGTGCGGATCGTAGGTAAAGGTCGCATCCACACTCTGCAACGCCCCCGCATTTACCAGCTCCAAAAGCTGATCGTCCGGGAATACAAACAGATCTGCCGCAGCCTCCACATCGGCAAGGACATCATCCTTACAGTTCGCCTCTGATTCCGCGCCAATCGTAATATTGAACTCCACATCGGAGTATTCCGCCTTAAAATCCTCTACCAGCTCGGCGACCGCTTTTTGATACGCCTCCGTCTCTGAACACCAGACCGTCAGGTCTACCGGCCCCTCCGTTGCCGCGATCAGGTTTGCGATTGCATCTGTACTGCCTGTTTCCTGCGTTTCCTGTGTCTCCTGCTGCGTTGTTTCTGTCTGCGATACCTCCTCTGTAGCTGGGGTGTCTGTGGAACCACAGCCACATAACATAGATGTCATTACCGCAGAAACAAGAATGAGTGATACGATTTTTTTCTTCATGTTTTTCCCTCCTATTTTACGAAAACATTTTCCTAATTGAACACCTTACATGTATTTGTGTTAATTTCATTTTATATTCTAATCCCACAATTTCAATGTTTTCTAAACTTTTTAGCTTGACTTTGTTAGGAAAACGCTATACCATAAAAACAAAATTGTGCATATTTTTAACAATCAGCAAGCTTAGGAGGAAAACCTGTCATGGCGATTACCATCAGAGACGTTGCCAAGAAAGCCGGTGTGTCCGTATCCACCGTTTCCAAGGTAATAAACGGCTGGACATCCATATCCGCCGAGACCACCGCAAGAGTAAACGCGGTAATCGAAGAGCTGCACTTTACGCCTAATGCCAGAGCAGTGAGTTTTGCAAGACGCGCCACCAAAAACATTGTGTTCCTGACCTCTCTGGAGCGGGAGGAAGCATACAAAAATCCCCATATGTTCGATATCATGTGCGGTGTCTACAGTGAGCTTGCCGGCTACAATTATACGGTTACGCTGGTAGATACCTCTGAGGAAGCGTACCCGGGCGAGACTGTGGAGCATATGATTGCCGGTGGTGCAGCCGACGGAGTGGTGGTACATGGCTCGGCACTGAATGAAAACACTGCTCAAAAGATCATTGAGAAGAATTTTCCTCACACGATCATTGGAAATCCCGGTCTGGATACACAATTGTGCTGGATTGACACCGATCACGTACAGGCCGGGCAATTTGCGGCCGAGCACCTGATTGCCTGCGGTTATACCAAGGCAGCATTTATCGGCGGAAAAAAAACAGACGCGATCTCCCAGCAACGATTAAAGGGAGTGCGTCAGACCATGCTAAAGAGCGGACACAGAATGGAGCAGGCGCATATCAGATACACAGGCTCCAGCAGACAGGAGGGCTATACCGCGGCCACCGACCTTCTCTCCGGAGAAAACAGACCGGAAGCCATTGTGTGTGAAAATAACACCATTGCACTGGGTGTATCAAAGGCCATCGAACATCTGAGCTTAAAGGTGCCTGAGGAAATCGCTTTCCTCACGTTTAACAGATATCCCTACTCAAACGTCATCGATCCTGCTCCTACCATTGTAGATATTGATATGTATGACATGGGAAAGCAGGCCGGTATCACAATGGCCCGAAAGCTTCAAACACCCAGCCTGCTTGTTCAGAGCTTCACGACGCTTCCCATTCTGGTTCAGGGGGAGACGACGCGGAAAAAAGCTTCTGATTCCTCGCTTGACCATTGAGACGCTGACAGCTGTTTATTGGCATAGCGCTAAATGGAATGGTACACTAATAGTCCTCCAGAAAATGATGCTTGACCCCATCCTCCTTATACGCAATAACGGTGTTCAGATTCACATTTTCCACGCTGCGGAATATATTGCTCTCCACATAGGGATTCGTCTTTTTTAAGGTCTCAATCAGCTGCTTGATCTCCATCCGCTTGGATACCGTTCTGCCGTCCGGGTCACAGGTGGTACAGGTGTCGGTAAATTTGCAGGCACACTGTATGAAGCGCAGATCATTATAATCGCGCCAGTGCTTGATATCGGCCTCCCGCACCAGATACATCGGGCGGATCAGCTCCATGCCCGCAAAGTTGGTGCTGTGCAGCTTCGGCATCATGGTCTGCACCTGCGCTCCGTACAGCATTCCCATGAGAATCGTCTCAATCACATCATCATAGTGATGCCCCAGGGCAATCTTGTTACAGCCCAGTTCCTTCGCTTTGCTGTATAAATAGCCCCTGCGCATTCTCGAGCACAGGTAGCACGGCGATTTTTCGATCTCATACACCGCGTCAAAGATCTGGCTTTCAAACACCGTGATCGGAATCTGCATCAGCTTCGCATTCTCCTCGATCACCCTTCGGTTTGCCTCATTGTACCCCGGATCCATGACGAGAAAGATCAGCTCAAAGGCAAATTTGTTGTGGCGCTTCAGCTCCTGAAACAGCTTTGCCATCAGCATGGAATCCTTGCCGCCGGAGATACACACTGCGATCCGATCCCCCGGCTGCACCAGCTCATACACATTAATTGCCTTGGCGAATTTGCTGAAAATGTCCTTGTGAAACTTCTTCCGCAGGCTTTTTTCAATGTCGGCACAGCGCTGCGCGGCAGTATCCTGCCTGCGGGAAAAGCTGTCTATCAGCCATGCATGATATCCGCCCTTTAAGCTGTACGCATCATACCCAGCCTCACGCAGGGCAAGCGCTTCCTCCACGCTGTTCAACCCCCTGGTGCAGTATAAAATCAATTTTTTGTCATGGGGAAGTCCCGTCTGCTGCAGCTTTTCTGCCTCATAGCGAACTGCATCGGGAATAAAGCCATGACGATAAGTATCCTCATCCCGCATATCGAGCAACACATAACTCTCTTTTTCTAACTGTGCCAATTCTTCCAGTGTGATTTCCATCTCTGTTTCCTTCTGCTCCCGATTTTCACATATTTTCATAGAAATTACATTTTGATTTAACAAAATAAGCAGTCAGGCTTCGCCAAGTGGTCGTGTCACCTCCGCCAGCCATTCCCGCTCCTCCGGCGGCAGATACCCTTGAAGTGTTTCATAAACTCTTTCATGATAACTGTTTAGTAATTGGATTTCCCGCTCGCTCAGCCACTCGGTAAGAATCGCCTCCCGCTCATACGGCACCAGTGTAAGTGTCTCAAACTCCATAAACTGACCGTAGGATGTTTTCTCCGCCTTCTTACACAGAATCAGATTTTCAATCCGGATTCCGTACTGTCCTTCCAAATAAATCCCCGGCTCATTTGAGGTAATCATCCCCTCCTCCAGCTTCACTCCCAGAGAACCACTCCTCCCTTTCAGCCGGATGCTGTTTGGCCCTTCATGGACACTGAGCAGATAGCCCACGCCATGACCGGTTCCGTGATCATAGTCCATCCCTCTCTCCCACAACGGCGCTCTTGCCAGATAATCTAAATTTGCCCCGGTACAGCCATACTTAAAATGTGCGGCTCCCAGATTCAGATTGCCCCGAAGTACGGTCGTATAATCCTCCTTCTGACGTCTCGTCAGCGCTCCGACTGCCACGGTGCGGGTAATATCCGTCGTTCCCTCCAGATATTGTCCGCCCGTATCCATCAGGACAAACGTATTGTCTTCCAGCGGGATATCCGTCTCTTCGGTCGGTTCATAGTGCACAATCGCTCCATGTGCCCCCGACGCAATAATGGGCGCAAAGCTCTGCTCCAGAAATCCCTCCTGCTCCTTACGGTAGGCCTCTAACTGCCTCGCCACATCCAGCTCTGTGAGCCGCTTTCTGTTCCACTCTGCAGACTCCGGCTGCTGCTTCAGCCAGTAAATCAGTCTGGTCACTGCCACCCCATCCCGGATGTGTGCCATGCGCACATGCTCCATCTCCACGGGGTTTTTCACTGCTTTTGCCAGGCTCGTAGGATTCGCCCGGTCAATCACAGTCACACTTTGGGGAATCGCCGACAATAACGCGACATTCACGAACTGTTTATCCAAAAGCAGACTGATATCGTCTAATTTTGCCACGTCATTATATATCTCGAGGTAAGGTTTTATCTGAATTCCGTCCGTTTCCAGTGCCTCCCGTACCTCATCACCAATTACACAGGGATTCACATACAATCGGGCTGTGTCCGGCTCAATCAGCGTGTAAGCCAGCACCACCGGCGTATATGCCACATCATTTCCCCGTATATTATAGAGCCAGGCAATGTCATCCAGTGAAGCCAGAAGATGTACCTCTGCACCCTCCGCAGCAATCTGACTCCGAAGCTCCTTTAATTTGTCGCTTCGACTTTTTCCTGTATAATCTTGATTTAATAACCATGCGGGTTCCGCCAACAATTCCGGTCGGTCACTCCAAATCTCTCCCACCAGATCCACCCGTTCCTCATAACGGATCTGCCGGTTCTCCAGCTTTTTTTTTCATCTGCAATGCATAGCTTTCAGAGACCGTCCGCCCGTCATATCCCAGACATGCCCCTTCCTGCAGCACCTCTGCCATATATTCGGGTATGGTGGGAACCCCGGTTTCCCCCATTTTCCGGAGCGTAATCCCGGTTCCCTGCAGCTGTTCCCTTGCCTGAATAAAATACCTTGCGTCCGTCCACAAACCCGCCTCTTCTGCGGTAATGACAAGTGTTCCCGCCGATCCGTCAAAACCGGAAATATATTCCCTGCACTTGAAATAATCTCCTACATACTCCGATGCATGAAAATCATCCGATACAATCAAATATGCATCAATGCCATGCACCTCCATCCGTCTGCGAAGCTCTTGCACTCTGTCATAATATGGCTGTTTCATCTTCCTATATCTCCATCATCTGCCCTAATTCTCCGCCCATATTGTAATAGACCCAGCACAGGATCAATGTCATAATGACTGCAATCATGATCGCCACTGCAGAAATTCCTACCGCCGCAATGGCAAGACCATTTTTTTCGCCACGGAGTTTCAGGGACGTAATTCCTCCCAGCAGTCCGTCTATGGCAATCCCGATCCCAATACCCAGAAATCCCGTCAGACATCCAATAATGCCGAGGGCAAGAGAAATCGCTGCCGTGCTTTCCGCCTCTCCTTCCCCGGGAATCGGCTTCCATCCCTGCACACGAGCAACGATTTCATCCAGTTTCCTTTTGCGGAGCAACACAAAGCATGGGATCAGCAGAAATGGCACGGCTATGAGATTGTAACTGGACAACATAGAAATTCCGTCCACCAGATCCCCCTGATCAAAAATTCCGCTTCCCTGAAGACTGGCAAAATCCATCAGACCATGCAGAATGATCGTAACCCAGATATTATTGCTTCTCAGATAAATCGCCGCAAAAATTATTCCCAAAACCACTGCTTCAATTACCTGCACACAGACACTTTCAAGGTTTGCACCGGCAGCAAGATTGCTAAAATGTGCCAGTCCAAAGATAATGCTCGAAATCAGTACCGCTCCCAGAACGCCTCTTCCGGTCTTTGAAAATCTCTGAATCAACAGATTAAGCACAATTCCTCTTAAGAACACTTCCTCTGCATATCCAACCAAAAACATAGTCACGGCAAAGATCACGATATTCCACCAGGATTGTACCTTCACAGGATCCTCCATCATTTGAAGATAGAGCATCCCGATCATCGCCATCCCGATCTGACCCACAACAAAGCCGCCGATGTAAAAGCCTCGAACAAAGCCTGCCCCTCTTTGTCTCAGAATGCCGCCATAGCCAAACCAGATTAAAAGTAACGTTCCCACCAGCGCTGCCAGCAGCTCTCCCAGCATGTCCATAGAATATCCGGTCCATACAACCGGAAGTACTTGAAGCACCCACGATCCCGCATACAGCATGAGCAGAAAAAACGCTACAATCAATATGCTGATTCCCACGACGCACCATTTGGGCAGTCTCATGATCCGTTGATTCATTGATGGTTCTCCTTTGTTTCGAACTGATTACTTCGAGGATGGCAGATACCTTCCGATGACTCCCGCCATCTGACTGATGGGCATTGACTGCAGGAACACACGCCCCGGCCCCCGTACAACCGTGTTAAACACACCCTCTCCGCCAAACACCATGTTTTTGATACCGGGAACAGATTGGATATCTATACTGCAGGTAGAATCCATGGCTGCCAGATACCCGGTATCCACAATGATGGACTGACCGTCCCCGATCTGATACTCCTTGATATAGCCGTCAAATTCCAAAAATACAACACCCTGTCCGCTCAGCCTCTGCATGATAAAGCCCTCTCCGCCAAACAGACCGCTTCCAATCCTTTTCTGAAAAAACGTAGACAGTTCGATTCCTGCTGTCGAAGCCAAAAACGCTGATTTTTGACACACGAGATCCTGCCCCGGGGCAAGTTCAAACGCACGAATCGATCCCGGAAAGCTGGATGCAAAGGCAATCATCCCCTGCCCGTTCATCGCAGTATAGTGATTCAGGAATAAGCTCTCTCCGCTAAACATTCTCCCCAGCATCTTTCCGACTCCGCCGCCTACGGTCTCCATCTTCATATTCGGAGACATCCATGACATGGCTCCACTCTCTGTGATCATCTTTTCGCCTGCTTCCAGTTGACAGATAACAACCGGTAACGGTTCACCCTCAATAGAATACTGCATATTAATTCCTCCTTTAACTTTTGTTTTCCGCTGGTTTCTTACTTCTATTATAGCAACGTTTCTCCCTTTGCACAAGAAAAAACCTGTTGTATCCAAATGAATCAGATGCAACAGGTTTTCCGCTATTTCCTTATCCGGCCGACAATGTCGACGGCACGTTTTTTCTTATACAAGTTCGATCAAAACCTCTAAGGCTCCGTCTCCCTTACGCTGACCAAGCTTAACGATTCTGGTATATCCACCCTTACGATCCGCATATTTGGGTGCTATCTCATCAAAAAGCTTTGCCACAAGATCTACCTCTTTGGTGTTTTTCTTTCTTCCTGCCACCGCTTCAGGGACTTCCACTACCGGATACAGAACTCTTAAGATCTGATGTCTTGCATGCAGTCTGGACGGAAGATCTTTCTTGATTTCCTTCTCGATCTCATCATAAACCGTAACGGTAACGCCGTTTTCAATCCGTTTGATCTTTCCATTTTCATCGCGATGTGTCTCAGAAAGAACTTCTCCTGTATTCTTGTCGACAATCTGCTTTACACGCTTGCCGTCCTTGTCCTTGCGGGCAACCTTGGTGGTAACGGTAACCGTCTCATAATTGTCCTTTTCCTTTACGGCAAGTGCAATCAGCCCCTCTGCAATCTTTCTGATTTCCTTGGCCTTTGCCTCCGTGGTAACAATTTTTCCGTTATGAATCAACGCCGTTACCTGATTTCTCAATAATGCTTTTCTCTGGGAAGATGTTCTCCCTAACTTTCTATACTTTGCCATTTTTCTAATCCTCCATTTGTGGTACATCCGGCCACGCTCTTTGGTCTTATTTACCGAATGCTTTTTCGCCATTCATGAATCCGGCAATGCTGCGCTCATCGGACTTACCGGCACTGCCGTTCTCTCATCAGAGATCCTCGCCCTGGTTCAGCTGCAGCCCAAGCTCCTTAAGCTTTGCCAGCACCTCTTCCAGAGATTTACGTCCGAGGTTCCGAACCTTCATCATATCCTCCGGTGTCCGGTTCGTCAATTCCTCAACGGTATTGATTCCCGCCCTTTTCAGGCAGTTGTACGACCGAACGGATAACTCCAGCTCGTCAATATTCATCTCCAAAACCTTTTCTTTTGCATTGTCTTCCTTCTCGATCATAATCTCTGCTGTCTTTGCATTTTCCGAGAGATCGATAAACAGACTCAAATGCTCGCTCAAAACCTTCGCTGCAAGACTGACTGTCTCATCCGGCTCCAGTGTTCCGTTTGTGTATACATCCAATGTAAGCTTATCATAATCGGTAATCTGTCCGACACGCGTGTTTTCCACGGATAAATTCACCCGCTCCACCGGTGTGTAGATGGAATCCACAGCAATCATTCCGATCGGCAGTTCATCGCTTTTGTTTTTATCCGCGCTGACGTATCCCCTGCCCTTGGTAATCGTCAACTCCATGTACAGCTTGGAATCTGCGCCGCCGTTGAGATGCGCAATCTCCAGCTCCGGGTTCACAATCACAATATCCTGATCTACCTGAATATCTCCGGCAGTAACAACACCCTCACCGGCAAACTCAATGTATGCGGTTTTCGGCTCATCATCCAGGCTGTTGTTCCGGATCGCAAGATTCTTGATATTCATTATGATTTCGGTAACATCTTCCTTCACACCCGGAATTGAACTGAACTCATGCAGCACCCCGTCAATCTTAACCTGACTCACTGCCGCTCCCGGCAATGAAGACAACATGATTCTTCTCAACGAATTGCCAAGCGTCGTACCATAGCCTCTTTCCAAAGGCTCGCATACAAAACGTCCGTATCTTTTGTCTTCAGAAATTTCAGCTATTTCAATTTTTGGTTTTTGAAAATCGAACACTACCAGTCCCTCCTTTTTCGGGTATTACAGCTACTCACGATTATTTCGAATACAACTCGACGATAAGCATCTCATCTACAGGAACGTCAATCATTTCTCTTGTCGGTAATTCCTTTACCGTTCCCTGCAGCTTCTCTGCATCTACGTCAAGCCATTCCGGAACCAGTCTTCCGCCTGTCACTTCTATGATGTCCTTCATTCTCTGTGAATTTTTGCGATCTTCCCTGATTTCAATTACATCCCCGGGCTTTACCAGATAGGACGGGATATTGACCTTCTTGCCGTTTACCAGAACAAACTTATGATCTACGATCTGTCTGGACTCTCTTCTGGTTCTTGCAAATCCCAGACGGAAGATTACGTTATCCAACCGGGACTCCAAAAGTGTCATCAGATTTGCACCGGTCATTCCCTTCATCCGGTCTGCCCGCTCATAATAATTGCGGAAGGGCTTCTCCAATACACCATAAATAAATTTTGCCTTCTGTTTCTCTCTGAGCTGAAGACCGTACTCAGACATCTTCTTATTTGCTCTTCTCAACTGTCTGTTAGACTTTTTATCATATCCCAAAAAGCTTGGCTCTAAGCCAAGAGATCTGCATCTTTTGAGAACAGGAACTTTATTTACTGCCATTTTAGATATCCTCCTAAATTATACTCTTCTACGTTTTGGTGGACGACATCCATTGTGTGGAACCGGAGTCACGTCACGAATAGACAGAACCTCCAATCCGGCTGCCTGAAGGGCGCGGATTGCCGCCTCTCTTCCGGAACCCGGTCCTTTAACCAGAACGTCAACTGTTTTTAATCCATGCACAAGAGCTGCCTTTGTAGCAGTTTCTGCAGCCATCTGCGCAGCATACGGAGTAGATTTCTTTGAACCTCTAAATCCAAGACCGCCGGCACTTGCCCATGATAAAGCATTTCCCTGCGCATCGGTCAATGTCACAATCGTATTATTGAAGGATGCCTGAATATGTGCCTGTCCATGTTCAACGTTTTTCTTTACGCGCTTTTTTGTCACTTTTTTCGTAACTTTAGCCATATTTAAACTAACCTACTTTCTTCAAATATTGATCATTACTTCTATTTCTTCTTGTTTGCGACAGTTCTCTTGGGTCCTTTTCTGGTTCTCGCATTGGTCTTGGTCTTCTGACCGCGAACCGGAAGTCCCTTTCTGTGACGGATGCCGCGATAGCACCCAATCTCCTGCAGTCTCTTGATATCAAGAGCTGTCTGGCGTCTCAGATCACCCTCTACGGTCTGAGTCGCATCAATGACTGCGCTGATTCTCTTAACCTCTTCGTCGGTTAAGTCTCTGCAACGTGTATCCGGGTTTACATTTGCTTCCTTCAGGATCCGGTTCGAGCTTACTCTTCCGATTCCGTAAATGTATGTCAAACCAATCTCAACACGTTTTTCTCTTGGTAAATCTACACCTGCGATACGAGCCATGTGTGTTTACACCTCCATAATTATTCTTTGTTCGTTTCTTTTTCAGAGTAAATCAGACCCATGCAGCTGCGGTTGCCCGCCCTGAAATGTGTGCATACACCCGTTTCTCTGACTGCATCATCACTCCTCCGGTATGATGAGAAGCCAATGATTTCCAATTGCGCAAGGCGCATATTATGAACAGCATGATCCATGGTCATGCTGCAGCCGCACATAATAATTTCGACAAGAGTTTCTTACCCCTGTCTCTGTTTGTGTTTCGGGTTTTCACAGATGATTCTGATACTTCCCTTTCTCTTAATGACTTTGCATTTTTCGCAAATAGGCTTTACTGATGATCTTACCTTCACAGCACAATCCTCCTTTCCCTTTGCTTTCTGCATGTAAAAATGCTAAATGGCGCGCTTCTGCTCAAAGCGTCCATCTAGCATTGTATCACAGTCTATCCGGGATTGCAAGAAAAATTTACTTATCTCTCCAGATAATTCTTCCCTTTGTCAGGTCATACGGTGACATTTCGATGGTTACCTTATCTCCGGGTAAGATCCGAATGAAGTTCATCCTCAGCTTTCCACTGATGTGGGCAAGCACCTGATGACCGTTCTCCAACTGCACCTGAAACATGGCATTCGGTAATTTTTCCACAATCGTCCCTTCCACTTCAATTACATCTGCTTTTGACATTTTTGCTCCTCCTGCTTTTGATCCGTTTTTTGGCTTTCTGCGACATACTGTTCGTATTGACGTATCAGCTTCGCAATTTCTGCATCATGATTCATGATTTCTTCGGAAACTCTTATATGCTCCGGTATCCGCTTAATTAACTGAATATGCTTTTTGTTTTTCTTCTTCGGCTTTGCCAGGCTCCTTGTGGTTCCGTTTACCACATACACATATTCCTCATCCTCCCCGATGATCAGATAATAATGGTTTTTGTCATGACCAGCCTTTGCCTTTGCCAGATTCATGTCTTCTCCTCCTCTGTCAGCGTGAGAATCTCGGGTTCGCCCTTTGTAATCACGATGGTGTTCTCATAATGTGCAGACAGGGAACCGTCATAGGTACATACCGTCCATTCATCCTCTGCCCACTCCACATCCGGCTCTCCCAGATTGATCATCGGTTCAATCGCAAACGTCATGCCGGCCTTTAACCTGGCTCCCCTTCTTCTCTGTCTGAAATTCGGAATCTCCGGCTCCTCGTGCAGATGCGTCCCGATTCCATGTCCTACCAGATCATATACCACACCGTAGCCAAAGCTTTCCGCATAGTCCCCAATGGCTGCGGATATCTCATAAAGCCTCCTCCCGGCACGGGCAAACTGCAGCCCCTGAAAAAAGCTTTCCCTTGTTCTCTCTATTAATAAGGAAGCTTCCTTACTGACCTCTCCGATCGCGTGGGTTCTCGCCGCATCCGAGTGATACCCCTGATAGATCAGTCCCATATCAAGGCTGACAATATCGCCCTCTTTAATATAGCGCTCCTTGCTCGGAATGCCATGTACCACTTCATCATTGACGGATACGCACACCGATGCCGGATATCCCATATAATTCAAAAAATTCGGCGTCCCTCCCAGATCACGAATCATCTCATCTCCGATACGGTTGATCTCCCATGTGGTAATCCCCGGTCGAAGCTCATGTCCCAGATCCTGATGAACCTTTGCCAGCCGTCTTCCCGCTTCACGCATGAGCGCAATCTCTTCTGCAGATTTAATGGTGATTGACATCGTCTACTCTCCCAGAATGGAAACGATGGCCTTGAATACCTCTTCCATTGGCTGGGTGCCGTCAACGGTTTTTAAGATGCCCTGTTTTTTATAATAATCAATCAATGGCTGTGTCTGCTCATGATAAACAGTCAGCCGCTTCTGTACGGTCTCCGGCTTATCATCATCCCGAAGCACCACTTCACTTCCGCATCTGTCACAGATTCCCTCTACCTTTGTGGGAATGGACACAATGTGATAGGTCGCACCGCAATTTAAGCAGGCTCTTCTTCCGCTCATCCGGTTTACGATATTCTCATCCGGGACATCTACATCAATGGCATAATCCATTTTTTCATTGATCTTTGTCAATGCGGCATCCAATGCCTCTGCCTGCGGAATCGTCCGCGGGAAGCCGTCCAATACAAAGCCGTTTTTACAGTCGTCCTGCTGGATGCGGTCCATCACCAGATCGCAGGTCAGCTCATCGGGAACCAACGCACCCTGATCCATATACTGCTTTGCCTTTTTTCCCAGCTCCGTACCGTTTTTGATGTTTGCACGGAAAATATCGCCTGTGGAAATATGCGGAATGGAATACTTATCTGCAATCTGCTTTGCCTGTGTTCCCTTTCCTGCACCGGGAGCTCCTAACATAATAATTTTCATAGAGAAATCCTCCTTCTTCCTATTATAAATTGTCTACAAAATAACTTTAGTGCACCGTGGGAGATACTTTTGTATCCCCCGGGTACACATGTTAGTCATTCAAAAATCCTTTATAATTTCGAACCAGCATCTGTGATTCAATCTGCTTGATCGTCTCAATGACAACACCCACAACGATGATAATGGAAGTGCCGCCAAAGGATACATTCGCATTGAATACCCCGTTAAAGAAAATGGGAATCAGTGCGACAATCGCCAATCCGACTGCTCCGATAAACACGATATAGCCCAGAATCTTTGCCAGATAATCGCTGGTTGGCTTACCCGGTCTGATTCCCGGAATAAAACCGCCTGAGCGCTTCATATTGTTTGCAATTTCCAACGGATTAAAGGTAATCGATGTATAAAAATATGCAAACGCAATAATTAAAATCAGATAAACAACCAGACCGATGCTGTAAATCGGCTGATCCGGATCGCACCAGTTAGACTGGGACAATCCCTTTAAGATCTTGCTCCCGATTCCTGTACCATTTCCTTTTCCGATCAGAGTCGCGATCACAACCGGAAACTGCATCAGAGACTGAGCAAAAATGACCGGAATCACACCGCCGGTGTTTACCTTCAGCGGAATATGCGTAGACTGCCCGCCAACCTGCCTTCTTCCCTGAATTTTCTTCGAGTACTGAACCGGAATCCTGCGCTCTGCACCCTGCAGATAAATGACAAATACAACCGTAACCAGTATAATTGCCAGAATGATCACAGCCGCAAGCACTGCCTTCGCCGGTGTCTTCCCGGATACAAACTGCTCATACAGCGTTCCGAAGTCATCCGGAATTCTGGATATAATGTTAATCACAAGCACAATGGAAATTCCGTTTCCTACACCGTTTTCCGTGATTCGCTCGCCGATCCACATCAGTACGGCAGAGCCGGCTGTCAGAGTAGCCACAACCTGTATAATCGCCAACACACCGGTGTCCGCCAGATACCCCATTCTGGAAAATCCGACGGCCATTGCAATGGATTCGATCAATGCAAGCGCTACCGTCACATATCTTGTAATCTCGACAATTTTTTTCCTGCCTTCCTCACCGTCACGCTGCATCTCTTCCAGCTTCGGAATTGCAATCGTCAGCAGCTGCATGATAATCGAGGATGTAATATAGGGTGTGATGTTTAACGCAAACACAGACATCTGCAGGAACGATCCTCCGGTAATCGCATCAAAGAAATTGAACGCATCATTTCCGTTATTTTCAAAAAAATCCTTGAAAACATTCGAATCCACACCGGGAATCGGCAACTGCGAGCCAAGTCGGATCACAATCAGCATACAAAATGTATAAAATAACCGTTTTCTAATATCTTTGACCTTAAAAGCATTCCGCACTGTGTCAAACATCAGATCACCTCAGCTTTTCCACCAAGAGCCTCAATCTTCTCTTTTGCACCTGCACTGAATGCATTCGCCTGAACCGTGAGCTTCTTAGTCAATGCTCCATCCCCGAGAATCTTCACTCCGTCTCTCGGATTTTTCACAATCCCCTTGTCAATCAATGTTTCCACAGATACAACCGTGTCATTTTCAAACACTTCAAGAGCGGAAAGGTTAATTCCGACAATTGTCTTGGAATTGATGCACTTAAATCCTCTCTTCGGTATTCTTCTGTATAATGGCATCTGACCGCCTTCGAAGCCCGGTCTCGGTGCTCCCGAACGAGCCTTCTGACCCTTGTGCCCCTTACCTGCCGTCTTACCGTTTCCTGAACCATGTCCGCGACCGCGTCTGAAGTTATCGCTGTGCTTTGAGCCGGCTGCGGGTTGTAAATTTGATAAGTCCATTTCGGCACCTCCTTATCTCTGATACTTAAACTTCTTCTACTTTTACTAAATGTCTTACCTGCTGAATCATTCCTCTGACCGCTTTGTTGTCCGGATGCTCAACAGTCGCTCCAATTTTCTTAAGACCTAATGCCTCTACGGTCTTTCTATTCTTTGGAACAGCTCCAATAGTAGATTTTACAAGTGTGATTTTCAATTTATCTGCCATTGCACGTTCCTCCTTAACCTACTACTTCTTCTACCGATAATCCACGAAGCTTTGCAACCTCTTCCGGGGACTTCAACTGTGCCAGCGCATCAATTGTGGCAAGCACGACGTTCTGCTTATTGTTGGATCCCAGGGATTTGGTACGGATATTTTTGATTCCTGCCAGTTCGCACACGCTTCGGGCGGGACCGCCGGCGATGATACCGGTACCTTCCGGTGCCTTCTTCAGCAATACAGAAGCGCCGGTGTGCTTCCCGGAAATATCGTGTGTGATACTGTTATTTTCATCCAGCTTTACTGTGATGAGCTTTTTCATGGCATCCTCTTTGCCTTTGCGGATCGCTTCCGGAATCTCAGTTGCTTTCCCCAAGCCTGCGCCCACATGACCATTGCCGTCACCTACAACAACAAGAGCCGTGAAACGCATGTTACGTCCACCTTTTACTACCTTAGTAACACGCTTAATTGATACTACTTTTTCTTCTAATTCCAACTGCTCAGCATCAATAATTGTACGTTTCATGTACTGTTTCCTCCTTCACTAGAACTCTAAACCGGCTTCTCTTGCTGCTTCGGCCAATGCCTTTACCTTACCTGCATACACAAACCCGCCCCTGTCGAAAACAACTGCTTTCACGCCTTTTTCCAACGCTCTCTTGGCGATTGCGGTGCCAACCTGTGCAGCCGCATCGGTATTGTTCGTCTTTTCGCAGGCAGCCTTGATTTCCTTGTCCACGGTAGAAGCTGAAACGATGGTATTTCCAACTGTGTCATCAATAATCTGAGCGTACATATGATTATTACTTCTAAACACAGATAAACGAGGTCTCTCTGTTGTTCCAGCCAAATGATACCGCACTCTGCTATGCTTTTTTTCGCGAACTGCTGTTCTGGATTCTTTGCTAACCATTTCTTGTCACTCCTTTAATTATTTCTTACCAGTCTTACCAACTTTACGTCTGATCACTTCATCAGCATACTTGATACCTTTTCCCTTGTAAGGCTCAGGTCTTCTCTTATCTCTGATTTCAGCTGCATATTGGCCAACCTTCTCTTTATCGATACCCTTTATGATAATCTTATTTCCATCAACGGCAGACTCCAGTCCTTCCGGATCCTCAATCTCTACCGGATGAGAATATCCCAGATTCAATGTAAGCTTCTTTCCGGCTTTGGATGCTCTGTAACCTACACCGTTTACCTCAAGCTCTTTTGTAAAACCATCGGTAACACCCACCACCATATTGTTGATCAGAGTTCTGGTCAATCCATGTAAGGATTTCATTTTCTTCAAATCATTCGGTCTTGTAACGATTACCTCAGAACCCTCCACCTTGATTTCCATCTCGGACGGCAGCACTCTGCTTAATGTTCCTTTTGGTCCTTTTACAGTCACCTGATTATTTTCTGCTAATTCCACAGTCACACCTGCCGGAATCGCGATTGGCATTCTTCCTATTCGTGACATGCCCGTACCTCCTAATTCTTTTATGAATATATTTTATTTCACGCTTACCAGACGAAAGCCAGTACCTCTCCACCAACCTGAAGCTTTCTGGCCTCTTTGTCTGTGACAATCCCCTGATTTGTAGAAAGGATTGCAATTCCCAGTCCGCCGAGAACCTTCGGAAGATTATCCTTGCCGGCATATACACGAAGACCCGGCTTTGAGATTCTCTTGATCCCCGTAATGATCTTCTCATTCTTGTTTGCACCGTATTTTAACGTGATGCGGATTGTACGAACGATCCCATCTTCAATGATGTCATATTTTGCAATGTACCCTTCTCTTACCAAAATATCTGCAATTGCCACTTTAATTTTGGAAGCAGGAATATCAACGGTATCATGTTTTGCAGTGTTTGCATTACGGATTCTTGTAAGCATATCTGCAATTGGATCACTTGTCATTGTCATGATTTGTTTTACCTCCTAAATTTTTCCTCTTACGGCCTACCAGCTTGCTTTCTTGACACCCGGAATCTGACCCTTGTAAGCCAGTTCACGGAAGCAAACTCTGCAGATACCATATTTTCTTAAATATGCATGTGGACGACCACAGATTCTGCAACGATTGTATTCTCTAGAAGAGAATTTCTGTTTGCGCTGCTGTTTTACCTTCATTGAAGTCTTTGCCATTTGAATTCCCTCCTATCCTTATTTTGCGAATGGCATATTGAACAATGTCAACAATTCCCGTGCTTCTTCATCCGTCTTGGCCGTGGTAACAAAGATGATATCCATACCCCTTACCTTGTCAACCTTGTCAAACTCGATTTCCGGGAAAATAATCTGCTCCTTGATTCCCAGCGCATAGTTGCCCCTTCCGTCAAATGCATTCGGATTTACTCCTCTGAAATCGCGGACACGGGGCAGAGAAAGGTTTACCAGACGATCAACAAACTCATACATCTTATCGCCACGCAGGGTAACCTTGCAGCCGATGGGGGTTCCTTCTCTTAACTTAAAATTCGCGATGGAATTCTTTGCTTTTGTGGACACCGGCTTCTGTCCGGAAATAATCTCCATATCCTTCATCGCGGACTCAAGAATCTTTGCATTCTCTTTCGCTTCTCCAACGCCCATGTTAATAACAACCTTTGAAAGCTTTGGCACTTCCATAATGTTTTTATATCCAAATTTTTTGATCATAGCGTCTACGATCTCATTCTTGTACTGATCTTTCAGTCTGCTCAACTTGCTGCTCCTCCTCTCTCCTGATTAATCGATGATATCTCCGGTAGCCTTTGCATAGCGTACCTTCTTGTCTCCGTCTGTCTTGAACCCGATTCTTGTAACCTTTCCCTTGTGAAGGTACATAACGTTTGATGCATCAATCGGTCCTTCCTGATGCACGATTCCACCCTGCTGATTTGCCATGCTGGGCTTTACATGCTTGGTTACCATATTGATCCCTTCCACAAGTAACGTGTTTTTCTTTCTGTTTACGGCAATGACCTTGCCTTCTTTATCTTTATCTCTGCCGGCAATTACCTTCACAGTATCGCCCTTTTTAATCTTCATGCTTGCCATTTTGGGCACCTCCTACAATACTTCCGGAGCCAGAGAAACAATTTTCATAAACTGTTTATCACGAAGCTCTCTTGCTACCGGTCCAAAAATACGGGTTCCTCTCGGTGTCTTGTCTTCTTTTATAATCACAGCAGCATTCTCATCAAATTTGATATAGGAGCCATCCTTACGACGAGCGCCCTTGACTGTGCGGACAACCACCGCCTTTACCACATCGCCTTTCTTGACAACACCGCCTGGTGTTGCATCTTTGACACTGGCAGTAATCACATCCCCAATATTTGCATATCTTCTGGTTGAACCGCCCATCACACGGATGCAAAGCAATTCCTTTGCTCCTGTATTGTCGGCAACCTTAAGTCTGGTTTCCTGTTGTACCATGCTGGTAGCCTCCTTCTGTTATTTTGCTCTTTCCATGATTTCTACAAGTCTCCATCTCTTATCCTTTGAGAGAGGTCTTGTTTCCATTACTCTGACGGTATCGCCGATCCGGCATTCATTGTTCTCGTCATGAGCTTTCAGCTTATAGGTCTTTTTTACGATTTTATTATATAATTTATGTCTTACGTTATCTTTTACCGCAACAACAATTGTCTTATCCATCTTGTCGCTCACAACAACACCAATACGCGTTTTTCTAAGATTTCTTTCTTCCACGATAGAAGCTCCTTTCCTAAAAATTTCCCTGGGTGTAACCAGTATTACTCAGCAACCTTTTCCTTCTGTGTAATGATGGTCTGAATTCTGGCAATATTCCTTCTTACCTCTTTGATTCTGCTGGTATTGTCCAACTGGTTTGTGGCATTCTGGAATCTCAAATTGAAAAGCTCTTTTTTTGCCTCAACCAATTGCAATTTTAAATCTGCAGCAGACTGTGTGTTTAACTCTTCTACATATTTACTAGTTTTCATTTGATTCACCGCCTTCTAAATCTGCACGCGAAACGACCTTGCACTTACATGGTAATTTGTGTGTTGCAAGACGTAATGCCTCTCTTGCGACTTCGTCAGATACGTCTGAAATCTCAAATAATACGCGTCCCGGCTTAACAACTGCTACCCAGTACTCCAATGTTCCTTTTCCGGAACCCATACGCGTCTCAGCAGGCTTTGCCGTTACCGGCTTATCCGGGAAAATTTTAATCCACACTCTACCGCCACGCTTAATATATCTTGTAATCGCAATACGGGCTGCCTCAATCTGGTTTGACCGGATCCAGCAGGGCTCTAATGCCACAATCCCGTAAGTACCGTTTGTGATCCTGTTGCCTCTGGTTGCTTTCCCCGCCATGGATCCGCGGAACTGCTTGCGATGCTTTACTCTCTTTGGCATTAACATTATTGAGCTCCTCCTTCCTTATCTCCTTTTGTAGGAAGCACTTCTCCTTTATAAATCCATACCTTGACACCGATCTTGCCATAGGTCGTATCTGCCTCGGCAAATCCGTAATCGATATCTGCTCTTAAGGTCTGCAGCGGAATCGTTCCCTCGGAATAGAACTCGCTGCGGGCCATGTCCGCTCCGCCGAGACGTCCGGAACAGCTTGCCTTGATTCCCTTTGCTCCCGCTTTCATCGCGCGGCCCATGCAGGACTTCATCGCTCTGCGGAAGGAAACACGGTTCTCCAGCTGCAATGCAATATTCTCAGCTACCAGCTGTGCATCCTTATCCGGTCTCTTAACCTCCTTGATATCCACAATGAGCTTTTTATCGGTAAGCTTCTGGAGTTCACCCTTGATCCGCTCGATCTCAGCTCCGCCTTTACCGATGACAACACCCGGCTTTGCGGTGTAGAGGATGACCTTCACACGATCGGATGCGCGCTCAATCTCAATCTTAGAAACACCTGCCGCATATAATTTTTCCTTCAGAAATTTTCTGATATTATAATCTTCTACTAAGTAATCAGCGAACTCTGATTCTGCATACCATTTGGAATCCCAATCTGCGATCACGCCGACTCTTAAGCCATGAGGATTAACCTTCTGTCCCATGTTTGCCCTCCTATCTTTCATTCAGCACAATTGTTAAGTGGCTCGTTCTCTTTTCAATTCTATAAGCCCTGCCCTGTGCTCTTGGTCTGATTCTCTTCATTGTGGGTCCTTTGTTTGCGTAGCACTCCTCAACATAAAGGTTTGCTGCATTCAAACCGTTGTTGTTCTCAGCATTCGCAATGGCCGATTTCAACAGCTTCTCTATCACGCTTGATGCATATCTGGGATTGTAGGTCACAATCGCAAGTGCGGTCTCCACATCCTTGCCGCGGATCGCATCCAATACGAAACAAGCCTTCTGAACCGACATTCTTGCATAAGACAACTTTGCAGAAGGTCTGGTATCCTTTACTTCATTTCTCTCTCTCTTAATCTGGGATCTATGTCCTTTTGCCATGAATAGAAACCTCCTTTCAAAACTTCTTTTTATCTAACGCCTGATTTCTTCTCATCTTTTCCGTGGCCTCTGTAGGTTCTTGTCGCTACGAACTCACCCAGCTTATGACCAACCATATCTTCCGTAATGTATACCGGAACATGCTTTCTGCCGTCATGAACCGCGATTGTATGTCCAACGAAGGATGGAAAAATCGTAGAACGACGTGACCATGTTTTGATAACCGATTTATCGCCGGATGCATTCATAGCGTCTACCTTCTTCAGTAAGCTCTCATCTGCAAACGGTCCTTTTTTAAGTGATCTTGCCATTTTATTTCCTCCTATCTCCTATTTAATCGCTCTGCCGTCTCTTCTTCTCACAATCAGCTTGTTCGAAGCTTTTTTCTTCTTACGCGTCTTAAGTCCAAGAGCAGGCTTACCCCAAGGGGTGCACGGACCCGGACGTCCAACAGGGGCCTTACCTTCACCACCACCGTGCGGATGGTCATTCGGGTTCATAACAGAACCGCGGACAGTCGGACGGATACCCATATGACGCTTACGTCCTGCCTTACCGATATTGATCAGATTGTGATCTCCGTTTCCGATCACGCCTACTGTTGCGCGGCAGTTTAACGGCACCATTCTCATCTCGCCGGACGGAAGTCTGAGTGTCGCATACTTCCCTTCCTTTGCCATCAGCTGTGCGCTGAGTCCTGCAGAGCGTACCAACTGACCGCCCTTTCCTGCATACAGCTCAATGTTGTGTACCTGAGTACCTACCGGGATGTTTTCCAGTGGCAGACAATTGCCGACCTTTACCTCAGCCTCCGGTCCGTTCATGATTTCCATACCGTCTGTCAGCCCTTCCGGCGCAAGGATATAGGCCTTTTCGCCATCTGCATAGCTGATCAGCGCAATGTTTGCGGTACGGTTCGGATCGTACTCAATTCCGACTACCTTTGCCGGAATTCCGTCTTTTCTTCTCTTAAAATCAATGATTCTGTATTTTCTTCTGTTTCCGCCGCCCTGATGTCTGACGGTGATTTTTCCCTGATTGTTACGACCGGCGTTTTTCTTCAAAGAAGTGGTCAGGGACTTTTCCGGTGTCGTCTTGGTGATCTCGGAAAAATCAGAGCCGGTCATATTCCTTCTGGAAGGTGTATATGGGTTATATGACTTGATTCCCATGGTTGTTCTCCTTTCGGTTTTTAAGTTTCATATCACACTTTTCTGTGTTTAGCTGCCTACCTCTTAAAGTCCTGCAAAAATTTCGATATCCGCAGAATCCTCTGTAAGCTGTACGATTGCCTTTTTGGTCTTTGCAGTCTTCCCGACTACCGCACCACGTCTCTTTTTCTTTCCTTCCTGATTCATGGTGTTTACCTTCGCAACCTTTGTTCCCTCGAACATTTTCTCTACTGCTTCTTTGATCATGGTCTTGTTTGCTTCCGGATGAACCAAGAAGGTATATTTCTTCTCTGCCATAGCAGCCATACTCTTTTCCGTCACTACCGGTTTGAGGATCACATCATAATACTGTACGTTTGCCATTATGCATACACCTCCTCGATCTTTGCAACTGCCGCCTTTGTGGCAACAACCTTGTCATATTTCAAAACGTCAAACACATTGATCTCGCTGGTCTGAGTCGTTTTTACGTTTGCGAGATTGGATGCGGATTTGATCACATTGAGATCCAGATCGTCCAACACAACCAAAGCCTTTTCCACCTCAAGATTCTTCAAAACCTGTGCGAATTTCTTCGTCTTGATCTCGTCTAACTTCAGCTCGTCAACAACAATAAACTTGCTGTCGTTTACCTTTGATGTGAGCGCAGACTTCAATGCTGCCCTCTTTTCCTTTTTGTTCAGCTTAAAGGAATAATCTCTCGGTACGGGAGCAAATACAACTCCACCGCCCTTCCACTGCGGAGCCCGGATGGATCCCTGTCTTGCGTGACCGGTTCCCTTCTGTCTCCAGGGCTTTCTACCGCCGCCGGACACCTCAGAACGCGTCTTTGCCTTCTGTGTTCCCTGACGATTGTTTGCAAGCTGCTGCAGGACTGCCAAATGCACCAGATGTTCGTTGATTTCTACGCCGAACACCGCATCATTCAAATTCAGGCTGTCCACTTCCTTGCCTTCCATATTATAAACAGATACCTTAGCCATCTGTGTGTTCCTCCTTTCTACGTTCCACTCTATTTCGCTGTCTTGACTGTCTCTTTAATCGTTACCAGCGCTTTCTTCGGTCCCGGCACAGCGCCCTTGATCAGAAGCAGGTTGTTCTCTGCATCTACTCTCACAACCTCAAGGTTCTGTGTCGTGATTCTTACGCTTCCCATGTGTCCCGGCATTCCCTTGCCCTTGAACACGCGGCTCGGTGTAGAGCAGGAACCGTTGGAACCCTGATGGCGATGGAATTTTGAACCGTGAGCCATAGGTCCTCTGTGCTGACCCAGTCTCTTGATCGTGCCCTGGAACCCTTTACCCTTGGAAATTGCAGTTGCATCTACACGATCGCCTTCTGCAAAGATATCTGCTTTGATTTCGTCTGCCAGATTGTAATCTGCAGCGTTCTCAAACTTAAATTCTCTTACAAACCGCTTTCCGGACACACCGGCTTTCTTGAAATGACCCATCTCGGCCTTGTTTACGCCATGTCTGTTTCTGACCTCTTTCTTGCCGTTGGCATCCTTGTTGACAACCTTTTCCTTCTTGTCTGCAAAGCCAACCTGTACGGCACTGTAGCCGTCATTCTCCACCGTCTTGATCTGTGTGACCACACACGGTCCGGCCTGCAATACGGTAACCGGCACCAAGATGCCGTCTGCATTGAAGATTTGAGTCATTCCGACTTTTGTTGCTAAAATTGCTTTCTTCATGATCTTTCCTCCTGTTTTTTCTACAGCGGAACGGGATTTCCCGTTCATCCTAGAAGACTTGCGTCATCAGGATTTTCTTTGTTTTGACTTTATTTCATTTTAATATCAATGTAAACACCGGCCGGCATCTCCAGTCTGGATAATGCATCCACCGTTTTCTGTGTCGGCGCAATGATATCAATCAGTCTCTTATGAGTTCTCTGCTCGAACTGCTCTCTGGAATCCTTATACTTGTGTACGGCTCTTAGAATTGTCACTACCTCTCTCTTAGTGGGAAGTGGCACCGGTCCGCTCACCTGTGATCCGTTCTTCTTTACAGTCTCGATGATTTTTTTTGCCGATGAATCTACTAACTCGTGATCATAAGCCTTCAATGTGATTCTCATTACTTGACTTGCCATAAAAAAAGTCGCCTCCTTTTCGCACTTCATAAATCAGTACGACAAGCGGTGACTGTACACTTCTCCGTGTGTGTCCTTCTGACTTTCACACGTTGTTTCTACTTTTCTTCGTTGTAGACGATTTTCGTGATACAGTGACTTGTCGCCAGTTTCCTAACTTGACATTCGCTCCACGGAAAACCTGCCACAGCGGGCAGCAACCTCACGCTTCTACGCTATCAATGTCACAGCAAGGAACATTATACACGACAAATCCAACATTTGCAAGTCCTTTTTTTCACTTGACGAAAAAATTTTTTATATCTTATAATAATCATATTGTAGAAACCAATGTAATGTAAATGTGGAGGGTATCGATGATGTGGCTGGCCGATCAGTGGGAGGATTATGAGGTAATTGACTGTTCCAACGGAGAAAAGCTGGAACGCTGGGGAGATTATCTGCTGGTTCGTCCGGATCCCCAGGTCATCTGGGACACACCCAGAAAAGTCTCCGGCTGGTATCAGAAAAACGGACATTATCATAGAAGCAAAAAGGGCGGCGGTGAGTGGGAATTCTTTGAGCTGCCCGAGCAGTGGCAGATTCATTACAAAAATCTGACCTTTCACCTAAAGCCCTTCAGCTTTAAGCATACCGGGTTGTTTCCGGAACAGGCCGTAAACTGGGACTGGTTTTCCGGGCTGATTCGGAAAGCAGGCCGACCGGTAAAGGTCTTAAATCTGTTTGCCTATACCGGCGGCGCAACCATTGCCGCTGCGGCTGCCGGTGCAGCAGTTACACATGTAGATGCCTCGAAGGGAATGGTGGCCTGGGCCAAGGAGAACGCTGCTTCCTCCGGTCTTTCCGAAGCACCCATCCGCTGGATCGTGGATGACTGCGTCAAGTTCGCGGAGCGGGAAATCCGCCGCGGGAATCACTATGATGCCATCATCATGGATCCCCCCTCCTACGGCAGAGGTCCAAAGGGTGAGATCTGGAAAATCGAGACCTCCATTCATCCGCTCGTAAAAACATGCGCACAGCTGCTGACGGACGATCCCTTATTCTTTCTGATCAATTCCTATACCACCGGACTGCAGCCGGCGGTTCTTTCCTATTTAATAGGAACGGAGCTGAATCGCTTTCACGGAACAATTACTGCGGAAGAAATCGGCCTTCCGGTTTCCTCCAGCGGACTTATACTTCCCTGTGGCGCTTCGGGACGCTTTGAAAAGTAACCCTCTATAGCAGCTCGCATAATTCTTTGGCATTGTGCGCCAGAAGCGAAGCTCCGTGTTGCCGGAGAAATGCTTCGTCCCGAAATCCCCACGTCACACTGATGCACGGCAGACCGGAATTGGCTGCCGTGCGGATATCCACCTCCGAATCCCCTACATAAACGGCGGTCTCTTTTGCCACATTTAATTCTTTGAGCGCATGCTCCACCATATCCGGGGCGGGCTTCCTTGATATCCCGGTTTTCTCCCCGACCGCAAGATCAGCCATCTCATTAAAGTAAATCTCCCGAAGCTCCTGTACTGCAAAGTCAGGCTTATTAGAGACGATTGCGACATTGATCTTATGTCGCCTTAGCCATTCCAGGACATCTTTAACCCCATTATACAGACATGTATTGTCGTTACAGTGGATGCTGTAATACTCCCGAAACACCTGACATGCCCGTTCAAACTGCGGATGCTCCCTTCCCTGCGGCACGGCGCGCTCCATCAAAAACTCCATGCCGTTTCCCAGAAAGCGGCGAATGTCATCCTTCGTCCGCTCCGGCATCCCGCATTCCCTTAACGCGAAGTTCACCGAATTCTTTAAGTCCTCCAGTGTATCTAATAATGTTCCGTCCAAATCGAAAACTACTGTCTGATAATGGTTCATGTGTTTCCTTCCTTACTATTTATCCAGTTTATGTTCCTGTCGTTCTGCAGCTCCGCCTCTGTCACTCCACAGACCACCAGCGAATACCCGGAAAATTCCTGTCTCTCCGGCTTTATCTCCGCAAACAGGACACCTTTTCTTTCTTGTGTTCCGGCATCCGCCGCCAGATCTTGTATCACGCCCCGACTCCAGTCGACCTCCAGCTGGCGCAATTCTTTGCGCAATCCGTCTCCCGTCCATTTGATATAGCTTTCCTTCGCCGCCCACAGACTGCGAAATGCTGCCTGCCGATCCGCCTGCTGCTGCAACCACAGCTTTTCCTGCTCCGTGAGGCACCGTCGGATCAGATTGTCCCGGCATTCTCTCGGATCCGCAAGATCGATCCCCACTTCATGGTCTGCAAACGCCGCAACCACATAATCCCCGGCATGGGACAGGTTAAAGTGCAGCTCCGGATGATTTCCTATATAAGGCTTGCCGTATTTCCCTGTTGCCAGAACCGGCTGTTCCCCCTTCGGCAGCCACAGCCTGCTGCCGTACAGCTCCAGCACGCCCGCCCCGATACAGCGGTAACGATCCTTCTTCTGCCGGATCCGGTTCAGACGTTCCGCGCGCTCCGGCAGAATCACGGCTTTCCAGTCTGACTCCCCGTTTTTTTCAAATTCCCGGATATCGATTCCATACAGACTTAACATGGCTAATTAAACCCAAATCCATTGTAGGAGGTCTGAAGCGCTTCCACAAGCTCGTCCTTCTCCATATCCGTGACCTGCTCCAGGTTCATCCATTGGAAAAAAGCATCCCTTTTTTCCAGCTTTCCGAAAAAGACATCCTCTATCTCATCGTATTCGCTCTCTGTAATGTCAATACCCATGCCATCCTGCGCAGTTACGGTAAGCTCTCCGTTTTCATCTGCAACCTTTGACATTGACGCCACCGGAACAGAGGCAACCACTCCGTGCTCCAGATACAGTCCCTGCTTACTGAAATAGACCTCGGCAGCGCCGTTGCGCAGCACATCCTCAAAAACGAAATATCGAATTCCCGTATCTTCATCAAAATAACTGTTGACCTGTTCCATGACGATATCCGGCTGTGATTCCCCTTCCTCTGCCGGATAGTCACAGGCATCGATTCCGTCGTAGGTCTCATTTACCTCATAAAAGCTGCTGTATGTGTATAACCCGGTTCCCCCGCAGGTGGCCGCTATGATTTCCAGTCTTCCATTCCCGTCCAGATCCGTAATCGCATAAAAGTTTGTGCCTCCATCCCCGGTCGCTGCCCACTCGTCCACACAATCCGCAATCAGTTGAATCTGAGCCTGCGAATCCTTTGCATCCCCGACAGCTTCTTCCTGCGTCTCCTCTGTGCGCTCTGTGTCAGCCTCCTTGTCGCGCTCCTCCTGATCCGCCTCTGTTGTAAGCTCTTCAATCGGACTTTGCAGCTTCTCCGTGCTTTGCTGCACCTCTGTATTTTGCGGTTCTTCCTTTCCACAGGCCGTAAGGATCGTTCCACTGATCAGCAGCAGCGCCAGCATTCGCTTATGCATCGTATTTCCTCCTTTTTCTAAGATTCTAGAATCAGTATAGCACAGTTTCTAATATTTTTTGTATAAAATGCCCAAAAATCCATATTATTTTTTATACGTGGTTTAGCGTTTAACCTTTGAAGAATTGTCATGATTTTTTTATACTAAAAGCATAAACAGCGCAGCTTTTCTCTTTATCTCAAAGGAGGCAGACTACAATGAAACAGGAACGAGTCCGATTATCTGATATTGCCGACGAACTAGGGCTAAGCACAGCAACCATATCGAACGTGATCCACGGAAAAACCCAAAAGGTATCTCCCGAAACGATCAAGCGGGTGCAGGAGGCTCTCGAACGAAACGCCTATGTACCCAGTATGGCAGGCATTCTTCTGGCCCAGAATGATTCCAGAATCATCGGCGTTGTGATCAACGATCATGAAAAATATGAGGGTCATGTGCTGGAGGACGGTTTTATCTCTGCCTCGCTCAATGCCCTGTCGGGAGAGATAGAGCAGTCCGGTTACTTTATGATGGTTAAGGTAACCACCGAGTGGAATGAAATTGTCCGTTTTGCATCCATGTGGAATATGGAGGGGCTGGTACTGATCGGCTTCTGCGAACAGGATTACAAAAAACTGCGGGAATCCATGCACATTCCCTTTGTTGTATACGATGGATTTTTTCAGCCAACCCAGAAAATCTGCAATCTGATCATCGACAACTACGACGGGGGCTATCAGGTGGGACGTTATCTGAAGCGCATGGGACACCAAAAGGTCTTATGCGTTTCGGACAATTGCCTGTGTATGGATGAGGAGCGCATGAACGGATGTGCCAGAGCTCTGGGGCTGGAATCCGCCAATTTCATGCAAATCCCGCTTCAAAAGGAAGAACGGCTGCGGTTTTATCAAAAGCAGCTTTCACAGCTTTTACAATATACCGCCGTGTTTGCTGTATCTGATTTTTATGCCATTGAATTGATTCATTATTTGCAGGGAAATGGCATCAAGGTGCCGACGGACATATCGATTGTAGGCTTTGATGACAGTCCCCTGTGTAATCTGTGCACACCGCCGCTGACGACAGTCAGGCAGGATGTGCGCATGAGAGCCGGTGAGGCAATCTCGATTTTTCAAAATCTGAAAGCCGGGAACGAAGCGCGCATTCAGATCACGCTGCCTGTTACCCTCATAGAACGGCAGAGCGTAAAGCGCCTGTAATGCCAAAACCCGCGGAATCATCGATAGAAGGAGTGATACAACTATGAAAAAACAAGAAACCTTTCAAAGAACCGTTATAAAAATCGCGCTGCCCGTGACCTTGCAGTCCTTACTGCAGTCGTCCTTCAGCGTCATAGATCAGATCATGATCGGACAGCTGGGCAAGTCCAGTATCGCCGGAATCGGTCTGAGCGCAAAATTTTCCTCCCTTTACTCGGTAGTTCTGGCCGCCATCGCCACCGCCGCCGGCATCATGATTTCACAGCATATGGGTGGAAAGAAGAACGAGTCCGTCAATCGGAGCTTCTGGACAAATTTGTTGCTCTCCATCGTGCTGGCAACGATCTTTCTGGTACTGTGCACCGCATTTCCGGATATCATCATGGGCATCTATACCAAAGATGAATCCACCAGAATATTGGCAGTAAAATATATCCGCATCCTCGCCCTGTCCTTTCTGCCTATGGCTGTCAGCTCCATTGTGACCACCATGCTGCGGTGCATGGAGGCGGCTGCCCTGCCCTTATATGCAAACATTTTTGCCCTGATCCTCAATACCGGTCTGAATTACCTTCTCATTTTCGGAAAATGGATTTTTCCCGCCATGGGTGTTGAGGGTGCCGCATGGGCCAGCGTGATCGCTCAGACCGTCTCCTTTCTCATCATACTGGTTTTGTTTATCCGGTATCATCACAGAAACGGACAAGATCTGATCACGCACTGGAACCGCCGGATATTTGGCGCCAAAGAATACTGGGTGCAGTATCTGAAAATCCTCTGCCCGATCCTGATCTGTGAGTTTTTATGGAGTCTGGGAGAAAATGTCTATGCGGTAATCTACGGAAACATGGGGACAGATGCATGTGCGGCCATGACCATGACCGTACCCATTCAAACACTGATCATTGGCGCTTTGAGCGGATTGTCTCAGGCCGCAGGCATATTGATCGGAAAATCACTGGGAGGAAAGCAATATGAGAAAGCGTATCTGGAATCCAAAAAACTGATGAAATACGGCTTTTTCGGTTCCCTACTGCTCTCCGCAATCCTGATTGCCGCCAGTCCGTTTTATGTAAAGATCTATAACGTGGAACCAACGCTGCAGAAAATGACATGGACGGTTCTGATTGCATTTGCCATCATTTCACCGATCAAGGTGCAGAATATGATCTTAGGCGGCGGGATCATCCGCAGCGGCGGCAAGACCAAATATGTGATGTTTATCGATATCATTGGTACCTGGCTGTTTGGCGTTCCCTTGGGGCTGCTGTCCGCCTTTCTCTGGAAGCTGCCCATCGCTTATGTCTATTTTATCTTATCTCTGGAAGAATGCGTACGATTCGCGATATCTCTGGTGCTGTTTCGAAGAAAGTCTTGGATGGAGAGCTTGTAAAAGAATACGGTGTCGTCAAAAGGTGGAGCTGCCGCACCTTTTGGTGCGACAGCTCCACACTTTGCACAAAAACCGCTTCGAAAAGCTAGCTTTCCGAAGCGGTTTTTATGCAAAGAGTCTATGCCGACTACGTCGGCATGACCTTTTGACTTCTGGTTTTTGACTTACTCATATGACTCCCTCATAAACGATTTATAAAATATTCAAAAATTTTCAACCCGTCCACCGTATCCGGACGTGCATTCTTCAAGCACATGCGCTCCGGATGCCACTGCACGCCATAGACCGGAAGCTCTGTGTGGTAGAAGGCCTCAATCAAACCGTCATCGCTGAACTGTACCGCCTCAAGCCCTGCGGCAAGCTCTTTTATCGCCTGATGGTGCGCGCTGTTGATGCTGATCCTTTCCTCTTGATAGATGTCATATACAAACGAATTCTTTTTTACCCGGCTCATATGTACCCGATCCACCATTCCGATTCGCTCGTGCACATCAACCCCTTCCACATTCTGAATCAGACTGCCGCCAAAAAATACATTTAAGATCTGATGTCCCCTGCAGATTCCAAGAATTGGTTTTTTATGCTCAACCGCTTCCCGGATCACAGCAAGCTCCAGTTGATCCAGCTCGTCATCAATCTCAATACTGTCTGTATTTTCTTCATGATAAAGAGCGGGGTTCATATCAGCCCCGCCCGGAATCACAATTCCGTCTATCTTCGTTGTCTGCCCGCTCCTGCCGCAAAAGTCATACGAAATTGCCTCGGCACCGCATGCTTCCACTGCGGCATAATAATTTTCATTTCTTCTTACTTCCCGTTTCCCGATAATCAAAATTCTCTTCATCGCTATCTATCGCCTTTAGTGAGTCTTAATCGAGTTGAGAAAATCCTGCGCACGCTGTGTCTTCGGATGCGTAAAGAATTCCTCCGGTGTATTCTCCTCGAGAATACTGCCCTCATCCATAAAAATAATCCGGTTTGCCACGCGTCTTGCAAAATTCATCTCATGGGTAACAACCACCATTGTCATGCCATCTCCGGCCAGCTCTGTCATGACATCCAGCACCTCATTGATCATCTCCGGATCCAGCGCACTGGTGGGTTCGTCAAACAGGATCGCCTTTGGATGCATGGCAAGCGCACGGGCGATCGCCACACGCTGTTTCTGCCCTCCCGAGAGCTGTGCCGGCATTTTGGCAGCCTGACTGTCCACTCCTACTCTTTTCAAAAGCTGCAATGCCTCCTCCCGGGCTTGATGCTTAGGTACATGCAGCACATCCACAGGCGCCAGAATTACATTGTCAAGAATCGTTTTGTGTTCAAACAGATTAAAAGACTGAAACACCATGCCTACCTGAGCCCGCAGCTTCGCAAGCTTCTTTCCCTCCTGCGGCATCGGAACTCCATCAATAATGATTTCGCCCGAATCAATGAGCTCCAATCGGTTCATGGTGCGGCAAAGCGTTGACTTCCCGGAACCGGAAGGTCCGATAATCACGACAACCTCTCCTTTTTTTACCGAAAGATTGATATCCTTTAAGACATGATGCTCCCCAAAGTGCTTCTCTACATGTCGCAGCTCAATGATCGGGGTCTGTTCCGGTGTCTCTGAATTATTCTGTGGTTGACTCATAATTATTCTTTACTCCTTTTTCATTCCTTTGCGCAATCGTTTTTGAATTTCTTCGCTTGGCAACCATGGCAGATGCCTTGTTTAGCAGGTAATTGATGATAATATAAATCACAGCAATCAGCAGATACACCGAGAGCATCGCATCATAATTTGTGATCAACACCCGGGCATTCTGCATAAGATCCGGGAAATTTACCACATAGGCAAACGTGGTATCCTTTACCACAATGACGAGCTCTGAAATAAGCGACGGAACCACATACCGGATTGCCTGCGGAAACACGATCTTAAAAAACACCTTGCCGTTTCGCATTCCAAGAGAAAGCGCCGCCTCTCTCTGCCCCTTCGGCACCGCATTTACACCGGAACGAAGCACCTCAGCCACCACGCCGCATGCGGAAATCGCTACCGGTGCCGCAATCTTCCACAATGGCGGTAATTTCAGCCCGAACTGTGGTGCCACCAGAAAGAAGAAGTAGATCAGAAGCAGCGTAGGAACGCCCCGCGTAAACTCGATCAAGGCTATACTGATTCCGCGCACCGCCTTGACGGAACTGATCCTGCCCAGCATCAGAAGAAAGCCCGCCGCAAATGCGACAATGCCTGCCACAACAGAAGCTTCCAACGTACCCACAAGACCACGCCCTAAGAATTTCCATGTGGTAGCCCTGGTAAAAAATGACCAATAGCGTGCATCCAGCTGCCCTGTAATATAAAACTGTCGAATAATCACAACCACCAGCGCCGCAAGTGCCGCTAACGAAATAATCGTCGCCAACACAATTTTTTTTCGCATTTTCGGCCCGGGCGGTTCATAAAGTGCTTCCCTTACGGAAACTCCTGCAGCACTCATCGCAGAATCCTCACTTTCCTGTCAATCAGATTGCCGATCTGTCCAATTACCACTGCGGTCATGCAGTATAACAGCGCAGATATGAGAAATGCTGTAATTCCCCCCACTGCATGTGTGTTGATATGCGCCACAATTCCCGTAAGATCCGTAGGATTCATCGGAACCTGTGATGCCAGCGCTGTTGTAAGCATGGTAGCGACCAGCAGATTTGTCATAGGAAGCACACTGGAGCGCAATGACTGCGGAATGACTACCTTTCTGATAATTTTCGAAAAAGTCATTCCCAGTGCACGTGCTGCTTCAATCTGTCCCACGTCGATCATATTGATGCCCGACATCAGATATTCGGAACAAAACGCGGCGGGAATCAGCGCCGTTGCTGTCAGTACACAGGCAAAATATGATAATACCACATTCAGATATGGCAGCGCATATACCAGCACAATCAGCAGCGCCGCCCCGGGGATATTGCGATAGATCTGCACATAGATCTCCCCGGCAATACGCAATGGCTTTATGGGGCTTATCCGCATAACCGTAATAAGAACCCCAATGATAAACGCTATGGCAAATGCCAGCGCCGTCAACTTCCACGTAGTCAACAACGCCAGCAAATATTTATCTCCGTATTGAGTCAGAATCTCATGAACACTCATAAATCCTTTATTCTCCTACTGTCGGAGCTTCCGGTGCCTCCGAAATGCCTGTACGGTCACCCAGACTGATCTTCCACAGCTGCTCCCAGGTGCCATCTGCTTCAATCTTCTTTAAGAATTCATTTACAAATGCTACCCCGTCAGAATCAAGCGGTAAACCGATTCCATAATTGTCTTCCGGACCGAATACATCGCCTGCAATCTCGTATACATTCGGGTTTTTCACGATCGCATTCAAAAGCAGTGTGTAGTCTGTCACATATGCATCGACACGTCCCTGCTCCAGTGCGGTACGCGCTTCCAGATCGTTCTCAAACTCCTGAACGGTAGCTTCCGGTGCATACTCTGCCAAAATGTCCGGGCCAGTGGAACCGGACTGGGTTGCTACAACCTTTCCGGCAAGGCTGTCAACGCCTGTAATCTCTGTGTTGCCTGCTTTTACAAGCACCGCCTGTCTGGAAGTATAATAGGGACCTGCAAATGAGATAAGCTTTTTGCGTTCATCTGTAATGGAATATGTAGCAAACACGGCATCCACCTGATCGCTCTGCAGCACAGACTCACGTGTGCTGGAATCAACCTGCGTAAGCTCAAACTTCGTCTCATCGCCCAAAATGTAACGTGCAAGCAGCTGATACAGACCTGCATCAAATCCGCGAAGCCCATCATCGGTCTCATCCAGCTGGCTGAACAGGAAGGACGTGCGTGTACCGCCGACGCGCAAAACGCCTGCCTCTTTGACAGCGGAAGCCCACTCATTTGCCTCAATATCCGCATCATCTGCCGTAATACCGGAAGCAATCAATGCGTCAAATGCCTCCTTGTCAATTGCAACTGCTACCGGCTCCTCTGTTTCTGCTGCATCATCTGCCGCTTCTGTCTCTTCTGCTTCGGATGTCTCCTCTTCTGCCTGTGACGTTTCCTCTGATGCAACACTGCTATTGTCATTTGCGGTGTTATCCGTCGTCGTGCTGCTTCCGCAGCCTGCAAGCACCGATACCGATAATGCCGCTACCGTAGCCAGACTCAAAAGTTTTTTTACAAATTTCCTTTTCATAATTATTTCCTCCTAAACTTAGTTTTCCTATTTGTATTATAGGAATTGTTTGTACAGATATATATAACACTTATTTGTTACATTTGTCAATACTTTTTTGAAATTATATGCGGTTGATCTCCAAAGGTTCACATCGTGAAACGATGTGAACTTTTGCGCAGGAACGTCCAACAGAAAGCCGACTTTCCGTTGGACGTTCCTGCGCAAAAAAGTCTATGCCGACTTTGTCGGCATGATCTTTGGCGGTCAACCTCATATTATTCCCGTCTTGCATACCAAACAGGAATTACTCTTCGGAAATTTTCAAAATCTTCAAACGCGGTTATGCATCGCTTTTGCATTCGATCGATATCCTCCTGTCCGAACTTTTCCGCCCACTTAATGGAATACAGCGCTGCATGTGCCGCATAAACTGCATGGACGTTCCAGAAATCCTCCGGAATATCATCGTCAAAATACGCATCAATTTGCCCGATACAATACGGAATGCTGATCTCCCTCACAAAGCTTTCTAATTTTAAAAACTCCTCATAAGGATCCCCAACCTCCCAGCGGTTGAAGTCGATGACCCCGATCGAGCCATCCTCCATGTAAATCAGGTTCCCCGGGTGAAAATCTCCATGCTCATATACCGGCTTTTCCTTCCAGATACGCCATATATTATCCTTCACATACTGGATCGCAGGTTCATCATGCTCCACACGAACCTTTGAATCCTCATACAGCTGAAGCTGCCGTAATTTCTTTTCCTTTTTCGTCGTTTGGGGGACATCCTGCTGCTCCACCTCAATGCTATGGATTTTTCGCAGAATCATTCCGGCATCCCGTCCCAGCTGATACTGTTTTGCTTCCGGCAGAGTCGGCAGCACCCGCTCTAAATCCGGCCCTTCCACCCAGCTTAAAAGCATATAGGTATTTTTGCGCTGATTACATTTCCCAAAGGAAATTGGCCTCGACATATTTATGCCCGTCTTGGAATATTTCTCAATGATCTCGAACTCTTTTTTCTTTCCTTCATATGTATCAATCGGAGAGATTCGAAGAAGCTGTTTTTGCCCTTCTTCTGTAATGATCAGATACTTTTCGTCCGTGGACCATCCCTTTGCTATTTTTTTGATGGACCTCCATGTTTTGGAACCTTCGATATCTTCAAACATATTCGGATCTCCTCACTGCACATAAAACCAATTACTATAAAGCAATAACAACACCATCATCAAATTCCGTCCATGACTCTCCATCATCAAAAGAATGATTATACATTGAATAAGCATCTAAAGTGTTTTCTTCTTCATATAAAGACAAATCCTTTTTTAGATAGTCGCGATATGGAAAATCTCTCACATTCGGATAGGCAAGATAAATATATATAATTTCATGATTGTCCTGATCGATCAGCGCATACTCATAGGTGTTTCCGAATCCGTCAATAGTGATATACGCCGGATAATGATATCCTTCCGTATCATAGAGCACGGAATTTGTATATTGCTCATCCCTGTTCTTTATCGTCATCGACAGATTTGCCAATCTTTCTATCTCATCATGAAATTGGTCATTTTCATAGACACAATCCAAAATGATTTCCCCATCCGTATCAAAGAGATTCGTACTTAACGAAGCATGAAACGAAGCAACCTCATTCACGGTTGATAATTCATCCGGAAATACGGATAAATTACTATCTAAATCGCTATGATAGTTTTCCACGACGTATTCCTTATCATAGTCTTCTATATGATCGGTTGAATACGCGGTGTCACTACATCCGGAAAGCATAAACACCATCAACCCCAAAATAGTCACTCTAAATATTTTCATAGTGCCCTCCATAAATTTCTTTTGCTGTATTTTCTAAAAGATCTTTCCAATTTTCCGGAAAACCCATTGTTTTAATATCAACGCTCTCATATAATATTCTCCTTAAGCCACACTTTTTCCTTTTGCAGCTTTGCTCCGCGTAATCGAGGAGAGCGGTGTCCTTGCCTATAAGTAGGAAACTACATAACATCAGCCTGCCCATTTCTCACAATAACCCAATCTCCTATTTGTATCTCACCCTGCTCTAATTGCTCTTTGGCAATTCCTTTCAATCCTAAGCCGACTCTTTCATTCGGACGGGCAATCTCCACTGGTCCGGGTTGCTCCCCCATTAATGTTATGCTCGTAATCTGTGTCTCTATTTCTTTCCCATTATGTATGATTACTGCCGGTTCTCCTACATTACACATTCCGGCTTCTACTACGCCGGTTACGATCGTTCCCACTTCACGGATTACAAACATATCCTCAATCATCATACGAAATTCCAACCTTACCCTTGCAATAATCCTGTCTTTTGTTGGATCTTTTTTTCGTTTCCGTTCAAAAAAATTCATTTTTCTTATACCTCCAATCTTGCATAATCACCGTATGGTTTATTCACTGCCATATACTTTACTCCTCCTATAATGTATTTGTGGTGGTTAGATACCTTTCAGCCAGAAAGGACTAACCATTCCGTTGCTTAAGCTGTATAATGAGTGGGCATTGGTGTGACGGTGTTCTCCTTGGACCCATTGGCGTCCGTAGTAAAGCCAG
>JAFUTQ010000108.1 GCA_017484135.1 Lachnospiraceae bacterium
GCATCGCACCGTTTTCATCAAAATAATACCACTTTCCGTCGATTTTCTCCCAGCCCGTTGTCATGGAACAGTCATTAATATCTGTGCTCAGATAATACCATTTATCTTTGTCCTTCAGCCAGCCCAGCCGGATGCTTCCGTCTGTATCAAAGTAGTACCATTTCCCATTGATGTTCTGCCAGCCGATCTGCATCTTTCCATCCTCATTCAGATAGTACCAGTATCCCCGATATTTGATCCAGCCGGTCTGCATCTCACCACTCTCATTCATGTAATACCATTCATTGCTTACCTGTGTCCAGCCGGTCCGCATACCGTCCGCTCCTGCCAGAAAATACCAATGCCCCTGCCAGTACAGCCATTTCCCCGATGTCCATAAGGTATTATCATCATCCAAGTGTCCGTTCTCGTCAAAATAATACCATGCCTTTTCACTTCCCTTTTCTACATTATAAAAGGCTCCGCCTGCGATCTGCACCGGCTTATTCAAATAACGCCACTGATTCTTGACCACACGTCCTTCCTCATCTCCGTACAAAAGCCCGGTATAGCGCCCCGACGTATGTCCCCAGTTATCCTTTATCCGGTACAGATATCCATCTCCGGAACGATACAGATAGTCGACTCCGTTTTCCTGAATGACACAATCCGGATCTTCCACATTTGGAGGCAGTGGCGGGTCGATGATATAGTCCTGATATTGAGGCCACAGTTTATCCCCCTCCCAAATCCATACCTCGTCCCCGATCTTCACTTCCCGGGATGCTTCCTCCGCAAAAACTGTCAGGGAATTAAAAACACATCCGCCCAAAATCAACATTGATGCTACCAATAACATCAACAAATGGGATTTCTTCATACTCTATCTTCCTTTCATAAATAAATTTGATATTTAATTCCAATACCGACATATTTTGTATACATCCGTTCTCCTTGCTATTGTAATTCCCTTATTCTTCCCCTCTGCCTGTATTACATATCCATCCTGTCCAGCAATTGTGCCCATGTAAAACGCAACATGACCAATAGTATTGGGTGAAGAAGGACAAAAGAACTCTAAATCCCCCGGTTTCCTTTGAGCCAAAGACACGGCTTTCGATGAGTTATATTGGCTAGCTGAATTATGAGGTAAACTTATGTTAAGAACCGATTTTGTTACCAACATGGTAAAGCCCGAGCAGTCAACACCAGTTGCCCAATTGGCTCCTCCCCATACATAAGGTGTGCTAAAATGCTGTGTTGCCTCAGAGATTAATGCAATTCCCTGATTTGTGGTTTTGGGTATCCACTGTCCTCCTCCAGTTGTATCACAATAATACCACACCCCTCCTGTTTTTACCCATCCGGTCAACATCTGACCGAGATTGGCGCTTAGTGATGCAGGAGATTCTTCATAACAATTAATCTTTTCATATAAATAATACCAATTGTCTCCCAACTCAATCCAACCGGTCGCCATAGATCCCATAGGTCCCTTAGCAGACGTAGTTGGCCACAGATAATACCATTGTCCTTGAAATTCCTGCCAATCCACCAGCATCCATCCCGATGCATCAAATAAATATCTCCGACCATCAATTTCGGCCCATCCGTTTTTCGGATAACTCCCATCAGAATATTGATACCACCACCTAGTGCCATCCTGTATCCATTGTCCGCCAGAGGATGCTTGTGCGCGATGCGGTCCTGCTACCGTCTGTTGTTCATATTCCTCGCCCAGGTAATGTGTTCCCTCAAAGAATTCGTCTATGTCATCCATGCTCAGAATTTCTCCGACATCCTCTTCTTCCATATCCACATATACAGTTTCTTCTCTAGGCGTCTCTGCTGCCCAAGCAGACATAGGTGTCACTACACCACTAGTAAACATCATCATCAGCGCCAGTATTCTTTTTATTGTTTTTCTTTCCATTTGGTTTTCCTCCCATTCTTTCAATTCGAATTTGTCTTTCCTTAATTATGCACTCTTGATAAAATCATCCTCTCCCCATTCTCAACCTCCTCCCTATGATCTCCAACGGTTCACCTTTCTTTTTGAATCCCTTGCTTCCCGACAGTGATCCCACCCCCCTATCTTGATTGATATAATGAATGGTTTTTATAAGATATTATGTTGCACATAATATCTTATAAGCAGACACTAACACAAAACATTTCCCCTGTCAATGTCATAATTCTTTATTTTTTCTTAAAAATCCATCCAATCCGTTAACCACTTTTTTTCTTTAAGTGACCACAAACGTCTCTGCCTTTTCCCCAGATATACCCGATAATACCATTTCGTCTTCTCTTCATCTTGCAGTTCATCCACAAAGACTTCATCCTGTACCATCTGTACCACCTGCAGTTCCACTTCTGCCACAGGTGCCTGTGCTCCCAATAATTGCGCTGCTATCAATGAACTCAATAAAATATTCATCCTTCTACTCTCCCATCGATGCCTCAATAATAGTCAGCTCCGCATACGGAGACTGCCCCAGCTCCTCTTCCTTTAGAATTGCGTATTCATTCATGTCTTTATAATACACATATGTTCCATCGTGATATTTCAATATAAAATCCCGTTCCTCCTCCACACCATGCGGGGGTTCCATACTGACGTTCTCACCTTCAATCTCACTCAGATTCGGTAAACAATATGGCTGGACAAGGAAACGGTAGGATGCCGCAAATATCACAATGCACAAAACACCTATGAGAGCATTCTGCCCCTTCGACTGCTTATGTACCGGCCACAGCACCTCGCCAAACCGCTGCTGCACAAAAGCCCCGGTCTGGCTCCTGGCATAGCCGACTCCCAATCCTTCTCCCTCTTTCCGGTTTTCTCTTAATACGCGCAGAATGCCCTCCAGATAGGTAATCTTCTCCGGTTCACTCAATGCCTCACAGACCTTAGCATCGCACTGCAATTCGAGCCACTGCTCTACACTTTTTTTCAGAAACCAGACGACCGGATTCCACCAGAACAGGCACCGCAGGATGCACAATCCCCATTGTTTTCCCACATCCCTCCTGAGATAGTGCATGAGCTCATGGCGGATGATTCCCTCAAGCTCTGATTCCGGAAACTGCAGCAGCCTTTCCGGAATCAGGATCACCGGCGAAAAAAGACCTGCGGAAACTGCTGTGGAAAACTCCGCTGTCACTGCCACCTTCATGCTTCCCGCATATCCCATCTGTGCCGCCAGCTGTCTGCACCTGTCAAAAAGTGCTTCATCCTGTGTGATGTCCCGCGAACGCAAAACGACCTGATGAAGCTGCCACAGCTGATAAAAGAACCGCAGCAGTGCAATCATGCTGCCGATCCCCCATAGCCACAAAAGCAGACCCGCCACCGAAACGTAATGCAGCACCTCTTTTTGGACTGTATTTTCAAGAAACAGATAGAATCCGTCATCAAAAAAAGTGACTGTGTATCCCATAATCTCAAGAGGTACCAAAAGCCGGATAAGCCCTAAGGAAAAGATCAGCAGCAGCACCGACCCGTGTATCCTCTTATTGTACCGGATCAAAAGACCGTCTGCCAACAGCGCCAGTGTAAACCAGATGCACCCCATAATTCTCGTATAGCTCGTAATGCTCATTACCGTACTCATTTTGTTCCTCCCTATTTACCAAATATGCGCTTTCGTACGCCGCAAATCACAGGTATGTTCTTCTATTATGAATAAGTCTCATAAGAGAACTTTGTGACAATTATTTTGAAGTGAAATTCATATTTGTTAAATTTTTATATTTTTTTTGTCAAAACCCAATAATCTGCACGATTTTTTTATGCAACATGCCCTCATTTTTTACAATAAGAGCATTTCAATCATCAAACAATATCGGTTACTGCGTATGCAGCTCCTCCCGTTTTTTCTCCAGCATTTCATCCAATGCAGCAAGATCCTGTTCGCTGATTCCCGAATGATTGACCAGCGCAGCCACCACTCCCAAAAGCTTTTCTCCGATGGATTTCCCCGGCATTCCGTTTTCCACACATTGCCGCAGATAATCCTCCCGTGTAAGGATTGCCTCATAGGTTCTTCCGTACTTCTTTGTCTCGTCTGTAATCTTGATCGCATTCTTCGACAGCATATTGTTCAGGATCAGGTGCACCGATGAAGGATTCCATGTTCTGCCTGTGGTTCCCTTCAAGATTTCTGCCCGGGATAACGGTCGCCCCTCCATCCACAAAAGTTCCATGATTACATATTCATTTTCTGATAACTGCATACTGATTTCCTCCTTGTTCATCTTATTATGTCGTACATCACATAAAATTTAACATGGATCATAGGGCTTTGTCAATTCGATGTACATCTATTATCAACTTTTTCAAAAAAGAGCTCCAAAGCCCAATTTCCATCAGACCTTAAAGCTCTTAATTTCGTGCGGATAACAGGACTTGAACCTGCACGTCATAGACACCAGAACCTAAATCTGGCGCGTCTGCCAATTCCGCCATATCCGCTCACAACTCCACCATTATAACGTGAGTTTTTTCAAATTGCAAGACCGGATTCGCATTTGTTTGTTCATGCTTTCCGCTCCGCAACAAGTCTCCTCGTTCTCCATTTTCCCTTTTTCCAACGCCGATACATGCAGACTGCCCGCACACATTCATCCATAGCCAGCCCCACATAAGCACCTGCTGCCAGCCATCCCAGACGGATTCCGAAAAAATATGTACCGCCCACTGCACACAGATACATAAAAATTGCGGCGATGATCGTCGGATATACCGCGTCCCCGCTGGCCTTTAACGCCTGCCCGAATACCAGATTGCTGGCACGTCCGATCTCCAGTACGATGTCAATGGTCAAAAGCCTTCCCACCAATGCAATCATGACCGGATCATCCGTAAAGATCCGCATGATCAGACCGGCAGAAATTGCAAAAAGCGACTCCAGAAATACTGCTACCGCAATCCCGATCCGCGCGGCCTTCCTTGTCCCCGTGTCGCACGCCTCGTACTGCTTTGCACCCACACGCCACCCTGTCAGAATCGCATTCGCCTCAGCCAGCGCCGCCCCCACGCTGTAAGCAAAATTAGTAATCTGCATGGTATAGGAACGGGCTGTCACATTCAGCCCTTCCGGATCCATCTGATTCAAAAAACGGATAATCAGCGTCATCGCCACATTATAAAGCGCTGTTTCCGCCGCAGACGGAAGACCGATTTTCAGAATCTGGAGAAACACCTGGGCATTTTTCAACCGCTCTCCCGTTTTTGGTATCCGAATCAGCCGGTGCGCATAAAAGATCACCAGCAACAGGTTTACCCCGTAGGAGATCACCGTTGCGGCCGCCACTCCCTGTACGCCCCAGTGAAACCGGAACAGAAACAGTGCATTTAAGATAAAATTGACGACATTCGCCGTAATGGTAGCAGTCAACGGTTCCTTCGTATAGCCAAAGGCTCTCAGATAGCCGGAAAAAACCGGAATCAGCGCATAGAGAACGCAGGAACCGCCCACGATCCCCAGATATGCCTTCGCATATCCCATCAAGGAATCCGCCACGCCCACCAACTCCAGAACCGCACCGGAAAACCGGAGCAGAAACAGCGATAATACAATGCCCAAGCCCGCATTGAAATATATGCTCAGCCGACGTGCCTGCCCTGCTACTTCAAGCTTCCCTGCACCGATGTACTGGGTCATAACTGCCATCATGCCGTAGGAAATAATCGAAAACATAATGACAAATACACTGATATAGGTGGCAGCCGTTCCAACCGCACCCACCGCCGCATCGCCCAGCGTAGACAGCATGAACGTGTCTACCATTTCCGCCAGCATGTAACACAAGGTTTCCAGACAAAGCGGAACAAACAATTGTCCGAGACTTTTTCTTTCCTTCATACAAAATCTCCTGATAACGGTTCCGCGCCCCTGGCTCTGAACCGTTACGAACATCTCGCGCAGGACGTCATAGTCAATGGTATCATAAATCGCAGCCGAATATCCCACACTACGCTTACACCTGCGCCTCGATCTCCTTGTAATACTCAGAGTAATCTGTCCTGCCCTCTTTGGTAAACTGAATCGCAGTTCTCGGATGCTGATTCAAAAGACCGGTCATCAGATACTGCAGATCATAGCCCCATACGGTTCCCTCTGCCTGAAGCTTTTTCATATGCTTTTCCACGAACTGAATCGCGGGATATACATTGTACTTCGGGTTTTTCAAAAAGCCCAGCAGCAGCTCCATCGCACAGTTTCCTGCCCCGCGCCCCATTGCAGCGTAGGTGCCGTCCAGCCAGTCTACTCCGTCTCCGACAGCCTCAATGGTGTTGGCAAACGCCAGCTGCAGATTGTTATGGGCATGCATTCCCACCTTTTTCCCGTATTTTTCGGCAAATTCACAGTATACATCCGCAATGCGCGCAATCTGCTCCGGATACAGCGAGCCATAGCTGTCCACAATATAAAACACATTGACCGGACTTTTCCCCAGAACGTCCAACGCCTCCCGCAGATCGCCTTCCTGTGCATTGGAAATCGCCATAATATTACAGGTAACCTCATAGCCCTTATTTGCCGCATCCTCTATCATCTCTACCGCAGTCGGAATCGTATGCAGATAGGTTGCAACACGGATCAGATCGATCGGGCTCTCGCTCCGGTTGACGATATCCGTTTTATAATTGCATCTTCCCACGTCCGCCATAACTGCAATCTTTAAGTTGGTATTATTATCACCGACGATTTCCCGGATATCCTCGTCATTGCAGAACTTCCACTTGCCGAATTTATCCACGTCGAACATATCCTTTGCAGCCTTATATCCGAACTCCATATAATCTACGCCGGTTTTGAGATTCGTATGATACAAATCCTTGACAAATTCATCGGTAAAATAAAAATCATTTACCAGTCCTCCATCACGCAGCGTAGCGTCCACCACTCGCACATCCGAACGGTAGCCCATCAGTTTTGATAATTCTTTCATCGTTTTCTCTCCTTTGCATCAGTCACGTTCTTACCAGTATAACACATCATTCCCAAAAAAGCTATTGACAATAGAAGCAATTTATCATATAACATATATTGTGTTGTTTTGTAACTGACACGGCGGGGTGTGGCTCAGTTTGGCTAGAGCACCTGGTTAGGGACCAGGAGGTCGCAGGTTCAAATCCTGTCGCTCCGATTTCCTTTGACAACAAAAAATGCAATCCCTTTCGCTTTGAGAGGGGTTGCATTTTTTAGTTATCAGAACAACCTGCATTTATATTGACATTGTAGTACATACTACCATATAATACAACTGAGGTGATTGTTATGGCAAGTACCAATATGAGTATCCGCATTGATTCCGAGCTGAAGGCACAGGCAGAAACGATACTTGCACAGCTTGGTATGAATATGAATGGTACAATCAATATGTTTTTGCAGCAGATTGTCCGGGACAAAGCAGTTCCTCTGAGTCTTTCTCTCAATTCCGAGCAGGCAGTCTATGCTGATTTGCTATATGCGCAGGCTGAACGTGCCAAAGGCTATGTTGGCCGCGATGCACGCAACGTACTTGAAGATATGGATAAACTGATTCACAACGCAGAAAAAACGGAGGCATTATGACAACATACATCGTTTACTTAGATGCAGTTGTTGACTGTCGACAGGATCATATTCGAACCGTTTGAACTCCAAAGCATCCCATCAATATCCCTAGAAATTGAGATCAATCTCGATTCCCTTGATATCCTCGTTGATCACATGATTCTCTTTTATAATTTTTTGAATACTTTTCTGTGTCTCCGATGCCCTTGTATCAATCTGGCGCTGCGCGGAGATATTCGTTTCCAGCTTTTCCAGCTCTGCCGCGCTCTCGATGATCTCCTCCTGTTCTTCCTTCCGCTCTTTGGCCGCTTCGATTCGCTCTTCCTGTTCCTCGCGCCTTTCGGATACCTCCTCGGCCTTTTCCTTCTCGTCCTCGACCTGTTCGTCGATATGATCCTTGCCTTCCTGAATCAGCATGCCGAAGATTTCTTGATTTGCGGCATCCATAATTTTATCTGCGGCGTCATCGGCTTTTAGCATATCCTGCGATTTTAGCTGCGTGAGCTCTGCATCCATGACATCTTCCGTTAAGGCTATGATCTCCCGCTGCTTGCGATCCACGTAAATGTCTATCACACCCTTGACACCGTTCAGTTCCAACGCCTTTTTCTGATATTCGGTAAGCGGCGTGTTCTGCAGCTCTTTCAACCGCTCAATCTCTTCCTCCGAAAAAGAGTCAAATGCAGCACCGGTCTTATTATCCTGATACTTTTCTAACAGCTTTAGATCCTTTTGCTCCTGAGAATCGGGCTCCACTTCATATTCCTGTCTTAAACGCTCTTTCCGGTCATCGACATCCTTGAGCTTGGCTTTTAATTCCTGCAGTTCTTCCAGCTTGTTGACCTTTTCTTCATTCAGCTCTTCCTTGTTCTGAGCCGCTTTTTGATCTCTGCCCCATGCATCCCTGATCAGCTTGCGTGCCTGCTTTCTTGCGCTGTTTCGCTTTGCCGCAATTTGATCGGCGGTATCGGAACCGATGTTTAGCCCTCTTCCGTCTACGGATTTTCCCGTCCCGGATGCTGTTTTATCATTTTCTGCTTTCACTGTCCCGAAAGCGTTGCTATATTCCTGATTTGCCTTGATGGTGATTGCCATGGTAAACCCTCCTTCCTCCCGCATATTCATGAATCGGAGATTCATACAATATATCTTTTTTATCGGAAGATTTCCGGCATTTCTTGAATAAAATTTACTCTGCAACATAAACAACACATCGTTCAAATATTCTCTTCGAGTAGGTTTGTTTTATATTTCAAACAAACCCCAACCTTATCCTGAAATTTCCGAAATGAATTCCTTGCAACATTATGTGTTATTACTTTACTGCATACAATTCTGTAAAAATAGTTATATCCCTCCAATGACGATCGTAATATTTTTTCAGACTCTTCAAATTGAGATACTGCCTCATGAATATTGCCACCTTTTAGTTCTACAAAATATGCATTTTTCTTTGTATCATTGAGAATCAGAAAATCGCAACATTTCCTCTGTTTTACTATTCCTCCATCTAGCTTGAACTGTCGAACTGCAGACACGCCATTCTGATTGATTGCCCTGTGCATTCTTGAAGTTCTCAAATCTTTAGAAACAATTATTTTCTGATTGACATCACACAGCGACTCGACCGTATCAAGCTGTATCATCATTTTTTCTATTCTCCTTTTAATACTAACATTTGTTCAAATTCACTATTAATGTCATCGGATGCTCCATCTATTACTTCATTGACAATGGAACAAAAACTCTCATCAAGGCAACTGCTAATCGTTCCTTTTTCTAAATAATAGCCCGAAACATTTGAAAATTCCAACCACTGATACCTATTAATTATAGTTTCCAGACGCTCCTGAGACACATGCTCTCTGATATTATTTGCATATAACAAATTATTAAATTCTCCTAAAATATACGGACTATGTGTTGTAACAAGAATATTATTTCCGTTTTCTTTAGCCGCTGCAATAAACTGTGCAATTTTTTTTTGGGCATCTGGGTATAAATGCGATTCAGGTTCTTCAATGATAAAATACGCTTTTTTTTGATTTAGTAAATAATAAAAGACAACATTTAAAATCCAGAGTACCTCCTGTTGACCGGACGAGGCAAAATTTATCTTAACATATTTATTATCTGAGATTTCCAATCTTTCTTCTCCCATAACATTTCGATATTCACCTTTTAAGATATCTTTCATTAACGCTGACATAAAATCGAGAAATTTCTTGTCTATTTTTTTATCTGTCAGATGTATCTGATCTTCAATTAATTGACGATAATTTGAAGTATAAAAATTTTTGAGCTGCAAAATTCGTTCCAAATAATTTTGAGTACAATAATCCAAGCTCCTCTTTTGAATATCATCCATGGAACTATAGATATAATTCAATTGTAAGCTCAATAATGTAATTAGACTTCTTCCCGCGGGAATATAAACAATTTCTTTCGTTTCCTCAAAAAAATCATTAACCAGTTTTCGTACAATATCAGAGTGTTCTTTCTCCTCCTCTTTCAAATTTTCTATGTTATATATAAATTGGTGAATTGAGTCACTCATTTCAACCCATACAAAATTAGGTGCAGAATCTGATTCTTTCAAACAAATTTGAATCATTTTATCAGGTGCATAATAATATTTCAAATTCATAGAGTGATCCATATACCATGTTGTTCCAAAAGTCTGTAAAAAATTCGCTCTTATATCTCGTATAAAACGGTTCTTAAGAGACATAAACAAAGTGTCATTATCCTCAAGATTAAACAGCATCTGTGCTTTTATAACTTCCGCAAAGAAAATATTTTTTATATTTTTAAAGAAGAAAATACATTTGGCCAGTGTGCTTTTCCCGGAGGCCTGCGGTCCTGTAAAAATCATAAATTTATTTATTTCAAGTTCGCAATTAACAATCGGTCCTAATTTATGCACAATTAACTTTTGCATTGGCAACCCTCCTTAAATAACTTAATAATTACAATTGATTATCAAGCTTAATCTCAGTTACAAATCAACTCTATGTAAATAAAAATATGAAATCGGCTACAAGGGGAAGACTCAACTACAAAAGAAACCGCACCAGAAACAGAAGACACATTTCATGAATTTTGCAAATGAACGCAAGCTGTACAGAACGGTTATTTTCACAAGGCTACAGCCTCATAAACTGGGCTAGTTGGATTCGAACCAACGCATGCAGCAGTCAAAGTGCTGTGCCTTACCGCTTGGCGATAGCCCATCATTTTTTCAAAGGATGCTTACCATCGCATCTAGGGTGGATACAGGGATTCGAACCCTGGGCCTCCAGAGCCACAATCTGGCGCGCTAACCAACTGCGCTATACCCACCATATTTATCCCGGTTGGGAAATGTGCTCGAAGGGATTCGAACCCCCGACCCACGGCTTAGAAGGCCGTTGCTCTATCCAGCTGAGCTACGAACACATAGAAAGAGCGGGTGATGGGAATCGAACCCACGTATCCAGCTTGGAAGGCTGGTGTTCTACCATTGAACTACACCCGCATGAAATCGGGGTGACAGGATTCGAACCTGCGACCTCCTGGTCCCAAACCAGGCGCTCTAGCCAAGCTGAGCCACACCCCGCGGCGTCGAATTCTATATCGCCCTTTTCATGACGCAAGATATATTATATGTCAGACAAAAACGATTGTCAACAACTTTTTTATAATTACCGCACCCCCTCAAATACCAACACAACCTCCATGCCATCCTCCCGACGGAGTGCATAGACGTCCCCGCCCATCTTCGTCATGATCTGCTTGCAGATATACAGCCCCAGCCCGCTTCCATTTTTCCCCCGCACATTGGAGCCCCGGTAAAAGCTATCAAATAAATGGGGCAGCTCCTCCTCCCCCACCGGTTCTCCCGAATTGAACACATGCAACAGGCGGCAGCCCTCCTCCTCGGTAAACGTGATTGCAAGGCGGAGTCCGTCCCCATACTTCAAACCGTTTTCCAAAAGGTTTTCCACCGCCTCCACGGTGCGGTGCAGATCTCCCCGCAATAAAATGTCCCGATATGCGCCTATGGTAAACGCCACCTGAAGCAGGGCGCATTTTCCCTCATAATCCTTCTGCACGCGCGCGACTGCTTCGCTCAGATAAAACTCCTCCATTGCCACCGGTATCTCTATGATATCCTCCTTAGAGCCCTCTGCGATTTCCTCCACATAGTGTAAAATTTCCTCCCCTCTGTCAATGATCTGCTGATAAGCCTCCTCCTTTTGTTCCTCCTCCCGGTAGAGCTTTCTTTGAAGCGCCTTTGCGGAAAGCAGAATCGTAGAAAGCGGAGTCTTCACATCATGGGTCAAAGACAAAATCAACATTTTTTTCTCCCGCAAAAGGGCAAGCTCCCTCTCATGGGTGACTTTCAATTCATCCCGAAGCTTTCCCACAGAGTTTTGAAAGGAAAACAGATAGCGGCCTTTTTCCAACGGGATTTCTTCCTCCAGATTCCCTTTCGACATGCTCGTCAGAAAAAGCTCTGCCTGATCAAGAGGCGCAACAATGCTGTTTCGGATATGCCAGAGAACCCCAAACAACAGCAGTCCTGCTGCCGCAAAAAAGAATACCGCCACCGAAAAAATGCCGGCGCCGATGCTTGCCGCCTGATCATCATATACCACCTTCACATAGCCCACCAGCCGCTCTCCATCATACAAAGCGGAAATGACAGAGCTTCCCTGTGAATCCTCAAAAAAAGCTTTGACGGTATTTTTTTCCTGTTCTCCGGTATCCGCGCACAAAAAAGAAACGGACAAAAGACATCCGTAATCCTCCAATCCAAGCTGCTCAGAAAGAGACAAAATCCCTTCCTGCGAATACATCTCGGGTGATTTGCGCAAACTTTCCTCCGCCTCTGCCATTATCCGGTTCACTTCCACCAAATAATAATTGTCCGCGTTCCTTCCCACACGATGAACCAAAATGACAAATACTATGCCCAGCAGCAGATAGAGACTCAAGATCACGCCTGTCATCCGGTTATATCTTTTCATAGGCGTACCCCACCCCCCATATTGTCCTGATCTTTGTCGGCTTCCCTGGGTCATCCTCTATTTTGTTGCGCAGCTTTTTGATATGCACCGTCAGCGTCTGGTTCTCGCTGAAGCTGTCGGCTCCCCATATCTCGTTAAAAAGAAAATCCTTGTGCAGAACCTTTCCGGCATGCTCCATCAAAAGCAGCAATAATTCATACTCCTTCACACTCAAATCTACGGGCATTCCCTTTTTATACACCTTCCGCGCCTCCACATCGATCATGATGTCGCCGGAAACAATTCGATCCGTCCGCCCCGATGACGCATGGGATCTTACAAGCATGGCTTTTACCTTTGCGGTCAGGAGCTCGGGATCTACCGGTTTTTCCATATAGTCATCCGCACCCACCAGATAGCCGTTCAGCTTATCCTCCTTTCCGATTCTGGCGCTTACCATCAGAATCGGAACGTCTCCCGACCTCCGAAGCCTCTGACAGACCGTAAATCCGTCAATTCCGGGAAGGTTAATATCAAGGATCACCAGCCGGATATCGCCTGCTGCAACCCGCTCGATTCCCTCCTCCCCGCTTCGGACATGGATGACCCCGTAGCCTGCCTCCTGTAAAAAAAGCACCAGAAGCTGTGCCAGATCAGTCTGATCCTCAATCAAAAGTATCCTGCTCATCGACTCACTCTCTTCTACCATCCCAGCTTCATCAGCCAGTTATTCAGCTCCTTTTCCCGTTGATAATCTGCGTCGGCCGAAAATTTTCCCAGATGATATTCGTCCCGGATATTTCCATCCTCGATATAATAAATTTTTTCACAGCGGGATGCCACCTTCGCGTCATGGGTCACGATCATCATCGTCACTCCCTCTGCGTTCAGCTTGTTCAATTCCTCCATGACCTCGGTGGAATTCTGCCGGTTCAAGGCGCCGGTGGGCTCATCCGCAAAGATGATCTTCGGCTCATTGATCATGCTTCTTGCGATACATGCGCGCTGCAGCTGTCCGCCCGACACCTCGGTAATCTCGTTGTCCGCCACGTCACTGATTCCAAGCTTTTTCATCAGCTTTCTGGCTCGCTCATTGATCCGGTTCCGGTCAGAGCTCTTATTCGCCTGATAAGCCGGCAACACAATATTATCATAGATAGTCAGATTTTTCATCATATACATCTGCTGAAAAATAAAGCCCATCTTTTGCAGTCTCAGATCACTCATCTCGTTCGCGCCAAGCTTTGTCAGATCCTTTCCGAAAAAGTCTATTTTTCCTGCGGTGGCTCCGTCCATGCCGCTGATGGTATAGAGCAGCGTGGTCTTTCCGGAGCCGGAAGGCCCCATGACGCCGATCATCTCCCCTTCGTTGATCGAAAGGTTGACATTCCGCAAGACATTGTTCTGTCTTTTATTGATTACATACGTTTTGCACAAGTCTGTCGTCTTTAATATCTCCATCTTTTTTCTCTCCTATTTTCAATTTCCTATTCCTGATTTCCGATATCCTGAATCTGCACACTTTTTAATTTGAATGTCGCCAAGAGCACCGACAGCATAATCCCGATTAGCAAAATGACCGGATACAGCAGATATGCCTGAAGCAGATCCACCTGGATCCTGACCCTTGCTCCCATAATGCCAAAGACCGGGGTCAACACGAACCGGTTCGACAGATTGGACAGCGGAATGGAAATTGCCCATGCTCCCAGAGATATCCATAAAAATCTTGCGAGAAACCAGTTTCTGATCGGATGATCGGAAAACCCGATGCTCTTTAGCATTGCGATCTGCCCCTGCTCCCGAACGATAAACAGCTGCACCATAAAGAAAACGATCAGCATGATCAGTCCGCACAGTGCCACGGTCACGGGTGCCAGCATCGCTTCCATTTGTTCCTTGATAGACCCTACATTTTCATTCACGATCTCCTCCCCGGTCTTCCACTCATACTGCGGCAGCACAGCCGTCAGTTCCTCTTTGATTTCCTCCTGACTCAGTTTGGTATCAAAATAGATATTGCTATAGTTATACAAAAAGGTCTCCGTCTGCTCCAGCTTTCCCTCCCTGCCAAGTCTGCAGCTCTTTCCGAGCTCCATATAATCGGTATAGCTGCCTGTAATGAGAAACGCCCTTTTTTCCCTTTCGATCGTGGCATACACCGTGTCTCCGATCTTCCATCCGTTGTCCTTTAACACGGTCTCGGAAAATGCAGCCTCATTTTCCAAAACAGGAGCGCTTCCCTCTGTGTAATCCCGATAATCCTGCTCCATATTCACCATGGCTGAAGTGGCAATGTTCGCAGCAGCCCCATCCTTTTCCCACGAAAGCGGATAGATCAGTCCTCCGTTGATGTTTGCCTCATACCCCTCTTTGGCTAATTCCTGTACAAGTTCATCAAAAAAAGCACTCATATCTGCATCGGTAACTCCCGATGTCTCCCAGGATGGCTCCACATAGACTGCCGCCTCAGGGTCTATGCAAAATTTCCGGAGCATCTCACTGCTTTTCATGGTATTGCAGGTATTCAGCGGAATGGTGATCAGCAGAAAACTGATACAAAAGGTAAACAGCAGCGTAACATATTGCCGAAGGCTGCAGCACACATCATTTAAGCCCAGATACAAAATCGTACCCATTTTCTTTCGATGGTGCAGCAAAGGCCCCCTTCGCCTGTGATATCGTTCTCCGCTTTTTCCGTTTCTCATTGCCTCCACCGCAGAGCACTTTTTGATCCTGCTGGTAAAGGACATACACATCCATAGGACAAACAAGACTACCACGATACTTCCGCAGGCATTCAGCCCCCAATGGGACATTGCATTTCCCATATACAGGTTATCGCTGATATTTTTCATCAGCATAGTTCCCAGCGGGAGACTGAAGCCAAAGCCAAGCACCGCCCCGATGACCACCAGCACCAGATATTTTGCGACCACGATCTTGCGAATCGCCCGCTCCCGAAAACCAAGGGCCTTCAGCAGTCCGATTTCCCGGTAGCTCTCCTCGATCGTAAAACGGATGGAGAATTTCAGAATCATCAGGGAAATCAGGATGAGACAGATTCCGATTGCTGCAATCAGCCCTGCGCTTACCATATCAAACGCATACAAAAGCAGATAGATATTCTCTGTATAACAGCCCATCAAGGTGGCAAATTGCTCTTTTCCGATGGCATTCATTACGGTTGTAGGATCCTCCGTCACAACCGTATACACGTTGGCACTGGCACCCGCATGCTCCTGCCACTCTGCAAAATCCTTCGGGGACACCAGCAGGCGTTCCATACTGATCATCTCTGCGCCATACAGAAAATCGTGCGCAATACAGGCAACGGTATAGGTTCGGGTAATATCTCCCAGACACAGCTTTATTTCATCTCCCACCTTCAATCCGTTATTTTGGGCGTACAGTACGGATACCGCAATTTCTCCGCTCTTTAGGGTTACCGGTTCCCCATCCTCCGTCACCGCCCGCACATACGTCCGTTCGCAGCTCCCAAGTAATTTGTAGGCCGTACTTTCCTCCGGAGAGACTTTGTTTCCGTCCTCAATCAGGTTAATACCGTCCTCGTCCAAAATCAGCATCCGATCCCTCTCGTAATCACTGACACAGTCCAGTCCGTCCAGCAGCTCCTCCATCTGTGCGGTCGCTTCGTCTGTGTTGAAAAACGCGATCAGGTTTCCCACATTGGCTGCAGCCATGTAATTCCCGATTCCGTTCAGCACCAGATTGATATTATTGACGCTGCTCGCCAGAAACATGGTGGAAATCAAGACAAAAAACAGCAGGATCGCATTTAAGCCCTTTCTCTTTTTCAGATCACATCGCAAAATTTCTAACCACATCATGCCGCTCCTTTCGCCATATCGTAACTTTCTATACGGACAATTATAGCGGAACATTTCTTAATAAATCCTTAACTTCGTTCACTTTTTGGTACGCCACAAGCAGGCAATAGCCATTCTTACTGCGTGAAAAACCGGAAAAGGTGTAAAGTCCTTGTGAATGATTCAGACTTTACACCTTTTTCAAATGCTACACATATTTAATGGAAAACTCTGCCTCCCCCGCCCGGTCAATCTCCATGATAATGTAGGAGGGCTGCTTTCCTTCCTGTCTGGGATAGGAGACGCTTCCGGGATTTAATGCAATGATGCCGTCGCCGTATTGGATGACCGGGCGATGGGTATGCCCGAACATGACAATATCCGCACCGCGGCTCTTCCCTTCTTTCATGATATCGGCAAGTCCCATGTTCACGCAGTAATAATGTCCATGGGTCAGAAACGCCTTGTATTTGCCGATCTCGATTTCCTTTTCCTGTTCCAGCTGACAAAAATAGTCATTGTTTCCCTGGACAATGTCAAGGGGACAATCCGCCATCTGGGCAATCATATCCTCATACCCCTCTGCATCTCCCAGATGAATCATCCGGTCAATGTGCTTTTCCCGCCGCAAAATCGTCCTCAGATTTTCATGCTTTCCATGTGTATCGCTTACAATCAATACTTTCATACCAGATTCATTCCCTTCAAAGTCTCTCTCATTGCCCGCAGCGCTTTCCCCCGATGGCTCAGCTCGTTCTTTTTCTCCGGCGGCAGGCTTGCGGTGGAGCACTGATATTCATCCACATAAAAAATCGGGTCATAGCCGAATCCGTTCTCCCCCTGCGGCTCCCATCCGATATAGCCCTCTATGGTCTCCCGCTTTACGATCGCTTCCCCATCCGGCATGACTGCTGCAATCGCGCAGACAAACCGTGCGGTGCGCTGCTCCTTTGGCACGCCCTCCAGCCGATCCAAAAGATTTTGATTTTTTATTTCATAAGAGGTATCCTCTCCCATGTAGCGCGCGGAGTATATTCCCGGCTCTTTATTCAAATAATCGATTTCCAGACCGGAATCATCCGCAAACACGATGGCGTCCGTATGCTCCGCCACTGCCTTTGCCTTGATCACTGCGTTTTCCTCAAAGCTCTTGCCATCCTCCACGATATCCACGGAAATCCCCGCATCCTTCATGGATTCAATGGTCACGTCCAGATCTCCGAGAATCTCCCGGATCTCCCGCATTTTGTCCTGATTCCCTGTCGCAAAAATAATCTTCTGACTCATTAAAATCCTTCCTCCAATGCCTGATAGATTGCGCGGTAAATACCTGCTGCTGCCTTCTTCTGATATTCCGGGTCACACAGCTGCTCCAACTCCTCCTGATTGGTCATAAATCCCACCTCAACCAACGCTACCGGCATCTGTGCATGATTGATAATATAAATACTGCTTCCCTTTACCAGACCTTTGTCACGGCTCCCCAGCTCCCCTACCAGCGAATCCAGACAAATCTGTGCGAACTGTTTGCTTCCATATGTCTCATTCGCCTTCGTCTCATCGTACATTACCTGCGTACCGCTGATTCCGGACATCTTTCCGCTCGTGGTCGAATTATTATGTACACTGACAAAAAGATCCGCTTCCGCCTGATTCGCAAGATCCGCCCGCGCTTTCAGGGACGGGTTGACATCTTCGGTGCGGGTGTAATACACTCCCACTGAACTATCCCCGTTTTCCTCAAACAAATCTTTGAGGGCAAGTACAATGGAAAGATTCAAATCCTTCTCATAAACGCCCTTTTTGATAGCTCCGCTTGCTTTTCCTCCATGGCCTGCATCAATTACAATTACTTTATCATAGACTTCATGCGGTGTCAAAAAGTCCAAATACAGATACGGTCCGTCCCCTCTCTGTTTCACCTCATAGACACTGTCCATGGCGATTTCAAGCACACCCTCATGCGCTCCTACCTCATAGCTTAAGTCATCAATATGTGTGCTTCTTCCGATCATTGGATATTCATACAGATAATCCTGATCCGCTTCGGGGATATGGATCGAAATGATCTGATTTAAATAATCATTGTCTATCTCTACCTGTGCCGCCTCCATGCCATCCGGCAGCTTCAGCCGCAGTTGTTCTGCAAACTCCGCCTGTGTCTCGCCTACTCCATTGGCTGTATTGTACTGCATCATCTCAAGTGCAGTCATGCCCTCCATCGCCGCCTGCATCTCGGAATCCCACTGCTCCGCTTTCTTTTGTTCCCGCTGCTGCACATAGGAATCTGCTCTTGCCTGTATATCCGGCAAAAACCATAGCAGCAGCAGAAAACCAACCCCAAAGATACCGGTAACCAGCGTGGTCAGCCTCAGAATCTTTTTTTCCATTCGTGCGTTACCTCTCGTCCGTATATGCTTTCAGGCACAGGTTACTCTTCTGTGTCTTTTCTACCCGTTCCCACTTTTTTCCAAAGGAACTGATATATCCTTCTCCGTCTGTCAAATCTACGTTTTTTGTCCCTTCATCCGCAACATATTCAATCGCCAGCGGATGCAGGGAATCCGGTGTCGTCACCTTAAGGACAATGGCAAATTTTTCTTTCTTATTCAGACTGATCTTTTTATCCAGACGGATGGTGTAATAGCCAGCATTATCGACCTTGCCGGATGCGCACAACGTCCCCTGCTCCAGATCCTTTTCCTCCGCAAAATCCTGCACGACGTAAATCTCATATTCCGTATTTTTTCCGGTCGCATAAAATCCCACTGCCTGCAGTGTCTCATCGTCGATCGCCTGATAGACATTCGCTCCGTACGCGGTATCCCGGTTGTAGCCAAGCTGCCCTACCCATCCGCACAGATCGCTCTGATAAATGCGGTCATAATTGTTCACATCCTCCACACAGGTGTACACCAGATTATGGATACCGATATTATTATCATAGTAGGACACATAAAAGATTCCATTGTCACCGAATGCCTGTCCCCAGCTGTTCTGGCAGATAAACGCTCCGTCTCCCTCCAGATTGACCGTAAAATTATTTCTGGAAAAGCTGTCATCCCAACCGATGATGACCACATCATGATTGGGCTTTTCAGAACCGATATAACAGTACGCATTGGTTTTCCGATTAAAGAACTCCGACTGGCTGTGCGCATTTTGCAGGGAACTGTAAATGGATGTCTGCACTGCCCCATACTGAAAAACTGCCTGCTTGATTTTCTCAAAATCCTTGCTCTCGATGACCTGCGCTTCCTGAACGTGCCGGACTGCCTCCAGCCCTTCCACACCCACGCCGTCATAAGGATCATCTGTCTCCAGCACCGGTCCCTGCCACGATACCAGATAAGCCAGACTCATGGTGTACTCCCCGCCATCGTTCTGCCCCAGGCCAAAGCTGTTTTCCAGGCTCATATGATCGGTGGAAAATATTTCATGCTCCTCCGGAAGCATTGCCGATTCCAAGGCCGCCAGAGATGCCGCCGCCCAGCAGGTTCCCTTATCCTCCTGATTTTTTACCTTCGGGCTGCGCTGCCTCTCCCGCAAATCATAATGAGAAGGCAGAATGCCGACTGCGTTCGAGCTGTTTACCACAACCGCCTCATTCTGATCTACATTCCAATTATATGTATAACCCATATTTTTGGACAACGTCTCTGCCGGAACATAATAGGTGTCTCCAACCCTTGTAAAGGCCGATGTCATGCTGTTCTCCTCGTCATTTACGCGAATTATCGGCTCATCCAGCGTCATGGTCAGCACATCTGCGTACTTCTCGATCAACAGACTGTCTCCATCATACAGATGGACACTGCAATTGTAGCTGTCTCGCAGAATATCGGTGGGCAGCATCAGATTCAGGTTTTCATCCATATAGATTCCGTTTTCTTCATTGGTATACACTTTGTTGTCAATCGAAACCTTCAAAGGCTTTTCATTTACACTTTCCGCAATCAGAGGATTCCAGTCAGCGCTCTCCAGAGCTGCCCCGCGAAAGCTCCCGATTCCTTCGGAAAGCTGTTTGAAATTATTAAATTTCAGGATTAATGCAACGGCAATCACTACCGTAAAAAATATATATCGCTTGGAATAACGCATTTTATTTCCTTTTTGGGGGTTTCGGCCCCATAAACTGATAATAATAGGTTTTCAGCATTCCATTATAAATTTTCCGGTTCTTGTCCGGTTTTCTTCCGATATCCTGCGGCGCATGTTCATAGGCCGTGATCAGATACAGCGACCAGGAATCCAGCCTTCGGTATACCTCTCCGATCATCCGGTACAATTCCGGCAAAGCTTCCTTTTCCTCCAGCCGTTCGCCGTAGGGAGGATTGGTGATGAGAAACCCATATTTTTTCGGGTGATGAAGCTGCGCCGCATCTCTCTGCTGAAAATGGATGAGCTGCTCCACCCCTGCTCTCTTTGCGTTTTCCCTTGCCATCTTTACCACATCCGCATCCAGATCATATCCCTGTATGTCCGTCTCAACATCCTTGCAGATCAGGTCATTTGCCTCCTGCACTGCTTCGTACCACAATTTGCGTGGAATGAGGTTTGTCCATTCCTCCGCCACAAAGCTGCGGTTCATTCCCGGCGCAATATTTGCCGCCATCATAGCCGCCTCAATGGGAAAGGTGCCGCTTCCGCAAAACGGATCCACCAGAATGCGGTCACTGCGCCATGGGGTCAGCATAATCAATGCGGCTGCCAGTGTTTCCGAAATGGGTGCCTTGCCCGCCACCGTGCGGTAGCCCCGCTTATGTAACGATTCTCCGGTGGTATCAAGAGCAACGGTAACCTCATCCTTGTGCAAAAAAATACGGACCGGATAGGACGCTCCGGTCTCCGCAAACACGTCCTGATGATAACCTTGCTTCATCCGTTCCACCATTGCTTTTTTTGCAATCGACTGGATATCCCGGGTACTGAACAATTTACTCTTGATGGACGCCGCCTTCGTCACCCAGAATCTGCCGTCTTCCGGAATATATTCTTCCCACGGCAGTGCCCGGATTCCCTCAAACAGTTCCTCAAAGGTTTCGGCACGAAATTTTCCTACCCGAAGTAAAATGCGCTCCGTCGTGCGCAAAAAAATGTTCGCGCGACAGATCGCCTCGGCATCTCCCAGAAAGGTCACGCGTCCATCCTCAACCTCAGCGATTTCATAACCGAGATCATAGATTTCTTTTTTTAATACAGACTCCAGCCCAAAGTGGCAGGGAGCTGATAATTCAAATATTTTCATTCGTTTTCTCTATCCTTATGTGCTGCGCAGCTTGCGGCAAAACACGATCTATATTTTGGAATGTTGGGGGCATTGCCCCCGACATTTTTCATCTCAACATCATCTTAACGATTCCAACAGACACTGTCAATAGCAGGTGTGCCGGGACTTACTATAATACATTTAGTCCTCCGATCAGGGAATAGGCCTCGATCCCCTCCTGCTGCAGCCGTCTCGCCGCCATCATGCTCTGATTTCCGTATTCACAGACCAAAAGAATCTTTTTTCTCTTTGGAAGCTGCCGTATCCATCGTTCCATGGAGTCATATGGGTAATTGTGCGCCTGCGGGATATGTCCGCTTTGGTACTCCTGTGGCTCGCGTACATCTACCACATATACATCTTCCTGCTCCAGCATACGGCGAAACTGAAACGCATTAACCGTCCGAATCCCCATTTTTTTCCCTCATTTCCAAATACTGTCAAACAGGTAAGAGTTAGAAAAACAGATTACCATCGTGTAATCTGTTTTTCTGGTAATACTATATGCAATTTTCCATTTGTTGACACTGACTCAGCTTACTTCCCCATTCGATACCTTTTAATAATTGTTCTGGGTCTTTGATGCCTGATCGGTTGCACTGTTCTTGCAATCCTGAGCACGATCCTCCGCATTGGTGCTGTTTGTCGTGTTCTTTGCATTGATTGCGCCATTGTTTACGTTCTGTGAATTCTTTGCATTTTTTGCATTCTTAGCATTCTTTGCCATTTGATCGTTCCTCCTTAAATATATGGAATACATTCTTATTATCTCAATGCACTGGTAAGATTATGCATCCCGGAGGATTTATTTTTTGATTTAAGGAACTTTGGGTGGAGTTGACGAAGGTTCACATCGTGAAGC
>JAFUTQ010000109.1 GCA_017484135.1 Lachnospiraceae bacterium
CCTTCTATTATGATTACATTCGACCCATTTTGGAAGCTTATGAAAGAAAGAGGCATCACAACCTACGATTTGATAAATACTTACGGACTGAACCCGGCAGATGTCAGCCGTCTAAGGCACGATAATAACTACACCTTAAACTCCATCGACAATTTCTGCAATATTTTTTCCTGTCAACCGGGTGATATCATTCAATACCTCGGACATGAGTATTTCGACCGACAGCTTCGGCAATAAGCATCCTTGCAGACGCGATTTCCAATAATAGGATAAAAGGGAAGCGCCTGCGTGGATCCGCTTCCCTTTTTAATGTCCCTTTTACCCAAAATTGCTTTGTCAGCCTTTAGCCCGCGTATATTCCAGGATCAAATAATTTTTCCCGTTCCTCCGCTCATAGTTCACATCGTCCATCATCTTGCGAACCATATAGATGCCGAGTCCCCCCTCCTTACGTTCCTGCAGCGGCTTATCCAACTCCGGTTTGGGACGCTCCAGAGGATTAAACGCCACGCCGTCATCCACGAACCATAGGCGAATCTCCTTCTCGCTCACCCTGCACCCGACCACGGCCTGTACTGCCTTGCTCTCACGGCATATATTGGAAAAAATCTCATCCAATGCAACCAGCATTCTGTTTCTTTCTGCGTTGGTCACCTGCTGCTCCTCCAAAAAAACCTCTACAGATTTCATGGCATCCGTCTGCGCGCTTCCTTCCGCAGGACAGTCAAACTGCCATTCCTTCTCCTTCGCATACTCCCATCCGGCTTGACTTTGCTTCGGACAATCCCCGCTCATTTGCTCAGTATCCGACTCCGCAGCGCCGTAATAACAGACAGAGAGCATGGTGATGTCATCAAATTGCTCTGCTTCCCCCTGAAATTCCGCCAGTTCTTTTCGCAGTCTATCACAGAGTTCCCGACAGGAGATCACCTTAGCCGCATTTAAGAAAGCCTCCAGCCTGTCCTCCCCAAACATGCTTTGCTGTGCGTCATTTGCCTCCGTCACGCCGTCACTGTACAGAAACAGCCAGTCCCCTTTTTCCAGATACATTTCCTTCTGAACGTATTCTGTATCCTCCATACCTGCCAACACAAAGCCGCTTCTTTCCGTATGCCACTCATACCTGCCTGCTCTGCCGGAAAATCGGAGAGGACTGTTATGTCCGGCATTGACATAAACCAGATGCCCGTCTGCCAGATTAAGGACACCGAGCCATGCTGTGAGGAACATTCCGCTGGTATTGCTGCGGCAAAGCTCTCTGTTCACATTTCCAAAAGCCTCCGCCGGTGCCTCTCCCTGCATCATATGATTCTCGATCAGCGTTTTTGCAATAACCATAAACAGCGCAGCCGGAACTCCCTTGCCCGACACATCCGCCACCAGAAACACAAGGTGTTCCTCATCCGTCAAAAAGAAGTCATAAAAATCACCGCCCACCTCTTTTGCGGGCCATGTTGCCGCGTAAAGATCAAAGCACCCCTGCTCTGTCACAATCGCTTTACAATCCGGAAGCATATCCGCCTGTATATCTGTTGCGACAGAAAGCTCCGCATGGATGCGCTCTTTTTCGGCTGTAATTCGTGCCAGATTCGTGATGTATGACTTTAGCTGCATACGCATCCTGTTGAAGGCATTTCCCAAATCCTCAATTTCGTCCCCTGTAGAGATGCTAATATATCCATCCAGATTCCCACCGTTTGTCTCTGCCACCTCTTTCTTCAGCCTTAAGATAGGCTCTGTGAGCTTTCCCGCAAACATAACTGCCGAGAACCCCGCTATCACAAATGTCAATCCAGCCGTCACCAGAAATGCCAGCAGACTTCTCGCGATGGAGACATCTACCTGCCCCAATACCTCTTGGGTCAGTGTCAGAATTGTATTCTGACTTGCCATAGCCGGAGCAATGACTTCCTCCACATCCATGACCGTCACAAAGCTCCACCCAAGGGTCTCAAGAGGCGCACAGGCCAGATAAACCTCTCTGCCATCCAGCATGAGACGCGTCACACTGCTCTCACCGGACACCATATGGACTGCCGCATCCGCAAGCTCTGTGTTGCCGCTCTTTCTCAAATCCACTGTCCGGTCGGAGGTTGCGGCCGTCTCGCCCGCTATGGCTCCGGAAGCCATGATCTGCCCCTTCTCATCCACCAGAAAGGCATAACCGCTTTGGCCGATCCGGGTATCCAAAACCGCTTTATGTATCGTATCCAGATAGGAGCCGATGCCTGCCACTGCCACAATTTCTCCGTTCGCGTAGATCGGTTGGGCACAGACAATACAATCTGTGCCCTCATGAATATCCGCGATCACATCGGAATATACTACTTGTCCCTGCGCTGCACTGCCGGCACGTTGAAACCATTGTCGTTCAGAAGCCTCATAAAAATCCGGTGTCTCCTGCTCATCCGAATACTTTCCATAAGCGATATAATCAGCCTGTATCATCCAGCCGCTGC
>JAFUTQ010000110.1 GCA_017484135.1 Lachnospiraceae bacterium
CTTAAGGAGGTCAGTACCGTGCTTTTTAGGCAAAAGAACAAAAATGAGGAATATGAACTGAGAATACAGGAGCTGGAGGAACGGCTGTCAAAAGAAAGCGAGGCAAGGCAGGATGCCGAAAGAGAGCTTTCTATGATGAACCAGACACTACATATGGGCTTATGGACGGTATATTATGACGAAAATGGGGAGGGACAGGTCGTCTGGTCTGATGAATTTCGTAAGATGCTCCATGTGACAAAGGAAGAATTTCCGGACTCTATGGATGTACTGCCGGGATATATGCACCCGGACGATATAGAGCGAGTGTTTGCAAATTTTGGCGCAGCACAGGCGGATACGTCAGGACGCACAAAGTATGATGTAGACTACCGACTGAAGGTTGGCGGGGTATACAAGTGGTTTCACGCGGTAGGCGATTGTATCCGCAGAAAGAACGGATCACCCCGCATTTTTATTGGCGGCTTTCATGATCTGACAGAGCAAAAGGAGATCGCTGCCACGCTCGAACGTTATGAGAGAAGGCAGGAAATCACTGACAGCATGAGGATGGAGGGGGCGTGGTTTCGGGATATGATCGCCACGGCGGACAGCAAGGATCCGGAGGTGGAATATTCCGACCGTTTTCGAGAACTTTTGGGATTCCGGAGCATATCAGACTTTCCCAATGTCATGAGCTCATGGGTGTCGAGGATACATCCGGATGATATTCCTGCGGCAATGGATGGCTTCAACAGGCTATTGGAAGACATGAGGGGAGACTGCACATTTGATGAAGTCTACCGTATCAAGCATCGGGACGGTCAGTGGCATTGGTATCGCAATACAGCTACTCTTTCCCGTGATAAAGCGGGAGTGCCTGTGATGATGGCAGGGAATCTTCTGGATGTGACGGAGCAGAAGGAAAACAGGGAGCGGTTTGAACGGGAAATGCTTCCGAACATAGAAGAATTAAAGGAGCAGATAGCCCAGACGCTTTCCGATGTGGAGAGTGCGGCGGAAAAGATGCAGGAACTGGCAGATAATCAGGCACAGATTGCGAAGGCGTCAGAATCGATTGAAAGCTCCGTAGAGGAATCCATGTCCATTACTGAGACGATTCAGGGTATTGCAAGCCAGACCAATCTCCTGTCGCTGAACGCATCCATAGAAGCCGCAAGAGCGGGGGAGGCAGGACGAGGCTTTGCCGTGGTCGCGTCCGAGGTTTCCAATCTCTCCAACTCTACAAAGGATACAACGAATAACATTGCGCAGATACTTTCCGGCATGACGACCGCGGTAACCGGGGTTATGGGAAAAATGGATGAGACGAACAAAAACATTGCCAGCCAGAACGAGAGCATGGAGGAAATAAAAGGTACCATGCAAAGGCTTTCCGCTCTTGTGTCTGATATAGCGGATATGGCGGAGAAGCTGTATCGATAGGTGGGCATGACGGCATTCTGTTGTAATGTAGATAGGGAGAAAAACGAATGAAAAAAATTTTTACCAGGAGTCTGATATTGTATATGGCGATTGCCCTTGTGATTTCCATTTTTGCAGTTTTTCTGCTTCAGACTGCA
>JAFUTQ010000111.1 GCA_017484135.1 Lachnospiraceae bacterium
AAAGCTATTCAGCAAAAAAATGAATATTCTGTATAACCCAATGGGTGAAAAGATATAATCAATGTCAAGTTGCTGTAAAGCCCTTGTAATGGCGGTTTTAACGATGAATAAGCGGGATTAGATCCACGGAATCAGGTATAAGTTTGCAAATAATAACATAGACTTTGCCCTCCGAATGTGTTATGATACTCTCTAAGAAAAAGCTCAATGAGCGAAGCGGCGCGTGCCGATTTACATTAGATTTAGGAGGGAATGTGCATGACAGACAGTGAGAAACTTGATTTGTTATTATCAAAAATGGAGAATATGGAACATCGTATCGAACTCATGGAGCATCGCATCTATGACCTGAATACCCATATCGATGGGGTGGATTCCAAGTTGGCAGATCAAAAAAAACAGATAGATACCATGGATTCAAAATTGACCCATACGATCTTGCATATTGAAGATTCTATGGAAAAAAATGCGCAACTGATTGCGGAAAATTTTATTGAACTGAAAAATAGAAACGCATAATCCAAAAGACATTTGATTGGAACGATCAAGCGTAAAGTCTGAGAAAGATTTTACGCTTTTTGCGCGTAATATATTTTTGGAGCTTAAGGAGGAGACACATATGCGAAAAACAAAGATCATCTGTACGATCGGGCCGGCGAGTGAAAATGAGGAGACATTGAAAAGAATGTGCGAGGCAGGCATGAATGTAGCACGTCTTAATTTCTCCCACGGAACCCATGAGGAGCATCAGAAAAAAATAGATTTGATCAAAAAGGTGCGTGAGCAATTGGGGCTTCCGATTGCAATCATGCTGGATACGAAGGGGACGGAATACCGGATCGGTACCTTTGAGAACGGAAAGATCACAGTAAAAGACGGAGACGATTTTGTCTTTACCGCAAAAGAAATCGTGGGAGATCAGACAAGGGTTTCCGTCAACTATAAGCATTTGGCAGAGAATCTGAGTGAAGGGGATACTATATTGGTTAATAATGGGCTGGTATCCTTTCAGGTGGTGCAAATTTCAGGGGATGAGGTGGCGTGCAGGGTGCTGACCGGAGGTGAGCTCTCCAACCGCAAGAGCATGAACTTTCCCGGAAAGGTCTTGAAACAGGAGTTTTTGAGTGAGCAGGATAAGCAGGATCTGCTTTTCGGAATCAAAAATGATGTGGATTTTGTGGCGGCTTCCTTTGTGTCCACGAAATCGGATCTGTCGGCGATGAGACAGTTTTTAGATGAAAACGGGGGAGAAACGATTGATCTCATAGCAAAAATAGAAAATCGTTCGGGTGTGGATTGCGTGGAAGAAATCTGTGAAATCGCAGACGGAATCATGATCGCCCGGGGCGATCTGGGCGTGGAAATCCCGGCGATTGAAGTGCCCTCCGTACAAAAATATCTGATCAGTAAATGCCGCCTTCTGGGGACGCTGGTAATAACCGCAACAGAGATGCTGGAATCCATGATCAACAATCCCAGACCGACCAGAGCGGAATTGTCGGATGTGGCAAACGCAGTGTATGACGGTACTTCCGCAGTGATGCTGTCCGGAGAGACCGCATCCGGGAAATACCCGGTAGAGGCTGTGAAAAATATGGCGGACACCGTTGCATTTACGGAAAAGGAAATCCATTATACCAAGCGGTTCAAGGATACGGAATTTACGATGAAAAACAATCTGGACGCGATCTCACATGCGACCTGCGCCATGGCAATTGATGTCCATGCGGCCAGCATCGTCGTAAATTCCCTGAGCGGAAGAACTGCCAGAATGGTCAGCAGATTCCGCTGCCCCATAGATATTCTGGGCATGTCCACCTATGAGAAGGTGTGGAGAAAGCTGAATTTAAGCTGGGGCGTGACGCCGGTCTTATGCCCGAAGGTATCCTCCATGGAGGAGATGTTTGAAAATGCGGTAACCTATGCCAAAAAGGTGTTTTCACTTTCGGAAGGCGAGAACATTGTATTGACCGGGGCATTAGAAACCGGCGCATCCGGAAATACAAATCTGATTAAGGTTGAAACGGTTTCAGATTGTAGGAATGTGGAATGAGTGCATTTGTAGAATTTAAAAACGTGGGCAAATGTTACCGAACAGGAGAAGTGGAAATATTTGCCCTAAAGGGCGTAAATTTTGAAATTGAAAAGGGAGAATTCTGCGTGATTGTGGGAGCCTCCGGTGCGGGAAAGACTACCATTCTGAACATATTGGGCGGGATGGATACCCTGACCGAGGGCGAGGTACTGCTGGATGGCAGAATGATTTCCGCATTCGACAAAAAAGAGCTAACCACCTATCGGCGGTATGATGTGGGATTCGTCTTTCAGTTCTATAATCTGGTGGGAAATCTGACTGCATTGGAAAATGTTGAGCTGGCCTCCCAGATATGCAAAGAGCCGCTGGATGCGGCAACCGTGCTTGCACAGGTGGGACTGCGTGAGAGAATGTCCAATTTCCCCGCCCAGCTTTCCGGAGGAGAGCAGCAGCGCGTGGCAATTGCCCGGGCATTGGCGAAAAATCCCAAGCTCCTGCTCTGCGATGAGCCTACCGGGGCATTGGATTACCAGACCGGAAAAGCGGTGCTAAAGCTGCTGCAGGACACCTGTAAAATGACAGGAACGACGGTGGTGGTCATCACGCACAATCAGGCATTGACCGCGATGGCTGACCGGGTCATTACCGTAAAGAGCGGCAGCATCAAGAGTATACAGAAAAACGAACAGCCCATCGATGTGGATGAACTGGAGTGGTAAAAAATGAGCAGAGGAATGATGAAAACAACCCTCCGGGAAATCAAATCGAGCCTGGGAAGATATCTGGCAATCCTGCTGATTATCGCGCTGGGGGTTGGCTTTTTCGCAGGTCTTAAGGTGACGCATAAGGTTATGGTTCACACGGCAGATCTTTATCTGAGCAGCCTGAATTTTTATGATTTCAGGCTGATTTCTACGATTGGCTTTGACGAGACGACGGCGGAGCTTCTGTCCGGGGAAGCGGATGTGAAGGCGGCAGAGGGAGTAAAGAGTGCGGATATTCTGGTAACGATGCCGGATGGCAGGGAAGCGGCGGTAAAAACCATCTCCGTCCCGGAACAGGTCAATCAGACAGAGCTGTTATCCGGGCGGATGCCGGAGCAGAAAAATGAGTGTGTTGTAGATGCAGCATTGGCAAGATCGGCATCCGTTGGAGAGACGCTTACTTTGGCGGATACGAATGAAAGCGGGGATCTGGAAAAATTCAACTTCCGGGAATTTACAATTGTCGGCGTGGTGCGTTCCTCCCTTTATATCCGGTACGACCGGGGAACCACATCCATCGGGAACGGAAGTCTGGACGGATTTATCTATCTTCCAAAGGCTGCCTATGATATGGACTATGATACCGAGATCGCGGTTGCTTTCGCGCAGATGCCTTCCCTTTATACCGAGGAGTACGATGCATTCATAGAAGAAAAGAAGGAGCAGTGGAAGAGCCTCTGTCGGCAGGCGGCGGATTCCCGCTATGAACGGATCTTTGAAGAGGCGGAGGAAGAGCTTGCCGATGCACAAAAGGAGCTCGAAGAGAAAAAGGAAGAGGGCAGGCAGGAGCTAGAAGAAGCAGCTGCGGAATTGGACGATGGAAGAAAGCAGCTTGCAGATGGGGAGAGTGCCATAGAAAATGCCAAAAATAAGCTTGCCGACAGCGAGAAGATACTGGCAGAACAGGAAACGGAATATCGTGAGGGACTTCGTGCCTATCAGGAAGGTCTGGAAGAGTACGAGCAGGGGGAGAAGGCTCTGGAGGCGGCACGGCAGACCTATGACAGCCAATTGCAGGAGTATGAAAAAGGCTTTGCGGAGTATTCGTCCGGTCGGAGTGCTTATGAAAGCAGTGTGGCGGAATATGAAAGCGCATGGGCGCAGTATCAGGCGGCAAAGTCGTTTTTGAGCGAGACGGAACAGGCTGAGCAGGAAGCGGGGCTTGCAGTCTGGAAACAACAGCTGGATGGGACAAGGGACGTATTAGAGGGAACCGGAGCGCAGCTGGCCCAGGCCAAAGCACAGTTAGAGGAAGCGGAAAAGACGCTGGCAGAAAAACAACAGGAGCTGGCAGAGGCAAAAAAACAGCTCGAGCAGTCGAAGGAGCAGCTTGATGCCGGAAACGCACAGCTTGAAGCTGCAAAGACGGAGCTGTCGGCTGCAAAAAAAGAGATTTCGGAAAAAGAAAGTGAGCTTTCGGCTGCAAGGGAGAAGCTGGAAACGGGCGAGCAGGAGTATGCGGATGCCTATGCAGAGTATCGGGAAAAGCTAGACGAGGCAGAGCAGGGGCTTTCGGATGCAAGAGAGGAGCTCGCAGAGCAGGAGCACCCCGACATCTATGTGCTGGGAAGGGATACGAATTCCGGGTATGTGAGCTTTCAAAGTGACTCTCAGATCATCCGGGAGGTGGCCAATGTATTTCCGGTATTTTTCTTTCTGGTGGCGGCGCTTGTGTGCATGACAACGATGACACGGATGATAGAGGAGCAGCGCATGCAGGTCGGGATCTTAAAGGCGCTGGGATACTCGGAGTTTGCCATCATCGGGAAATACCTTGCGTATTCCGGCAGTGCCGCGTTGATCGGCGGGTTTGGCGGATTCGTGGCAGGAAGCTTTCTGTTTCCGGAGGTCATATGGATTACCTATCAGATGATGTACAATATGGGGACCATGCACTATGTCTTTGACGGAAAGCTGGCATTGATATCCGTTCTGATCGCCTTTTTGTGCTCCGCCGGAACTACCTTTGTTGCCTGCCATCAGGAGCTGCGGGAGATGGCGGCTGCCCTGATGCGCCCGAAGGCGCCAAAAGCGGGAAAGCGGGTGCTGTTTGAGCGGATTCCTGCGATCTGGAATCGGCTGAAATTTCTGGACAAGGTGTCGGTTCGCAACCTGTTTCGATACAAGAAGCGGTTTTTTATGATGATCATCGGGATCAGCGGGTGCAGCGCGCTGTTGGTCACCGGTCTGGGACTCAAAGACTCGATTGCCGACATTGCGGATGTCCAGTTTGGCAGAATCTTCGTCTATGATCTTTCAGCGGAGCTCAAAGGAGAGACGGCGGAGACACCAGACATACAGGTTTCCGGAATCCGGGATTTCCTTCGTCTGAGCGTCAAGGGTGTGGATGTGTCTAAGGATGGGCAGACAAAAAACGTGAATCTTGTGGTGGCGGAAGAGACAGACCGCTTTGGAGCATATGTAGATCTGCACACCGAACAGGGAAAGCCCATTGCCTATCCGAAGGAAGAACAGGCAGTGGTTTCCGCAAAGCTGGCAGAGGAACTGGGAATTCGCGTGGGGGATGTGATCACACTGCAAGACAGTGAGCTGGCGGGGGGAAGTGTCACAGTCAGCGGAATTTATCAGAATTATTTCCGGCACTTCGTACTTCTGGCACCGGAAACTTATGAGGTATTATTTGGGGAAGTACCGGAATATAACGAGCTGTACCTCAACGTGGAGGAGCAGGCAGATGTGCATGAGGTGGCGGCAGAGCTGATGAAGCAGTCGGATGTGGGCAGTGTGACTGTGTGTGCTGACATCAAGCAGAATGTGGCGGACATGATGCAGAGCCTGAACTATGTGGTGCTCCTTGTGATTGCCTGCGCCGCGATGCTGGAATTTATCGTGGTCTACAATCTGAATAATATCAATATTACCGAGCGGATGCGGGAAATTGCCACGATCAAGGTGCTGGGCTTTTACCGGAAGGAGACGAACTCGTATATTTTCCGGGAAAATATTGTGCTGACAGTGATTGCCGGTCTGATCGGTCTGCTTCTGGGGCATTTCCTCCACGCATTTGTGATGGCGCAGATCAATCTGGACGAGATTTCCTTTGACGTGCATGTGACGGGGCTCAGCTATGCGTTGAGCCTGGTGCTGACGGTCATTTTTAATCAGCTCGTGAGCCTTGTGATGTCGGGAAAGCTGGAGAAAATCGACATGGCGGAATCGCTGAAATCGGTGGATTAACGATCAGGAAGGAACATGTTTCATGGGAGACAACAAAGAAAAAAAGGATCTGCTGGAATGGGTGCCGCTGGTGCTGCTTCTGGCACTGGTCTGCGATTTGCTGTGGGGAAGTGCGTTCCCGTGTATAAAGCTTGGGTATTCGTATCTAAAAATTGAAAGCAGCGATATCGCCGCGCAGATTCTGTTTGCGGGAACCCGTTTTACACTGGCAGGCATTATGGTTATTTTGGTAAACTGCATCCGAGCCCGGAAATTCGTATATCCGGCGAGCCGGAAAAGCTGGGAGAGAACTCTGGCGCTCAGTTCCTTTCAGACTGTTCTGCAATACCTCTTTTTTTATATCGGGCTGGCAAAGACCACCGGAGTGAAGGCTTCGATTATCGAGGCAGCCAATGTATTCATCTGCATCTTTGTGAGCAGTCTGGTATTTCGGCTGGAAAAGCTGACACCACAGAAGCTGCTGGGAAGTCTGATCGGCTTTGCGGGGATCGTTGTGATCAATCTGCAGGGCTTACAGTTCGATTTTCATACCGGAGATGTGTTGATTTTTATCTCGACCTTTTCTGCAGCTATGTCTTCGGTTTTATTGAAGAAATTTGCGGACGAGGAGGATACGGTTCTGCTCAGCGGCTATCAGTTTTTTGTGGGAGGAGTGGTACTTAGTATCCTTGGGATTTTAGGCGGAGGCAAATTCGATCATCTGACCCTGCCGGGAATGGGCATGCTGGTTTATCTGGCCTTTGTCTCTGCCATGGCATATTCCGTCTGGGCAGTACTTCTGGCGCATAATCCGGTGTCGCGTATCGCGGTGCTCGGTTTCTTAAATCCGGTGTGCGGGGTAATCCTCTCTGCATTTCTGCTGGGAGAAACGCAGCATGCGTTCGGTGCAAGAAGTGTGCTGGCGCTTTTGCTGGTCAGCATGGGGATCTTTATTGTGTATCGAAAAAAGCAGCCGGGCGGAGTGACGCAGTAAGGGCTTTGCGTAGCAAAGTGGCTGCGTAGCAGACAGGCGTCTCAGCTATGCTGAGCACACAGTAGTGTGTCACGCCCCCTTATGCCCTTTTTTGTTTTTGATCAGAATCTTTTGATAAGAATTGCCCTGTCAGAATCAGAAATCTCGATTGCCGCCATCGCTTGTTCTAACGTAAGATTTAGATTTTTCATCATATTTTTTATGTCGTTTATCTTTGTTTCAATTCTGGTTGTTTCTTCACTTTCCTTTGCTCTTTTATCTCCATAGTCCTCAATCACTTTACACATAATCTCACGACCTCTCTCTGTCTCTTTATAATAGGCGTTTGCGAAACGCCAGAAGCCGCATAAAATCGGCATTCTTTTTGTTACAAAATAGAACAACTCCTCACTGGTTTGTGGTAAAATTGAGTTGTCGAAAAACAATCCACCACTTCCCAGAAAGGAGTTGTACCTATA
>JAFUTQ010000017.1 GCA_017484135.1 Lachnospiraceae bacterium
GGCTTTACTACGGACGCCAATGGGTCCAAGGAGAACACCGTCACACCAATGCCCACTCATTATACAGCTTAAGCAACGGAATGGTTAGTCCTTTCTGGCTGAAAGGTATCTAACCACCACAAATACATTATAGGAGGAGAAAATATGTCTGAAAATAAAATTCTTCTTCCGGAAGTTATTGTGTTTGCAGGTCCCAATGGAAGTGGAAAATCCACGATAACCAGAATGGCAAAAAATCGTTTTTGAAAGTTTGATTTTCAAAACGATTTCTTGCAATGTGTTCACATCGTAACTTACCAAACAGAAAGGAACGATTACCCTATGATCAAAAATATCGTTTTAGATATGGGAAATGTATTATTAGACTACAATCCTGATTATATTTTGAATCTGTATTTGGATTCGGCAGACGATAAGAAAATCATTCGGAAAGAGCTGTTTGAAGGTCCCGAATGGATACAGGCAGATTTCGGATATATTACAAATGAGGAAAAATTTGAAGGCTGCAGCAAGCGGGTGCCGGAAAGACTGCATGAGAAATTGAAACTGTGTATCGCTGACTGGAGTCTGTGCATGCTCCCTGTGAAAGGAGCAAAAGAGTTCTGCGCCTGCATAAAGAAAAAAGGATATCAAATCTATGTTCTCTCAAATGCGGGGTTCGACTTTTACCAGTATTTTCCAAAGCAATTTGACTTGGATTTCTTTGACGGCATTGTGGTCTCCGCTGACCTTCATATGGTAAAACCCGATCCAAACATTTACCGTTATCTTTTGGAAAAATACAAGCTGGCAGCAGACGAATGTTTATTTATTGATGATCGACAGGACAATGTTGATGGGGCAAAATCTGTTGGCATGCATACACATCTTTTCAGAGATGATTTTGAAAAGATTCTTTCCATTTATTCACTGTAACCCATCGTCAACGCCCCTGCATATATCACAGCCGCTCCCCACAAGATTCCGGTGCCCGTAAGGATCGCACCGATAGAACTCGTCTATGCTTCTGAGCCTAACACCTCATCCAGCAATTCTCCCATTTGATCGTCATTCAGATCATACTCCTCCATTACGCCTGCCTTCAGATTTTCATATAATTCAAGTCCTTTTTCTTCATCTTGATCATACCAATCCTTGGCGGTTTTGATCTGATATTCCTCCAATATGCTTCTCATTGCCTGTTTGAAAGGTTGCTCTAAAATGAAATAGACCCAATGAATGTGATCATCGTCAACTGATATATAACTGTGTACAAAAAAACTTTGTTCCACCTGTAACGAATCCGATATAATTTGCATTAACATGATAGAACAGACGAGGAGGTGAGAAGTTGCAGCCAATCGAAGAGATTTATCAGCAGTATGCACAGACAGTATATAAATATCTTCTGTCTCTTACGCATGACAGGGACCTCGCCGAAGAGCTGACGCAGGAAACTTTTTATCAGGCGATCCGATCAAGCGACCGTTTTGACGAAAGCTGCAAAGTTTCCACATGGCTCTGTGCCATTGCCAAAAATGTACTTCTCACCTACCGCAGAAAGCATCCACAGCATGATAACATTGAGGACATAGCCATTATAGTAGAATCAGCGGAGAAAGAGGCTATCCGGTCTGCTGATCGGGTAAAGCTGTTCCAAAATATACATGACTTGCAGGAGCCGTACCGCGAAGTAGTCTATCTGAGAGTGTTTGGAGGACTGTCATTCTCGGAAATCGGACAGGTTCACGGAAAAACTGAAAACTGGGCAAGAGTTACGTTTTACCGCGGCAAACATAAACTGAGAAAGGAAGTAGAGAATGATGAATAAAATTCCTTGCGAAGTGGTTCAGGATCTGTTTCCATCCTATATTGACCATCTGACCAGCGAAACAACAAATAAGGTGATAGAATCTCATCTGACCGAATGTGATCACTGCAAAAGCGTCTTGGATTCCATGTGTGGGGAGAGCGACGAAACCTTCACGCCGGACGAACCGGGAAAAAAAGAGATTGATTTTTTGAAGAAAAACAGGGCAAGAAATCGAAAAGTTATTGTTACAAGCCTTGCAGCAGCTGTGCTTATTATCTTTGGTGTATTTTTTATACGCATGTATGTGATCGGAGATTTTCTATACGGAGATTGGATAGCCTGTGACGTGTCTGTTTCCGGTAAGCAGCTTGTTCTTGACGGAATGTCTGTGGACAGCTTTCATGGTATTTCAAGCGTTCATTTTGAAGAAAAAGACGGCGTTGTAACAGCTACCACAAAAGCGGTTGTCGCAAGCCCGATCCATCGCGAGGAGTTTCATGCGGATTATACTGCCGAACACGAGATTAGACAGGTACGGATCAATGACCGAATCCTCTGGGATGACGGAGCGTCCATCTCGTCACTTGCTTCATCAATCTATGAAACCAGACATGATTATATCGGTGAAATGCCCGCAAATAACAGAACTGCGAATGCATTAGGTCTTTCCGGATATTTAGGTGCTTACCTCAATGAGCTTGAAACCAGCGAACCTCCATATGGATGGAAAATACTTTTGCAAGACGACATTCCGGAAGACAGGAAAACACTCATGGAAAGTGACATGGAGTCTTTTGCGTATGTTATGCTTGCCGTAATCGGAAATCTTGACCGGGTAACCTATGAGTATACCGTGGATGGAAAACCGGCTTCAAAAAGCATTACGGCTGAGGATGCAACCGCTTTCTTCGGGCAAGATATTAAAGACTGCCGGGGCAGCGTCCGTCTTTTAGATTTACTGCTTGAAAAAACCGGTTTGATAACCCAATAGCAGCATCAGCGGGATTCTTCTATGCAGGGTCTATTCACATAAATCTGCCAATTGATACGGCAATATTTTTGCCAGATCCTGCAAGCTCAGCTGCACCTGATAGCCAATCTTTCCGGCGCTGAATATGATTGTGTCAAAGGAGTCCGCGCTGCGATCAAAGACTGTGGGAAACTGTTTCTTCATGCCGATGGGCGAGCATCCGCCATGTATATATCCGGTCAGCGGAAGCAGTTCCTTCATCTTGATCATTGCAACGCTTTTCTCGCCCACTACGCCGGCTGCCTTTTTGAGATCCAGCTCCCTGCTGACCGGAACCACAAAGACATAATGCTGCCCGGTTTTTCCTTCTGTGACCAGCGTCTTGAACACCTGCTCCGGATTCTGATTTAAAACAGCCGCCACCTCTGTCCCGCTGATGGCCTCTGTGGCTGCGTAGCTGTGGCTTTCGTATGCCACCTTATTCTGTTCTAAAATTCGCATCACATTTGTCTTTTCTGTTTTTTTCATATATCTATTGCTCCTCTCGGGTTACCCGTAATTACATTACCATATTTCTGTACCTAATCTAGCATAAATTAAACCGCTTCTCCCCTCATATGACAGTGCTTTTGCTCTAACTCTTTATTTCATATTTTAACGATTCTTCTTGCATATTTTTTGAGAATATGGTATAAAATAATCAAGCAAAGACCATTTCCTGCCCCCATTTGTCCTATCTTCGGATAGTTGACCGGGCGGATAAATGGTCTTTCTTAATTACTTTCTACTATACACTTTCCATACTTTTCCACTTCTCAATATTACAATCTTTTCAATAAACAGAGTATGTTTTGAAAAATAAAGATTTTTTATTTGTCTTTCAATCTCCCCATCCGGCAAAAGACAATTCGTGACATCAAAGATAAAATTCGGTGCCTGCTTCCTTTTGCTTGAAACCATATTGTAAAACAGGTTTTTACCATTGCCTTCGGGTGATTTTAAATCGTACCTTTCACTATCAATTATGTAGTCTGGTGTTTGTATAAATTGAGGGTGTACCACCTGTGGCACAAATTCCACTTTTTTCCCATACTTCTCGCTTAATATCGTCGCAACTGCACGCTCCTTTTCGGACGGTTTTAGCTTGACATGCTTTCCATCTACCCTATACTCCACACCACCAACTATGTATGATTGTCTTTCCACAACAATACCGTTTTTATTTTTCTTTGTCCATTCGTTTGTAATATCCATGTGAGTAAGTGTAACATTTTTATCAACTTCTTTCAACTCGATCTTGTCACGCAGTTCTTTTGCGCTGCGAAACTAAAAAAAGTTTAATCAAGCATAATCTCCTTCACCGACAGCTTCTCCATTTTCTTGGTATACGCGAACATCATCACCTCATACAAAACCAGAAACACTCCTAACGTAATAAACATGACCGGTACATCAAAGTGGTACTCCGGCACGCCTTCTACATCTTTGAATACGACCGTTACCATGATTTTTAACAGCATATACTGATAGACCGTTCCCAGTGCAAATCCAAAATATGCCCAGGGACGATACCCGTTTAGTACCGCTTTGGAACAATCCCTTGCACGATAACCAAAAATTTTCATCATCGTAATCGTTTTTGCGTTTGCCCTGACCACGGAAGTCGTTGCAATCCATAACGTCACAACTGCAAGCACGATGCCGATCGCCATGATCATAATCCCCATCATCCGGCTCGCCAGCTCATCCATGCTGCAGGACATCTGCGTCATGGCCGCAAAGCAGAACACCGCAAAGGTAACAAAAAATATGAGCGATTTTTTCTGTCGTACATTGCTTTTTTCCAGTTCCCGTAAAAAAGGCATATCAGTATCCTTTTTTGCGGAAACAACTTTTCGTGCGGATTGTTCTCTGAGCAGCCATAATGCAGGAACCTTTAATTTCAGAAAGCTGTAACCGATTGCCAACAGGGAAAAGAAAGCCGTGGGGACCAGAACAAGTGCGAAAAACAATGCCGGATGAAAGGAGATGGGAACATCCGGCAAATATCCGTCCTGATTCTGTATTTCATAGAGTCCTGGCATCAATAAATGCGCCCCCAGATATCCCAGTGCAGTTCCTGTAAAAACCGGCAGACCAAACACCCAGAAATTTTTTGCCACGGAAAATCCGGTATAGCCCAACGCTTTCATGATCCCAAGCTGCTTTTGATGGGTGTCAATGTAATGCCCGATATAAAAAGCGAGAAGCACCACCGTTGTCAATAGCAGACTTCCACCGGACACTCCGCTGACCACCTTACAGGTGCTGCATTGGGCAGTATAAAATATTTCGGATAAATCGTTCGTGATGAGATCCTCTACTGTGACAAGATCCAAATAATAATTCAGAAACATGGCGCATACCATGACCGCGCAAAAGCTGACGATCAGCATTCCAACCATTTTGAAGATATCTTTGATACTTACAATCATAAGCCGCCTCCTACCATGCAATTTCATATGCAGATTTCGGATTGTCATTGGCATACTGTTCTACCAGCTTACCGCTGTTCATAGAAATGACGGTGTTCGCCATTTCCGCAATATTCTGATTGTGGGTCACCATGACCATCGTAAATCCGATTTCCTTTTGCAGGTTACAGATCAATTCCAGTACCATTCTCCCGGTCGCCTCATCCAGCGCACCGGTGGGTTCGTCCAGATACAAGACCTGCGGTCGCTTTGCCAACGCCCTTGCGATAGACACACGCTGCTGTTCTCCGCCGCTTAATTCATGGGGATACTTTTTCACCTTGTCTGCCAGTCCCACGGCTTCGATCAATTTGCGATAGTCCCCATTTGCCGCCAGATCAGCACCCATCTTCACATTTTTATCGATATTCAGATTGGGCAAAAGAAAATATTGCTGAAATACATATCCTATGATGTCTTTTCTGAACCGGGTAATCTCTGCATCCTTCATTTCACAAATATTTTTGTCATTGTAAAATACAGTTCCCGCATCCGCTGGCTCCAAGCCGGAAATTACATTTAAGAGCGTAGACTTCCCGGAGCCGGAAGCCCCGAGTATGACCATAAAATCCCCATCCTGAATATCCAGTGAAACCCCTTTTAACACCTCGGTTCTGCTTTCTCCGGTTCCATAAAACTTATGTAAGTTTTCAATTTTTATCATTTTGTCCCCTTCCCTTCTCGACGATCAGTAAGCCTTGCATTACCTCCGTCAATCGTTCCTGTATTTGTTCCTTTGTGTAGCTGCACAACCCGGTGGCAAGCATGGTCGCAATCCCATGGGTATAAGTCCATAAGTGCTGATAGATTTTTTCTGCAGTTTTCCTTTCTAAACCATGGGTTTCCTGTATCTCCTGCAAGATCCTGTCGTAGTGCTCCTCTATCACCGGCAAGATCGCCGATATATTTTTTGCATCTTGTGCAGCATTCATAAACAAAAGCTGAAACAGCCTGGGCTGCTCCATTGCGAAACGGATATAGGCAATTCCTACTCCCTTAAACGCCCATTGATGTTTCAGTCCTTCTTCCACGTATTGCGCATACAATTCCTTTGCCTTGAGGATTACCGATTCTTTGACCTCATCCATACTTTCAAAGACAGTAAAGATCGGTCTTGCCGAGCTGCCCAAGCGTTTTCCCAACTCTCTCGCTGTCACTGCATCAATTCCCTGTTCCTTTGTAATGGATAATGCCATATCCAGAATTTCGCTTCGGGTAAATTTCGCTCTTGGCGGCATAAAATCATCTCCTAAAACATTCGTTTTGCAACATGTGTTTTATTATAAATGATTGCATAAAAAAAGTCAAGGGACGAATCGTTTCGCCCCTTGCTCTATTTTCTCTCTTCAATTTCTCAACCTTTGTTTCTGATATGCTTCGTTCTTTTTAACATCTGACCATGCATGACCACCATCAGTCCGAGAATCAGACACAGGTATATCGGAAATAAGGTGATTGTAATATGCCCTGCAATGAGCCCGAACAGCGGAGGCATCACAATGTTTCCCACATAGGCACTGGCCATCTGTACCCCGATAATCGCCTGCGATTTATCCACACCAAAATTATCCGGCGTAGAATGAATCACACAGGGATAGATCGGCGCACACCCTAAGCCGATCAGCACCAGCCCGATCAAAGCCATGATATTTCCTACCGGAAGCAGCATCGCAATAATGCCAAGCGCAATGATTCCCTGCCCCATACGAATCAACTGCGTATCCGAAAACCGGATGGTCAAAAAGCCATTCAGAGCCCGGCCAATTGTGATTCCGATAAAAAATATGCTTGCAAAAAAAGCTGCCGTCTCACTGTCAATGCCTTTATGCAGTACCAGATAAGAGCTTGCCCAAAGACCTGCGGTCTGTTCCAATGCACAGTAACAGAAAAAAGTGATCATAATTTCTTTTACGCCGGGAATGCCGATTACCTCTCTGAGGGATAAGGGCTTATCCGTGTGCTGATTTCCCTCTTTTGGAGCGCGTTCCTTCCACAATGGCAGACTGATAAATAAGATCGCGGTCAGCACGATCTGTAAAATTCCGATGCAGCAATACCCCATCGTCCAGCCTCTGCCTCCCGACAGGAAATATCCCATCACATAAGGGCCTACGGATGCACCGATTCCCCACATGCAATGAAGCCAGCTCATATGTCTGCTGGTATAATGCAAGGCCACATAATTATTTAAGCTGGCATCCACACTCCCGGCACCCAGCCCATATGGTACTGCCCATAAACACAGCATCCAAAAGGACCCGCTGAAAGAAAATCCAAACATCGCAGCTGCAGTCATCGCAACACTGACCGCCGTTATTTTTCCTGTGCCGAACCGATAGGTCAGACGGTCGCTCAACAGCGATGACACTACCGTTCCCGCAGAGATAATCATAAAAATGATGCCTGCATAGGATACCGATGTGTTAAGATCCACATACATACTCGGCCATGCAGCGCCAAGCAGTGCATCCGGCAGACCCAGACTGATAAATGCAAGATAAATGATCAATAAAAGTATATGTACCATGTTGGTTTCCTCCTTGTCTGACATGATCATTATACCATCATTCTCAGCGCTGTGTTATCAATAAACCATCTTATTCATATAAGAAAACCGTCATAATTTGAAAAATATATCTCAATGAGAAAAGGGATCCTTTACCTCATACTGATACTCGGTTCTTTCTTCCCCGAAGAGTTTGTTTTTGCGTCCGCCATATGTGCTGACTCTTTTCATGCCAAGCTTCTCCATGACACGATAAGAAGCCACATTTTCCGAATCACAATGCGCAATAAAATGTTGTATCCCCAGTTTTTCTGTTGCGTATTTTAAAAGCGCTCCTGCCGCTTCATATGCAAATCCCCGGTTCCAGTATTTTTTGTTGATGGTCCAGCCAAACTCCCCTGTATCTCTTTCGTCATTTAAGTAAATGCTCACTGCGCCAATCTGAACATCATGAAAGAGCACCGCAAACTCATAAAAGGACGGCATCTCCTTCTCCCATTCACTCTGGGCATTTCTCAAAAAGTCTTTTGTCTCCTCGATACTGTTATTTGGGAGATGGACCATATACCTGGTATTTTCCGGATCGGTCGCGTATTCATTTACTGTCGCCAAATACCTTAGTCCCAGCGGCTTTAACTGCAGTCTTTCTGTCTCTATTTCCAAAAATCTGGCATACCTTCCTATTACGATCGCCCTTGCATCCGAACCATGGCCGATGTCCGGCGTTTGCATAACCGGAAGTTTATCACTGATGTAAGGCGAGAGCATTTCAAATACATTTTTCCCAGTTTCCGACTGCTCAAAACAAGTGAAGGTGCCAAGAATCACACCGGACACCTCTGCAAAAACTCCCATCTGATGAAGCTGGGCAAAGTACGCTGCCAGCTGCGCGCGCTCGCCGCCTAACGACTCCAGCAAAAGGATTTTCCCTTTCATGTCCGGCCAGTACGGTGTTCCTGCAAGCTTCAAAAGGCAGCGTATGTTTCCTCCAACAACGATTCCCGCCATCTCACAGCCCTGCAGAAATTGATAGCGGATATCAAACAGATCTTCATTTTCTCCACAGCAAAATTTTCGAAACCTCTCCTGCTGCAGCTTAGCATCGTTCCATACCAGATTTTTGACCTGATAGAGAACGGATTGCTTTCCTGTCCTTGCATAAATTGCATTCAGCACAGTCGTCAGATCACTGTAACCCCAGAACCTTTTTTGTGACTTTCCGATCGTATCATAATCAAGAAGATCAAGAACTTCATTTGCGATGTCGCCGCCGGAGAGATCAAAGATTGCATCGATAGTTTCATCCCGGTAAAGCGCCATCAGATCTTCCGCTCTCTCTTTCGCAGTTCCGCCAAAAACGCCATCCTTTGCGTATAAATGCTCCGCACACAAAGCGGTAATTTCCAGTTTCTCAAGCTGTCTGACAAGCTCCTTTATCTCAGTTTCTTTCTCCGGCTGCTGACCATTCGAACAGGCAACAAGTCCGACTTTTTTCATGGTTGTACCTCCATATTCTCATCATCTGTCGTCTCAATTACTATATGCTCTGCCCATTCCTCCGCCTCTGGAAATGCTTCCCGAATCTCAGCCGGAAGTTCCTGAGTAAAGCGATATTCCGACACACCTATGGGCTTTGCCATATCCTTTAATGCAAATTCCGCTACAGTCCTGTTCTTGTCCCGGCATAGTATAAGACCTATTGAAGGATTATCAATCTCTGTTTTCAGCTTCTCATCAACAAGAGACAGATAAAAATTCATCTTTCCTGCATATTCCGGAATAAATTTCTTTGTCTTGAGGTCTACAACCACATAGCAATGCAGGATTGTATTGTAGAACAGGATATCAAGCGCAAATTCATCTTCACCGAGCGTCAACGGATATTGATGTCCCATATAAGCAAAGCCCTTGCCCATTTCCAAAAGAAAATTTGTAATGTTCTTTACCAACTCGTCTTCCAGCTGGCGTTCTTTCATTTTTTCATCAAACTCAACGAAATCAAAAATATATGGATCTTTCATGGTCTCTATTGCCAGCTCACTTTGCACCGCTGGAAGCAGCTTCTCAAAATTCTGGAGCTTCTTCCCTTGCTCGCGTTCAATCAATCCTGTGGCAATCTGATGCTCTAATACTGCAACTGACCATCCATTCTCAATAGCCTTTACTCCATACCAATATCGTGACTCCATGGTTTTCAATTTTTCAATTAGCACAAGATTATGAGACCACGGCAATTTTGCAGACACCGTCTGCAAAAAGTTCTGATCCGTTATCTCTTTTGAAAAACGCTTCATATACCGAAGGTTTCTCGCAGAATATCCCTTCGCCTCTGGAAAAGTCAGTTTGATTTCCTGTGCCAATATATCAATGAACTTGTTCCCATAAGCTGTGTTTTTATTCAAATCATTTCCGATATCCCAGTATAGCCTAATCAACTGCTCATTTACATTCAGCAACGCTCTGTATTGTGCTGCTTTAATCTTATCCTTGATATCTGTTATGAGTTGGATTTGATTGCTTTCCTGTATTTCCATTTTATCCTCCAATTTTGCAGATGCCATCTGCAAGATTCATTTATCCTGATTTTCAGGTGGCGCGGCAATCGCTAAAGTTCGCATGGTACAAAACTCCATCTACAGCAAATCCGCCAGATGTGCGTGCTCGCTGACCATTGGAACAGGAAACAAGTCCGACTTTTTGGTTGTACCTCCCAACCTTTTAACCCAAAATCTCTACGACCTCCCCGATGTACATATCATGAGGCGCGTCTCCTTCATACAGCTTTTTTGCAATATCTTCGGGCATATTTTCCACGCGAAGTTCCTGCCTAAAAAGTTTCCTGCAAACCAGCGTAACCTCTGCCTCGGCAAATGTCACAGACTGTGGAAGTTCTTTCGCAGTAAGCCCCGATTGATTCATCTTATCGATCTCCCTGCCGGACTTCGAACCGAGCACACCCAGCACAGATTTTTGCTCCTCGGGATAAAAGCTGATGGTAAAATACTCGTTGTCGTCCATAAACTCATGTGTATATCTGGAAGTCCTGACATACACCGTCGCTACCGGCTTGTTCCAGAGCGTACCAAGTCCGCCCCAACTGATCGTCATCGTATTAAAACGTTCCTTATTTCCAGCGGTAAGAAGGGCCCACTTCTTATCAAATTGTGTGAAAATGTCTGTGTTAAATTCCATGATGATAAGCCTCCTATTTCTATATTGATTCATCTCTGCCAATTATCTCTGAATCCTCTTATCTTAGGAATGATTCGCTGTTCTCTGTATAATTGCATTTCGGATATCCCAGACAGCCCCAGAACTCTCCGTATCTTCCGTTTCGAAGTTTCATCTCCCTTCCGCATCGTCTGCACAGGCGAATATTTTTTTCTCTATCATGTATATGCGCCAACTCTCCGCGTAGAAACTCGTATACCTTCTGCGTCATGTAACAATCCGCAAGTGCTCTATGCGCACCCTCTGTTGAGATCCCATAGTGTGCCGCCAGATCCGTCATTCTGTGACGTGCCAGCTGCGGCAGACACCGCCTTGCCAGGGTCAGCGTGTCCACATAGTCATTGTCAGGGAACTTTCCTGAATATGCTTCACTGTCCCGATAAATAAAGTTCATATCAAAGGCGTGAATGTTATGCCCTACGAGCACCATATCTCCGATAAATTCCAGAAATTGCGGAAGCACCTCCTCAAATGTCGGCGCATCCGCAACCATCTCGTCATAGATTCCATTCACTGCACTTGCTCCCTGGGAAATGTGGCATTCCGGATTTACGAGGGTCGAAAACTCATCTACGGTCTTTCCGCCGATTACCTTGACTGCGGATATCTCCACAATCTTGTCCACATATGGGGACACACCCGTAGTTTCCAGATCAAATACCACATAGTCCGACACATAAGTATCCAGTTTTGAACCGTGTTTATCGCTTAGCATGTTTTATCCTTCTTTGTATCGCTTTATTTGCGCCCATTATACTGTAATCATGATCTGTTGTAAAGTTTACCTGTGAATATACATTCTTGTCATATCCGGTTCCCCGTCCCCTTGAACCATACAAAGAAAATCCCACCCATATCTTTCATAAAAGCCTGTATGATCTGTCACTAAATAGACGGGTGTAATTCCTTTGGATTTCAAATCATCCACCACCATATCCAGCAAATGTCCTGCAATTCCCTGACCACGATATTCTTCCTCGGTATATACTGCACATACATTTGGGCTTAGATCTTTTCTATCATGGAAATCATTTTCGATCACACCCATTCCACCAACAATTTTATTTCCGTCTAAACAAAGATACCATCCATATTCCGTTGTACCATCCAGATAAGCTTCCATGCATTCAAGATAAGCTTCTTTGGGCACTCCCCATTTACTGTGAAACCATTCCGCCGCTTGATCCTTTAATTCTGTTCTGTCACGCAATGCCATATACGTATATTTTTTCATGATTTTTGTCCCCCATAAATTTCAATTTCATGCAATAGATCCAAATCCTTATAATCTGCAATCGTCATTGATGCGCCCAAATCCAAAAGCGTATTGTCATCTAACATAGAAGCAACCCCAACGATCTTTCCTGCTCCTGCTCGTTTTGCAGATTCAATACCGGATTTTGCATCCTCGAAAATGACACAATCAGAAATATCTACCTGAATGGCATCTGCCGCTCTAAGATAAATATCCGGTTCCGGTTTTCCCGGTATTGTTCCATCGTTATAAATGACATCCTCTAACCGAAACCACTGATATAAATTCAAATTTTCAAAAAAGAACCTGACATTCGCTAATGCAGAAGCCGTAGCAATGGTATGTGGAATTTCTGCGGCAGTTAAATCATCTAAAAACCGGGGTAATCCGTCTGCCAATTTGAAATCCCTGCTTTCCAGACATAACCGACGATAAATCAGCTCTTTTTCTTCCTCTAAATCCATCACTTCCTGTTTCGTGAGATTCCTTTGAAGCAAATACGGAAGGCTGACATCGGCATTTCTTCCATGAATGTATTCTTGAAATTCATCGTCAGAAATATCCCTGCCGGTTTTTTGTTTCACAAATGTTTTCCATGCTTTATTTTGAAATTCCTCATCAAAAAACATCGTACCGTTAAAGTCAAAAATAATACCTTTCATATTACACCTCGGTATCTCAAATTCAGAAATGTCTGTCTCATTCAAGATCTTCCAGCTGTTGTTTTAATCCTCTAATTGTTATTTGAGAATGTCACGATTCCTTCGTCTCATGAGACTGCTTCCATAAATAAACTCTGTATTCAAATCTTAAACGATCAAAGAGTGAAGTTACCTTCCCCCATGTATCATCGGGCTCAATCTCCCCGTCAATGCTCTTTGTATAAATAAAAGTGTCCTCCACATCCTCCGGCTGTATCGCACAGAGAAGGTATCCAAACAACTCACTATACCCAAAGATCACATACCCTTTCTCCCTGATACCCATCTCCCTTGTCACCTTAAGGGCATCTTCAATGGGATAGACCTGCATATATGGAACCACAATACTGCGATACTCCCGATACATGCTCCGGAGTCTTTCAGGCACTGATTGTATGGTCTGTTCATCATACCCACTGTTTTCGATCTGCACCTCGTCGCCAAATTGTATCTGTGCGTCATGTACATAGCTTTCTATTGTATAACCGATATCAAACAGAGCCTGCTGCTCACTGAGGTCAATTTTTCCATTTTGAAGATCATATATTTTTTTATCAGAGCCCAGCAACCTGTCTGAAATAAATTCCGAACAAAACCCACTCCCTTCTCCATCAAAATCCTTTCGATCAATCATCTGCCCAGTGTCCGCATAAAAGCTGATGATTGCTTCCGGAGCCAATCCATAAAGAATCTCATTTTTATCATCATACAAAATTTTCAGAAAATGCATAATGCCATCCGGCGTATTCTCCCATAAGCGCCTTCCATCATAATCATACACATACAGGCCCTTGCTGACCGGAGACATTGCCACTCCATTCCGAACTCCCGCCACAGCATTACATCCAAAAGAATCGTATTTTATCGTCACGTCTCCGACTATCAGGCTTTCATTTTCCTCAATGATATCTGCACCGTAAGGATTTTCATATAATTGCTTTCCATTTAGCGTTTTTTCTTTTTTTCCGGTTTCAATGGAAACATAAGAAATGGAATGTCTGTTGGTCGCAGCAATAATATACCCACCATCTGCCGAAAACTGTAACGTCTGCAGCTCAGACATTTCTTTGTTCGTCCAGATTCTCTTTTTGGCATCAACACTGTACAAAGCCATACCCTTGCGCCGGTCATAGGTCGCTGTCACAAAGTATTTTCCGTCGTCTGATATTGCGGCACGCTTTCCCCCGATCACATAAGGAACCTTTTTGAATGTTCCAAGATCTGAAAAATTCTCTGTTTCATACACCACAGCATCTGCAGAATTGCTGTCTGAATTTATGTTTGTAAGCCCCAACAAATATCTTCCGTTCTTTGACGCACAGACTTCTCTGTAGACCATATTCCTCCTCCTATTTCATTCATGAGTTATTTCCTATATTCACAATCAGCCAGATGATCATTCACAATGCCAACAGCCTGCAGGAAGGAGTATGTAATCACCGGGCCTACAAAACCAATTCCTCGTTTTTTCATATCTGCGCTCATTTTCCGAGATACATCCGATACGGTAGGCACTTCCTCCGGTGCCTTCCATCCGCCATCAAGCTGACGGCCATCTGTAAAGCTCCAAATATATGCGTCAAAGGAACCAAATTCCTCCTGAATCTTTTTCACGATCTGCGCATTCTTCCGCACACTGAATATCTTATTCCGGTTGCGGATCAAACCGGAATCAGACAGCAGGGCTTCGAGCTCTTGATCCGTCATTGCAGCGCACGCTTCGATATCAAAATCGTGAAACGCAGCGCGATAGGACTCCCGCTTATGCATGATGGTTTTCCATGAGAGACCCACACTGGCTCCTTCCAGGCAAAGCATCTCGAACTGAAATTGGTCATTGTGGTTTTCTTTACACCATTCGTGATCGTGGTATTCTTCCAGAATCGGATCTTCTTCATACCACCCACGGCATCTGCTGTCACTCATCGATCGTCCCATCCCAGTCAGCGGCCATGGAAGTATGCTCATGAAGGACTTTCCACTCACCGTACTGTTTCTCCAGATAATTGGTCTGGCGCATCATAAAAGGAGAATTCTCGCTGCCGTCCTTGTTTACGGTATCCCACTTTTGCACAGAACATACCAGCGCAGAGTCACCGTTCACCCTCGTTTTCATGTTCAAAATCGTAACCTCGCAGGACTTCAGGTTGCCAAATGCAGCGTCAAATACCTTCGATGCCTTTTCCTTGCCCACGCAGGCATACGGAGATGCGTCAAACCAGATTGTTTCCTGCGTCCAGTCCTTGGTGCTTTGCTCCCCGGAAAAGGATGCCGCTATGTTTTGAATGATGTTCTCAATTATTTGTTTGTCGTTCATTATAAAATCCTCCCTATATTTATAATTCTTTCCCCTGTTCCTCTGTGTCCTCCGATCAATCCCGATTGTGATGTTGTCATTTTAACAGATATTCTTGACGGTCACAAGGTGTTGAAATCCACCTTACTATACTTGCGAACGAAATAAATTGTCGATTGTAATCTTTCATCGCAGTATATGCAGTAAAACTAAATGCTTTCATGAATAAGCAGCGTATTACAGCTATGAGCGGAACGCCCGATTATGAGAAAAAGAAGGCTGAACTGTTACATTACTACAGAAAGATACACGTCTGAACAATAAATTGACAAGTCGTCCGTATTTTCGAAATCCGTCAGGTGATATCTATTATCATTTTGAAATCCTTTTGATATACAGTCCTCAACCACAAAACCTTGCATATGAGTTCCTACATAAACCTTCAAATTACCATGTATCCCTTTCATCTCGATTTTTAATTTATGCTGACCGTCAGTAACTATAAATTCTCCAATGTATATATTTGCACACAATTCATCATCATATATTTGTTCAATGCGCAATTCGAGTATTTCATTGAACTCCCAAAATCTTATGCTATTATCGTCTTCTTTTAATTGTTTTAAAACCTGATCTTCTCCCGGTATTCCCATGTTAATCTCCTTAAGATTCGTTTGTCTTACGATTACCTCAAAAGCAAATTCATCTCGACAACCATGAAGTTTTCAGCATAAACTAATAAGCATTATGTATTCTTCTTCATTTTCATTTACGATTTCAAATACATTTCTGAGGCAAAATTTTCTTTTTGGACGGAAAGAGAGGCTTTCTTATATCCGGATTGTTTTAGCAAGCATAACATTCTCTTCATCATTTCAGTACCAATGCCAAAACCGCGATATTCCTTATATAGCGAAATTGCAAAGGACGGAGTGTCATGATCTACATGTCCATAATCATTCATGATACGTGTCCAAACGGCACCGACTATATTCCCATTTACCTCTGCCACAAGACATTTATCATCTGGTCTTTGTCCAAAATTTTCAGTATAAATTTGCAATTCGGGATTATTTACTATGTCTTTATCCGGTGGGGCAGTATCCTGTGGAATAAAAATTGCCTCGTATAAAAATTCATTTAACAACTCATATTCGCTGTCCTTGATTTCTCGAATCGTATAATTCATCCGTATCACCAAATCTTGAATTTATTCGTCATATCCACCCGTTATCTCAATCGGATTTCCGTCAGGGTCAGTAAATGTAAAATACCAATATGGCATGGCATACTCAATAAACCGAATAGGTGTTAATTCTTCCGCTATGTTTAACGATACAATTCTGTCATATTCGCATTTCAAATCTTCAACATAAAAATTTATGAATATTTTTCTTGTATTATCGCCTTTACTGCCTTATCGAAATCTGATTCCATCGGCTGTGTATTATCTCATCTTTGTAAAATGAAACTGTTTTTTCGCCTTTTGAGATTATATCGATTTGGAGATTCCGCCAAAAACAGACTGGAAGCTCCGAACATAAATCGCTCCCCATCATCGCAAATTCTCTTACAGATTATCTATAAAGGTTTTATTTGTCAAGTTTTGTTAACCTTTTTCGCAGTTTGTTAAGTAAAAAGCAAATTTTGAAAAGTAATTATCAAATTTTGTTTGACACCTGATAAGCGATAAGATCATTTTATCAGCAATTCCGACATTGATTTGGAGCTTCCGACCATAACAGACCGGAAGCTCCGACATTTTTTACTCTGTGCGCAAGGCTGTAACAGGATCTTTTCTTGCTGCTTTGCGTGACGGAATCAATCCTCCAATCAGCGTCAATATCACGCTGAGGATAATCAGCACAATGGCGCTGGTCACAGGCAGAATCGCATTGACACTTGCCGATCCGGTGACTGCGTGAATGATTGCATTGCCGGGAATTAACAGCAGAACGGTAATGCCAATACCAATCGCACCGGACAGCAGACCAATGATAAAGGTTTCCGCATTGAATACCTGCGAAATGTTGCGTTTGGATGCACCGATAGCACGAAGAATACCGATCTCTTTCGTGCGCTCCAAAACGGAAATGTAAGTGATAATTCCGATCATAATGGAGGATACAACCAGAGATACCGCAACAAATGCTATCAGCACATAGGAAATAACATTGACGATTGTTGTGACTGAGGACATCAGCAGTCCCACATAATCGGTATAGGATATCCGGTTTTCTTCGCTTACGGTCTGGTTGTAATCGTCAATACAGGCGGCGATTGCGTCTTTGTCTTCAAAACTGTCTGCATAAATACTGATTGAGGAAGGAGCATCAAGGCTTACAACACCGAAAGCAGCCATATTGTCCTCGTATGTGCCGGACGAAATATAACTGTCATAAATCATAAGCAATCTTTCATCCTCCGCATCCTCCGAACTAAGGACATATTCATCAAGCGTTGCGGCAAGTTCCGTGTCTGACATATCAAGCATCATTTGAGCATTTGCAGGATCGTCTCCATAAACCTGTGTAAGAATTTCTCTGCACATATCCGCTTTTTCTTCCGTGCTTAAATTGGAAAGATAAGCCTTGGCATCTTCCACCTTTGCCGCATCATCGGACGGAGAGAAAGAAACTCCGTTCAGCACATTGATTTCGGGAGAGTCTTCCTGTGCTTTGACAACTGCACTGTCGTTTGTATAAGCAATGATATAGTCCGTGAGTGCCTTTGTATAGCCGACAGCACTGCCGATACTTGCATAGTCAGCATCCTCGGCAGGACGAATTACACCAACGATTTTCAACTGAACGGCGCCTTCCAGCAGCTTTTCAATTTCTGCCGTGTCATCAGATATATCCGTAAAGGTTCCGTTTCCGTTATCGAGATAGGTATCACACGCCGGGATCATATAAAGCTCCTGCGTGCAAATATCTTCATAACTCCAATTCTGTGTTTCGAGCGTTACGTCTTCGCCGTCATTGATTTTCTCCATGAGCTCTTTATATTCAGTTGTCGGGAGAACCCCCAGCTCGTAGAGCGTGGTTGCTGAAATTTCATTATTTTTATCAAGCACCAGCACAACCTCGTCATAATCGTCCGGCCATGTACCGTAAAGGACATCGTAGCTGTCGGTAACCGCTTCGCTGATCAAGTCCCCATTTTGTCCGGGCAGCATTTCTTCAAAATTGTCGTTGCCGGCAGATGCACCGCCCATCATGCCCATCATGCCCATGCCGCCGCTATATTCGCCATCTGACAAAGTGCTTCCGTCGGTATTGACAAATTCTCCGTCCGGATCATGGGTATAGACACCAAATTGTGTATCGTAGGAATAAACAATCCCATTTTCTCCAATATACTCATGAATCTCACTGGACTCATCATCTAAATATTTTTTGAACTCCGTCAGATTGTTTTCCGTGATACTGGTTGTCATAGCAGAAGCCATTTCAATGCTGCTGCCATCTGAATATACTGCGTCAAGCTCGTGCGTTGCCTCGGCATTTGCTGAATCCGTATTTTCCTTTCCCGCAGCCAACATGGACGACAGATCCATAGACTGTGCCTCAACCGTAACAGGATATGAGGTCATTGTACTTTTTTGCAGATCATTGATATATGTATTGACACCATTTGAAAGCGACAAAATCAGCGCAATTCCGATGATGCCAATAGATCCCGCAAAAGATGTCAGAAAGGTTCTGCCCTTTTTGGTACGAAGGTTGTGAAAGCTGAGTGACAGCGCCGTCACAAAGGACATGGAGGCCTTCCCCATATTCTCGTGCTTGGGAGCGTCCAGCTTTGCTTCGTCCACTGTGTAAGGATCGGAATCGTCTGTAATCTTGCCATCACGCAGCTTTACAATACGCGTGGCATAGTCCTGCGCAAGCTCGGGATTATGAGTAACCATGACTACAAGGCGATCCTTTGCCACCTCTTTTAGCAGCTCCATAACCTGTACACTTGTTTCCGTATCCAAGGCCCCGGTCGGTTCGTCTGCAAGCAGAATATCCGGATTGTTGACAAGGGCGCGGGCAATCGCCACACGCTGCATCTGGCCGCCGGACATTTGATTCGGACGCTTGTGAAGCTGATCACCGAGTCCCACTTCGATCAGTGCCTGCTTTGCCCGTTTGCGTCGCTCACTCCTTGAAATACCGGAAATCGTGAGCGCCAGTTCTACGTTGGACAGAATGGATTGGTGCGGAATCAGATTATAGCTCTGAAATACAAAGCCTATTGTGTGATTGCGGTAAGAATCCCAATCACGATCCTTATATTTTTTTGTGGAAATACCGTTGATAATCAGATCGCCGCTGTCGTAGCGGTCAAGACCGCCGATGATATTGAGAAGTGTGGTTTTTCCCGATCCGGACGGACCGAGTATCGCAACAAATTCGTTGTCACGGAGGTTTAATGAAACCTTATCCAAAGCAGTTTGGTGTAATTCCCCCGTAACATATTCTTTTGAAATCGTTTTGATTTGAAGCATAAGTATAATCTCCTCCTATAATGTATTTGTGGTGGTTAGATACCTTTCAGCCAGAAAGGACTAACCATTCCGTTGCTTAAGCTGTATAATGAGTGGGCATTGGTGTGACGGTGTTCTCCTTGGACCCATTGGCGTCCGTAGTAAAGCCA
>JAFUTQ010000018.1 GCA_017484135.1 Lachnospiraceae bacterium
ACGCCCACGCCCACACGCAGCTCCTCGCCAATGCTTTCCTTTAACTCATCGGATACCTTCTTTGCCCCTTCTACAATATCCATGGCGGTTTTTACCGCCAAATAGATGGAATCCTCCTGCGGCACCGGCGCCCCCCAGAATGCCATGGTCGCGTCGCCCACAAATTTATCCAGCGTCCCCTTATTTTGTGCGATGCACTCGCTGGTCATGCCGAGATACCGGTTCAAAATCTTTACGACCATCTCGGGAGAAAGGCGCTCCGACATCGTGGTAAAGCCGCGGATATCCACGAACAATACGGCAATCTCGCAAAGCTTTCCGCCAAGCGCCAGACTGTCCGTACCCTCCCTTAGAATTTCCTGCACAATCTCCGGTGCCACATACCGCTCAAAGGTCTGTGTGACGCGGTGCTTCTCTGCCAGGGTCCGGATATAGTGCGCTCCGATGGATAGGATATAAACCGAGAAAATTCCCACCGGGATCCACAAAGGATGCAGAATCCATCCCCGGACATAGGCAAGCCTGCACACTACGAAGCTTCCCACGATCACCGCTCCACACAAAATCGAAGAATACGCAATCCGGATTTTCTGGAGAAACAGCATGGCAAGAAATGTGAGAACAAATAAAATCGCCAGCTGCCAGAAATCTCCCGCCTCCTGCTTGTAATCGCCCTTCAGCATTGCTTCCATCACATTTGCCTGAAATTCCACCCCATACATCTGTCTGGCCTTGTCAATCGGTGTATAGACAGAATCCTGCAGTCCCACCGTATAGGGTCCGATTAGCACGATTTTACCTGCATAATAGTCCGGCGGACAATCTCCATTGATCAGGTCTGCAAGAGAGACTCCCTCATAAAATCCACCCGGTCCGGAGGAATAGGACACATAAAATCTGCCGCGGCTGTCGGTCTCCGGTTCCTTGATGGAAAATCCGTTTTTTTCCGCATACAGGGATGCCGCCTGATAGGCCATGGAATAGACCCGCTCTTCCAGATCCGGCACATCCAGATACAAAATCGCGTGGCGCAGAATCCCGTCGGAATCATACATCGCATTAATATGTCCCTGCGTCGTCACGCTGCGAAGCGCCTCATAAGGCTGTTCAAAGCCCGTAATCACATAGTCGTCAAATGCATACGAGCCATCCTCCGTTCTGGTAGAGGTGCTTCCAAAGGATGCCGCATCCGCTGTGACCACACAGCCCAGTGCCTCCGCTGCATCTGCAAACCGTTTGTCCGCCTCGGCTTCGGTCTCACCGGAATAGAGCGTATCGATGGCGACCGCCGCAGGCATATGCTCCGGATCCTGTGCCAATGCCTCCAGCGCTTCGGCCATGATGCTGCGATCCCAGGTACGGTAAGGCCCATACTCCGCTAACGCCTTCTCGTCAATCCCGATAATAATCACATTTCCCGAGAGTGCCTGCGGGGTTTGAAATTGTGCATCCTGCACCCAGCTGTCCAGCCGATACAACCCGTCGGCAAAGGTAAAAAGTGTAATTCCGGCGGAAAATGCCAAAGCGATGAGCGCTTGTTTCAATCGTGTCTTGTTCATATCAGGTATGACCTCCTACTTTCTCCATGCACCGCTCTCGCGGAATAATCCGAGAATTTCCGGATCCAGTTTTCCTTCTCCCGCCATATCCTCTAAGATCGCAAATGCCTTTTCCGCTGGCATGGGCGGCTTATACGGGCGATCCTCAGCCGTCAGCGCGTCGTAGATATCCAGGATCGTCAAAAGACGGATTTCCTTCGACAGCTGCTCTCCCTTTTTGTGCTCGGGGTAACCGCTTCCGTCAATGAACTCATGATGGCTCGCTGCCCAGACGGGAACCATCTCATAATTGCCGGTAAACCGCATCTCGGAAAGCATCTGTCCCGTATAAACAACATGATTCTCTATGGTCTGCCGCTCTGCATCCGTCAGCGTCCCCTTGCGGACACTCAGCGCCTCACACTCTTCCTCTGTCAAAAGCGGGATTTCCTCTCCCTCTGCGTTTTTGCAGGTGCTATGTCGCAGTCGGCGAATTGCATCGATTTTCTCATCGGGAAGAAAGCCTGCCGTATTGGATGTCTGAATCAGTTCTTTTGCTGCCAAAAGCGCTTCCATCCGCTCCGCTGGCTCCGCAGCCTGCGGGCTTTTGATCTGCTCCATCCGCTCCATCAGGATTCCAACCTCAAGCCTGTGAAAGACATCCTTCTCCATCCCTCCGAGACGCGTCGGCTTATCCATCACTTCACTGGGAATCACAAGCTTTCCGATGTCATGCAGCCATGCACTCATGAGAAATGCATCCTTCCTCTCCTCCGTAAACTGCCAGCCGTTTCCCGTGCTCTTCAGCCAGTCAATGAACCGTTCGCCATATTTTACCATATTTCTGGTATGGTTTGCGTTGTACGGGCTTCGCAGGTCGATCGCCGAAGCCATCACCTGTACGAAGGAGTGGAGCAATTGGGAAATTTCATCCGATAATTTATAGTTGTATAAGCTGATTGCCGCAAGGGAGGCAAGCGCCTCCACAATCGTCTCGTATTCATCGGCAAACGCGATGATATTTCCGTCCTCATCCATGGCATTGATCAGCTGCAACACCCCGATCACCTCGTCGTGATCATTCTCCATGGGAATGACAAGCATGGATTTGGTATGATAGGCATTGAATCGGTCATACTTCTGTGCCCCGGAAAAATCGTATTCCGTCGAGGTATATACGTCCGGAATGTTGATGGAGGTCTGATCCAACGCCGCACAGGCGCATACGCTGCTGCGATTCAGCGATACCGGCGGCAGATTGATCTCATCTCTCGCCGCGCTCTGGTCGATGCCCTTGGAACGTGTGATAATATTCTGAAATTGCAGAGCTTTTGAATCATTGACTATGTAAAGAGTTCCGGCATCACAATTTGTCAGATTCATGGCCTCGGTAAGAATCCGATTCATAAGCGCGTCCATATCACGCTCCGCCGTCAGGGAAATCGCGATATCCAATATGGTTTCTAACGAATCAGATGTCATAATATAATCTCCTCTCTGTCTTTCGCGAATGCGATCTGCGGATATTCTTTTTCCATCCGCGCAAACCAGCTGTCATCGTGTCCCGGATCATGATGGGTAATTACCAGCTTTTTTACATGCGCCGCAGACGCGATCCGCGCACCTACAGACGCAGTGGAATGCCCATAGCCCTTCTGGCGCTCATATTCCGCCTCGGCATACTGCCCGTCATAAATCAGAAGATCCGCCCCCTCAGAAAACGCGATCAGCTCCTTTACCTTTGCCTCCACATGCTCAAAATCCGTCGCGTAAACGAAGGATGCCCCACCGTAGGTAAGCCGGTAAATCGTGGAACCGCCCGGATGACAGGAGCCCATGGCAGAAACCTGCACCTCCCCCAGGGACAGAGTCTCGGGCAGCGGCAGGAAGGTGACATCCGCGGAATAGTCCGAGATCATGATGGGCCAGATCGGCGGCGCAAACAGTCGGTCTATGGTTTCCTGCGCGGAAAGTCCTGAACGAGGCTCCGCATAGATGATGATCGGTCTGTCTGCCTGAGTGAGTGCCGGGAAAAACGAAAGCCCCTGCACATGATCCAGATGTAAATGACTCAAAAGTATTGTAAGATTTGTGTCTTCTTCCGGTATGGCACGCACAATCCCGGAACCGGCATCCAGATAGATTTCCTCTTTGTCCGCCAGCACGCGGATACATGAGGTGGCTCCTCCGTATGTTTCATATTCTTTTCCTGCCACCGGCACGGAGCCTCTGGTGCCGAGAAACGTAAGCTTCATCTTTTCACTTTGCATGATAGTCCCCTTCTGTGTATCGTGGTATCGTAACTCAGTAATAATTTGTCTGTCATAACAGGTATTATAATATTGCTATTTTACTATATTATCTACCCCAATACAAGCTTTTGCCCAAACGGTTCTTTTTCTTCGTGCTGACATTTCGGGATGTATGCCATATATTGTCCGATTATACAATCGTTTACGGGGTGATTTTGTCCGTTGCCGTCCTGCGCAAAAACTGCCGCCCTGATCAAGAGCGACAGTTTTTCTTCTTTCTTTTTTATTGCATAGAGCCATCCGCCCGCAAACGATATCCTCCGATCGTGGTGTTGGCTGCCATAGCTCCGCTTCCATAGAAATAATACCACGTCGTGCCAATCTTCTGCCAGCCCACGCTCATGGCTCCACCATCTCCAAAATAGTACCAGGTGCCGCCGATTGCGCTCCAGCCGGTGGTCATTGCTCCACTGTCGGCAAAGTAATACCAGGTGCCGCCAATCAGCTGCCAGCCGATTTCCATTGCTCCGCTGCCCGCAAAATAGTACCAGATACCATCCAGCTGTCTCCAGCCCACTGCCATAGCTCCGCTGTCCTCCAGATAATACCAGGTACCACCCTGATTCGTCCAGCCGGTGATCATGGAACCATCCGCGCTCAGATAGTACCATGCGCCGCCGCTCTGATACCATCCGGTCTGCATGTATCCGGCGGCATCAAAGGCATACCATGTATCACCGATCTGTGCCCAGCCATTGGACGGATAGCTGCCGTCTCCATTTTCGTACCACCAGCGTCCGCCGTCTTCCTTCCATGTGCCGACGGAAGATGCTTCAGACTGCATATCAGACTGTGTTACAGTCTGCGTGTCAGTCTGCGTATCGGTTTTCGGCAGCTTTGCAATCTTCTCGGTATAGGTGTTCCCGCATCTGCTGCAGGTGTAGGTGCGGACACCTTCCGCATCCTCCGTAGGCTGCTTTGTCACGGTGCTGGTATAGCTGTGCCCCAATGCAGCAATGGTGCTGCCCGTCTGAATGGTCTTTCCGCAGTCCTGACATACGGTATCTCCGGTATAGCCTGCCGCGGTACAGGTCGCTGCTTTCCGGTTGTTTACTTTGGTATTTCCGGTATGCGGACATGTACTCATGCTTATTTCAACGGAAACCGTATTGTAGTTTTTCTCATCATGTTTGTAAACTGCCGTTGCAGTTACCTTGCCGCCCTCAACCAGTGCCTTGTCTGCATCCGTTGACTTCCAGCTCCAGTCACTTCCAAGCGCAACATCCTTTACCTTTTTATTTTTTCTATAGCTTTGGGAAATCGTACTGTTCGGCGCGTTTGCACCATCTGCCTTCGTTCCCGTAACGGTAATCTCTCTACTTGCCGCTGTCCACACACCGGAATTTGTCGCAACACTTACCGTGATCTTTGTCGTTCCGACTCCGGTAATGGTAACCTTGCCGTCTGCATCTACGGTTGCAACATTGGTATCTTCTGAATGATAGGTCATCGGTGCATCGGCGGTGTTGCTGATTCCCTCTAAGGAAAAGGTATCCCCATAGGTTTTATTCCATGCTTCCTTCCCTGTTTCCACGTTGATTTCCGTGATGGTCTCTAAATGAGAAGCCGAGTCATACGCTGTGGTGCTCAGAACCGGACCGTTCGTAAATGCAATTCCGTTTTGTGTAACCTGATTCATCACGTTATGCGTATCACTGAACTTTTTTCCACCCACTTCGGTATCAGAACCTACCAGAAAATACGCTTGGCTTTCCTGACCGGAGATATAGGTTGTCACTCCGGTTACCGTCGGATCGTCCCAGGTCGCATCTACCGCATACCATGCATCACTAATCTTCACCGCATTCCACATATGCGCCTCGGAACCAATGCCGGTTATCCCGGTTCCGTCAATCAGCACACAGGGAATATTTTCCTGATCACACAATACCTTAAATGCCTTTGCGTAGCCCTCACACACCGGATCTCCATACTTTTTGGGATCGCTTGCACTGGACGCCAGCGCGGAAATACACTGATGTGCCTGCCGATATTCCACTGCATTCGGCGCCGTCGCGGCTGTCGAATTGTATCGGTTGTTCTTTGTCAGCCAGTTATGCAGGAATTTCAGTTTATCATAGGTAAAAGCGGAAGCATCCAGCTCAGTATTCATCTCAGTCTTTATCTGGCCGATGTATGTATCCCGATCCGCAATCGCCGCCTCAATCGCTGCCTTGTCCGCATAATGATCTAAATCGCGTACGTCGTCCGTTGATTTCAGAACCAGATATACCGTATAGGTTGTTACTCCTCCGACTGTTTGCCCGGATGTAATACGCGAAACCGTACCGTTCAGCCAGAACACCTCCGGATGATCCCGTAAAAAGGCCGCATATGCCGTCACAAGCTGGGCACTGATTTCGTCTGCGTCATCCGAATCGGAAACCTTAATTCCCTCCAGACAATAATAATCAACACCCCCATATGGAAACGTAACACCCATACTGGTCGGGTCAATCAGCCAGTCGGTGTGGTTTTCCAGCGTGGTATAAACCTCCTTTACGCCCTCCGCAAGCTCCACCCGGTCAATATACTTTTCCGCAGTGCCGCTGATCAGCGTGCCTCCGGCTCCAAACGCTTCCTCCGCGATCTCCTGCACCTCTGCCGCAGAAAAATAGCGTTCCTCCACAACGATTTCCTCCCCGCTGCTTTCCGATGCAGGCTCCTGCGCATACAGGGTCAGGATTTTCGTCTCTGCCGATGTTCCCACCACTGCGCAGACCAGCATTGCCGCAAATATCCGCCGCAAACCTTTTCTCCTCATCTCTTTTCCTCGCTTTCTCTTTATATATGCTTTGTCAATTGATCCCGTTTTTGTAACCTTAATCCACTCTGGATTCATGCAGCAGGCTCATCTTCATCTCATAATATTCCGGTGTCATGTCCAGATAATGGGTGTGGGGATTTTCAAAACGCTGCTCCTCCTCCCAGATCTCACAATCCAGCTGCTCCTTGACGTAGGCGGCAATGTCCTGAAGGCGTTCCTTCTCATAGACACACACACCGTTTTGGAATACCGGAACCTGCAATTCCTTTGCCGTACAATTTTCAAAATAACGGTTCTTCCAGTGATGCTTCGGGTCTACATAGCGGAAGGGCTGAGCAAAATCAACCTCCTGATCTGCAAGCGCGATCATATCCGCAATGGATTTTTTCTCCTCATCATAGATCCGATATACCTTCTTTAACCCCGGATTGGTAATTTTTTCCACATTTTCCGAAACCTTGATGCGGGGCTCAAACACACCGTTTTCCTCCACCGCCGCAATTTTGTATACGGCACCGAATACCGGATCAGATTTCGCGGTAATCAGCCGTTCGCCGACTCCAAAGCTGTCAATACAGCCCCCCTGCTGTAAAATAGACGTGATGGTGTATTCATCCAGACTATTCGACACGATAATCTTGCAGTCCTCCATCCCTGCGGCATTCAACATTTTACGCACCTTTTTGGATAAATATGCCAGATCCCCGCTGTCAATGCGGATTCCCTTTAACCGTTTTCCCATAGGCTCCAGCACTTCTTTTGCGCAGCGGATCGCATTCGGGATTCCGGATTTTAATACATCGTAGGTATCCACCAAAAGGGTCGTGGAGTCGGGATAATTCTCAGCGTAATGCTTAAATGCCTCAAATTCATCCTTATAGAACATAATCCAGCTGTGTGCCATGGTTCCGCTGACCGGAATGTCAAACATCTGCCCCGCCAGCACAGTTGCACTTCCTACCGCACCACCTATGTAAGCAGCCCTTGCGCCATATACCGCCGCGTCCATGTTGTGGGCGCGTCTCGCCCCAAAGTCTGACACTGCCCGTCCTCCTGCTGCGCGGACGATGCGCTGCGTTTTTGTCGCGATCAGAGACTGGTGATTCACCTGAAGCAGCAGAGCCGTCTCAATCAGCTGTGCATCCAGAAGGGGCGCAACCACCGTAATGACCGGCTCGTTGGGATACATGATCGTTCCCTCCCGAAAGGCATACAGATCACCCGAAAAATGAAAATTCTCCAGATATTTGAGAAATTCTTCATTAAACAGGTGCAGGCCGCGCAAAAATTCAATATCCTCCTGTTCAAAATGAAGGTCTTCGATATATTCAATGATCTGGGCCAGACCGGCAAAGATGGCAAAGCCTGCATCATCCGGATTTCTGCGATAGAACACGTCAAATGCGACCCGCGTGTCCTTATCCTGATCATGAAAATATCCGTTTGCCATGGTCATCTCATAAAGATCCATGACCATCGTAAGATTTCGACTGTCAAACTGCTTCATTCTTTCGTTTTCCTTTCTTTTTTCACGATGTGAACATCTTCTCTATGATTTGCGGGGCAAAAGGTTCACATCGTAAAACGATGTGAACACTTTGCGCAAAAATCGCTTTGGAAAGCTAGCTTTCCAAAACGATTTATGTGCAAAGAGTCAATGCCGACTGCGTCGGCATGACCTTTTGCCCCTCAAATCATATCTTGCTACGAGAAGTACACCAGCTCATCTTCCGGTTTTTCCGCGGGCACACAGGAGATCGGATACAGGACGGGTCCCTTTCCCCGATACTCCTTTGCAAATTCATACCGTATCTCTGCGGTGAAATCGAGCCATGATTTGTGCGCGATTTCATCGGAAGCTTCATATTTGCACTTATATCCCAAAAATTGAACATCCTCGACACAGCAGGTCATCGCAAATCTTCCCGGAACGAACATACCTTTTTTCATGCTCTCCGGGTGATAAACCAGCGCCAGAAAATGTACCTTTTTTCCATCGTATTTTTTCGGATTTTCCTGCGCATCCATATACCAGATGGCATAATCTGCATCCGAAATGTCAATGATTTCCTGATTGATATCAAAGGGCAGCTCTTCGTTGTCATTTTCATCTACCGTACCGTCACTGCGCTCATAGACAATCTGCGCCGGACGGTTCATCGCCTTGACTGCTCTCCGGAACTTTCCCTTCGGCGTGTCCTCCTCGCAGCGGTTGAAAATAACCACGTCCGCCTTGAACAGCTGCTCCATAATCATGGCGCGCATGTTGCTCAGATAAAGCTCAAACGTCCCGGCATCTACCGTGGCCAGTGTCTGGACGATGATCCATCCCTCCGGCAGATCGGTTTCCAGAAGCGTCGACATGTCCCAGGTTCCGTTATATTCCAGAAAAACCTGTTCCGGACGATACTCCTTCTGGATTTCTGTCAGCCGTTCTGTATTAAAATCTTCCTGCTCCTCCAGCATTGTAACTCTGGCATTGACGGTGCGAAGCTTCTCTTCATGAAATTCCGTCTCGCCGTCCTCACAGCACAAAATCAGCGTTTTTGCACCCTCGCCAAAATTATTTTCAAATAATGTCTCCTGAATCAGGGAAGTCTTCCCACTATCCATAAATCCAGTAAACACATATACCGGTATCTCCTGCATTGCGAATCACCTTTCCTTTTATGCAATTCCAAACAACTCTGCAATCTTGTCCTCTTTCAGCTCCGATCCGATCACACACAATCTTCCGGTGTAATCCGGCTCGCCCTCGCGCAGCTCATATTCTCCCGGAACCATATCAAAGTAGATCCATGAGCCGTCCACATTCTCCACCATGCCCTTTGCCCGCAGGATTGTACCATACTCCTCCGAGTCACAGAAGGTTTTTAATACCTGCTCAATCTGTTCTCCGGTAAATTTATGCGGTGTCTCTTTGCCCCAGCTCGTGAAAATATCATCTGCGTGATGATGATGGTGGTGTTCATGTCCCTCATGCTCATGATGATGTTCATGTTCGTGCTCTTCATGCTCATGATGATGTTCATGCTCGTGTTCTTCGTGTTCCTGATGATGATCATGATCGTCTTGCCCATGGTGATGGTGATGTTCATGTTCATGCTCATGGTCGTGATGATGCTCGTCATGCTCATGGTCGTGTTCATGTTCATGATGATGATGTGCATGCTCCTCGGCTTCCTCCTTCGCATGCTGCTCCGCCAAAAGCTTTACTTCCAGGGAATCCTGTCCCTCGATGACCTTCAAGATATTTTCGCCCTTGATCTCATCCCAGGGAGTTGTGATGATCGCGGCCTTTCCGTTTAATTCCTGCATCTGTTTGACGCAAAGCTCCAGCTGCTCCGGCGTGGTATCCTGTGTCCGGCTCAGAATAATCGTGGTGGCATGTTCGATCTGATTATTGAAAAATTCTCCAAAGGCCTTCATCTGCTTGGATGCCTTCTTGGCATTTACCACCGTTACCAGCGCATTTAATTTCACATCCTGTTCTTTTTCGATGTCGATGACTGATTTCATGACATCAGACAGCTTTCCCACGCCGGACGGCTCGATCAAAATGCGATCCGGATGAAATTTTTCAATGACTTCATTTAGATTTTTGCCAAAATCTCCCACCAGAGAGCAGCAGATACAGCCGGAGTTCATTTCCGTGATTTCAATGCCGGCATCCTTTAGAAAGCCGCCGTCAATTCCCACCTCTCCGAATTCGTTCTCAATCAGCACGATCTGCTCATTTTGAAAGCTCTCGTCCAGCATCTTTTTAATAAATGTTGTTTTTCCTGCTCCTAAAAATCCGGAGATAATATCGATTTTTGTCATGATTTTTCCCTTCTTACTATATTATAATTAGTGATTTGAGATACATGTATTTAATATACCAGATTTCATTTTTTTTGCAAGTCTGGCACAAATAGTAACCAAACCCCAAAACAACCAAATTTTTTTCGCATAGATTTCATCCCGCTGTAAATAATAGTCTTGTAACTCAGGTTACAAAATATTCATCATGCAAAGGAGGAAACAGTTATGTCAAACAAAACAAATGTCCCGGAGGCAAAGCACGCATTGGATCAGTTCAAATATGAGGTTGCAAATGAGCTGGGTGTTCCGCTTACCAACGGCTATAACGGTGACCTGACTTCCCGTCAGAATGGATCTGTGGGTGGTTATATGGTCAAAAAGATGATTGAAGCCCAGGAACGTCAGATGGCAGGAAAGTAAACTTAGTCTGAGATTCACGACTGGGGACAGGATGGAGAATAGTCGGTCATGTCGGCGTAGCCGACATAGACTTTTTTGCACAAGAACCGCTTCGAAAAGCCAGCTTTCCGAAGCGGTTCTTGTGCAAAATGTTCACATCGTTTCACGATGTGAACCGGCTATTCTCTATCCTGTCCCCAGTCGTGCTACAGATTGATACGTTTTTCATACAAATTGTACCTGCGACTCAGCTCGGCTTCTAACATTTCATCCGCATCATCGGGATTTTCCATACTACGGCTGATATATTCCTTTGCCTCATCTGATGCAAGCATCAAAAGCCCGGCATCCTGATAGACGTCTGCCAATCGAAATTCCAGCATCCCACTCTGACGGATTCCAAAGAAATCTCCCGGTCCCCGCATTTTCAGATCCTTTGAGGCAATCTCAAAGCCGTCGTTGGAGTGATTTAATATGTCCAGTCTTTTTTGTGCACCCTCGTTATTCGAGGTATTGATCATAATACAATAGGACTGTGCGTCTCCTCTCCCGACGCGCCCTCGCAGCTGATGAAGCTGTGCCAGTCCGAACCGCTGCGCATTCTCTATCATCATGACCGTGGCATTGGGCACATTGATTCCCACCTCAATGACAGTGGTCGACACCAGGATCTGAATTTTCCCGGCGGCAAAATCTTCCATAATTTGATTTTTTTCGGAATTATTCATTTTCCCATGCAGAAATGCCGCCGAACAGCCCGGGAGATATTTTTTTACTTTTTTTGTATAGCTTACCACATCCTCCAGCTCTGTGTCCCCGTCTTCGTCCGCTTCCACCAGCGGACAGATGATATAGGCCTGATGCCCCTTCTCTACCTCACCCCGGATAAAATTCCAGGAGGTCTCCCGTTTTTGCCCGCCTACCACGCAGTTTTTGATCGGCAGCCGTCTCGCCGGAAGCTCATCCACCACCGAAATATCCAGATCCCCGTACAGAATAATGGCAAGTGTTCTGGGAATCGGCGTGGCACTCATGACCAGCACATGCGGCTGCTCCATCCCTTTGTCCGAAAAGGTCTCTCTTTGGCGAACTCCGAATCGGTGCTGCTCATCGGTGACCACCAATGCCAGATTGCGATAGGATACCTTTTCCTGTATCAGGGCATGCGTGCCGACAATCAGCGCGTTTTCCTCCTGCGCGATTCTCTCATATACCTCTCTTTTTTGCTTTGCAGTCAATGCCCCGGTCAGAAGGAGCACCGGGAAATCCAGTTCAAACTGCTTCATCCACTGACAAAACGTGTCATAATGCTGCTTTGCAAGCACCTCGGTCGGTGCCATAATCGCAGACTGCCTTCCGCTTGCCGCCATGCGCGCCATCAAAAGAAATGCAAGAATCGTTTTTCCGGAGCCCACATCTCCCTGCAGGAGCCGTTGCATCGTGTCCGCTCCCTCCAGATCCCGTTCCAGCTCCCCGAGTGCCCTCAGCTGTGCATCGGTTAACGTAAACGGAAGCTTTTGCAAAAGCCGTTCGCAAAAACCGTCCGGCTCCAGCGGAAAATGATTGGGAATCCGTCCGGTATGCTCCTTAAAACGCTGCATCTGTAAAAGAAATAAAAAAAACTCATCAAATACCAGCCTGCGTCTGGCATCGACCAGCTGATCCATGTTTTCCGGAAAATGAATCCGGGTCAGCGCATCCGATTGCGCCATCAGGTTATGCCGCCTGCGGATATCCAGCGGAAGATAATCTGTCCCGCCCGCTTCCTGCAAGGCCAGCTTTACATATTTGCTGTATTGTCGGTTGGTAATGCCCTTGGTCAGATTATAGATCGGCTGCAGTCCCTCCGCCATTTCCTGATATTTCTGTCTGTCCAGGATTTCCGGCTGTTCCATCTCGTAGCGTCCGTTTTTATACACCACTCTCCCTATGAGAATGCATTCCCGCTGCGCCATCAGCTGATTTTTCAGATAAGGCATCCGATACCAGACCGCGCCCATCACACCGGTTCCGTCCGATACACGCGCCAGCAAAACCTGCATGCGGGATGTGTTTTTGACCACCGGGGTCCCCTCAATCCGCACATTTACTGCGTACTCCCGTTCTGCACTGATTTCCCGGATATCCGTAATTCCCGGTATTTTTCTGTAATCACGCGGAAAAGCCAGAAGCATATCCTCAACGGTATACACTCCCAGCTTCTGAAACAGCTTTTCTGTTTTAGGTCCCACTCCATGCAAACATGCAACGGAATCTGTTCTGCTCATTCCACACCTGCTATTCTACGGACACCACATAGTAATAGATCGGCTGACCGCCAAATTGTACCTCTATCTCAATCTCGGGAAAGGCTGTCTGTAGGCTCTCTCCAAAGGCTGTGGCCTGTTCCTCGGTCACTTCTTCCCCGTAATAAACGGATATGATTCCGGATTCCTCATCCACCATTTCCTCAATCATTGCTTTGGCCGTTGCATCCAGCTCCTGCCCGACGGCAAGAATGGATTTGTCCCCGATTCCCATAAAATCGCCCTGCTTGATTTCCTTGTCATCAATTACCGTGTCTCTCACTGCATAGGTAACCTGACCGGTCTTCACATTGGCAAGCTCCTCCGACATAGAGGCTGCATTTTCCTCGGCCGTTTTGTCCGGAATATAGTTGATCATTGCCGTGATTCCCTGGGGTATGGTTTTGGTTGGAATCACAAACACATGCTTCTCCTTTACCAGGGATGCCGCCTGATTTGCGGCAAGTATAATATTTTTATTGTTCGGCAGAATAAAAATGTTGTCTGCGTTTACCGCTTCAATGGCATTGAGCATATCCTCTGTGCTGGGATTCATGGTCTGACCGCCCTCGATAATGTAGTCCACGCCCAATCCCCGGAAGACCTCATTGATTCCCTCGCCGATGGATACGGAGATAAAGCCCATCTCCTTTTTCGGTTCCTTTTTTGACTCTTTTTGAGGATTCTTTTCGGTTGCTTCTTCGTTTCTCTGATTTGCCTGCACCTGCCCGGATGCCTGTTTTTCTGTCTCCTTTTTCAGCTTCTCCTGATGCTCCTCACGCATATTATCGATTTTGATTTTTGTCAAAGAACCATGTGTCAATGCCTTCTGAATCGCCAGTCCCGGATCATTGGTATGTACATGTGTCTTTACAAACTCATCATCTGCTACAACCACAATAGAATCACCAATGGAATCCAGGTAGCTCTTGTATTCCTGCTCCTGCTTTTGCGTCAGCGGGCGCTCTAACACAATGATAAACTCTGTGCAGTAACCGAATTTGATTTCCTCCGCTTCCTGCGCCGCAGCAGTATCCGCCTTCGCAGTTCCCTCTGCTTCCAGAGAATAGTCAACCTCTTTTCCAAGCAAAACATCATAGGCACCCTTCAAAACCTGCACCAGTCCCTGTCCGCCGGAGTCCACAACGCCTGCCTGCTTAAGTACCGGCAGCATTTCCGGTGTTTTGTCCAGCACATATTCCGCCTCTTTGATGACCTCGCCGATAAAGAAAACCAGATCGTCCGTTTCCTCACAGAGCTCCAGCGCCTTATTGGCTGCCCCCTTTGCAACGGTAAGAATCGTCCCCTCCTTCGGCTTCATGACCGCCTTATAGGCCGTCTCAACTGCCTTCTGCGCCGCTTCTGTGACAATCATCACATCCAGCTCATCGTATGTTTTGATCACCTTTGTGAAGCCCCGGAACAGCTGTGATAAAATCACACCGGAATTTCCCCTTGCGCCGCGCAGAGAACCGGAGGATATCGCCTTTGAAAGACTCGCCATCGTGGGATTTTCCAGTGCGTGCACCTCTTTTGCTGCCGACAGGATTGTCATAGACATATTGGTGCCGGTATCGCCATCGGGAACGGGAAATACATTCAATTCGTTGATCCATTCTTTTTTTGCATCCAGATTTTTCGCACCTGCCAAAAACATTTTGGCAAACGTTTCCGCATTGATCCTATTTATTTCCACTTTGAATGTTCCTCCTTAATCAATCACTCTTACGCCTTCAACATAAATGTTGATTTTTGCAATCTTCATTCCGGTAAACTCCTCCACCTGATACCTGACGGTGGAAATCAGATTATCGGTTACTGTAGCAATACTGACCCCATAGGAAACAATCACATGAAAATCGATTGTTATTTTATTTTCGTCATCTATTCCCACATTTATACCATGTGTCAGATAATCCCGTTTCAACAGTCTGACAAGACCATCTTTCATATTGACCGCGGCCATCCCCACGATTCCGAAGCACTCTACCGCCACAGACCCGGCATACGTTGCGATTACATCACGATCAATGACCACCTTGCCCCATTCGTTCTCCATTTTACCAGTCATTTTATAACCTCCAGATATGAATTGTCGTAACTGCACCGCCCGCCAGTCATGCGTTGCCCTGCAGCGTTCATATATTTCAATATTATAATTGTTTTGTTTTTATTTTTCAAGTAGTTGGGCGAATCCTGTTTTGGAATGGTAACAGCTCCATAAAGAAAAAAGTGTAAGACCTTGACTGCTTAACAAGACCTTACACTTTTTGGTTGTTTCGTAATATGTATGATTTGAGGGTCAAAAGTTTCACATCGTGAATCGATGTGAACACTTTGCACAAGAAATCTCTTTGGAAAGCGAGCTTTTCAAAACGATTTTTGTGCAAAAAGTCTATGCCGACATGGTCGGCATGACCTTTTGACCCTCAAATCATATGTATATCAAACGGGATAAAAATGTAACGCTACGTTTGTGTCCCTATCTTATCCACTCTCCGTTCGCGTTGACGCGGTAGCTGCCGATTTTGGTACTTACCGCCAGCTTGCCGGAAGCATAGCTGTAATAATACTTTCCGCCTACGCTGTACCAGCCGATTCTCATTGCGCCGTTGGTGCCGAGATAGTACCAGGAACCGCCGTCACTGAGCCATCCGGTCTGCATTGCGCCGCTTGCATCCAGATAGTACCAGGTATCGCCGTCATTGATCCAGCCCGTCTGCATATCACCGTTTGCGTCGGTATAATACCATAAGGTTCCGTCATTGATCCATCCGATTTCTGTCACACCATCTGTTATTTCAACAGTTTCCACCTTCTCTCTATGATCCTTAGACCATGGAGATGCCTTACTATAATCCGTATCGTGAGTACCATAATCAAAAAAAACATCGTAGTCCGCCATCTCCCCCGTCCCGCTGATCGTCAGCTTGCCATCCTCATCCAGTGTCCAGGTCACGTTAGCTCCATCCGCTCCGCAATTACCCGAAGCAACCTCCGACGCATACGCCGTAAGCCCCCGCACTCCAAACAGCAGGATCCCTACCAGAGCCATAAATGTCAGGTACTTCGCTACACTTTTTTGTGTTATTTGGTTCATTTTAAACCTCCTATCCGTATAAATTGGTTGTTTTTGTACTCTCTGTTGCTCTGTCTTTTCATCCGCACCCCTTTTCCCACAACTGTTTCAGGTTTCCGCTGTCTCAAAAAGTATACTTTTTGAGACACGCCCCTTGCTCATTCCAAATTTTTGCTCCAATCTGCATATGATCAGCATTTCATCCACCTGACTTCCACTTAATATTTATTAAATTTTTATAAATGATTGAATCCTTCTTGCAAATGTCAATGCCATCACTTATACTGATTTCAAAGCAAATTTTCTTGCCGAACGTGTACCGAAAGCCTGCACGTCTCTCCATGATAATTTCGTATCAATCATAAGATATCATCATCTTGAAAATTCTTGCTTTTACAATCCATCTATCAACAGAATAAGCAGGAGTTTTCGGACAAGAGATACGGGATATTGTATCGGATGCTATGCGCTGCGCCGCTATAACATACAACAATCTGATCTGACAGAAAATCTCCTGCCAAGCTTCAAAGGAGGATTTATATGTCAGAAACAGGAAACCGGGAGTACAAAAGTGATGTGTTCAGCATGCTGATGGATACACCGGAGTATGCGCTGGAGGTGTATAATGCACTAAACAACACACATTACAACAATCCGGAGGATGTACAGGTAACAAAATTAGAAAGCAGCTTTTCTCTCTCAAACAGAAATGATGCGTCGTTTATTATCGACGCTACCATCAACTTGTATGAACATCAGTCCAGCTATTGCCCGAACATGCCCTTGCGGAATCTGCTTTATTTTTCGGATCTGATCCGGGAC
>JAFUTQ010000112.1 GCA_017484135.1 Lachnospiraceae bacterium
GAAGGGATGAAGCGGCCCGCTGAACCTTCCGGGTTGTGTCGCTGTATCTTGCGAGTAATCGCAGGAATAGATAAATGATTGCCACCGCATGTCGGAACAGAACTCGGCTTATTGAACACTCACCTCGCAAACAAAAGGGAAGCTGTGTAAAAACGGCTTCCCTTATTTTTGTTTCAGATTTGCAAAAGTTCACAATTTAAATTGCGTGTAATTTTTCGTAAAATTAGAAAATTTAGTCTCGAAATGATTTAAACACGCACGGTTGACAGCTGCGCAAAATGACATCAAACAGGCGTCATCAAGACAAATTATGAGCTGGTGGTGGGAAAAGTTCACAATATCCTGCGAAATTTGTGGTATAATAACTAACATAGTGATGATTAGTTTGGAGATTTGTATTAATTTGCTGTAATAGTAGGTCTCGCTTTTACATTGGTTTTTATGAATCTCAGAAATTGCCAATAACGATTTGTCTGAGAGGGTGTTTAGTATGTCTTTGAAAAAACTGACCACAGTAGTTGTGGCAGCTGCGTTATCCTGTTTCTCGTTTTCCACTGCTTTTGCGGATTTTGCCCGTGGCGATCGCGGAGAAGAAATTGTGGAAATCCAGAAACAGTTAGCCGTACTTAATTATGAGGTGGGTACGGTGGACGGTGTGTTCGGTCCGGCAACCGAACAGGCTGTAAAAGCTTTTCAGACAGCTAAAGGTCTGAAAGCGGACGGTGTAGTTGATGACGGCACATACCGTAACCTGATGAATAAGGCTATGCCTCCCGACCGTTTCGGTAACCATGCAATTACCCGGTCGATCATGCGGACTGCGTACAGCATGCTGGGCGTGCCGTATATGTTTGGCGGCATGTCTCCCGGCGGATTTGACTGTTCCGGCTTTGTCTGCTATGTGTTCCGGCAGGCGGGTATTTCTCTTCCGCGTATGGCGGATTTACAGTATGATGCTGTGACCCGTATCAATCGCTCTAATCTGCGGACAGGGGACCTTGTATTTTTCCAGACCTATGCCCCCGGTGCTTCGCATGTAGGTATTTATGTAGGGGACGGGAAATTTATTCATGCTTCTTCCAGCAAGGGCATTTCTGTTGCGGAAGTGTTCACGGGATACTGGGGGGAACGCTATTTGGGTGCTGGCAGGGTATATAACTGAACAGCTTAAGCTTTTTTCGTTTGCGACGTATTTTGAGGCAGGCAAATCAGTGATGGTTTGCCTGTTTTTATGTGTCACTTTTTCGTCATTTTTGTAAATCTTTTGTGAGATGCATATTTTGCTACTGTTCTTTAAACTCTTTTATATTGTATAATAAGCAGGAAAGAATTGTATTAGAATGTATTATAGTTATGAAAGAAAGAGTTATAAAAGAAAGAAGGAGACGACTATGTATAAAATTTTGATTGCAGATGATGAGGTAAGCATTCGCGAAATTCTGCGGGTGTATTTTGCAAAAGAGGACTTTCAGGTAATTGAGGCGGAAGACGGGCAGCAGGCATTGTCGAAAGTGGAAAAGGAAAGCCCTGATATCGTTATTCTGGATATTATGATGCCGGTACTTGACGGTATTACTGCCTGCGAGCAGATCCGCCGCCGCTTTGACATTCCTATAATTATGCTGACAGCTAAAGATGAAGATGATGACCGGATTTTGGGTCTGGAAAAAGGCGCCGACGATTACATCACCAAGCCCTTTAACCCGCGTGAGGTAGTGGCCCGCGTTAAAGCTGTGCTGCGGCGTTCCGGAGGCTTCCAGAAGCTGAGTGATAAGTGGAAGATCAATTATCCCGGGCTTTCCATTGACCGGGAGCGCATGGAGGTCATTGCCGGGGATAAAACGGTAACCTTTACGACGAAAGAGTTTGAATTGTTATATTATCTGGCATCCTCTCCGGGCAAGGTATATTCCCGCAATCAGCTGCTGGAGTCGATTTGGGGTTACACCTATTTTGGCGATACCCGTACGGTAGATACACACATTAAACGTATCCGTCAGAAGCTGGCAATCCCAAGAGATTCTGTCTGGGATATTGAAACGGTCTGGGGCGTGGGCTATAAGTTTGAACTGAAGAATAAGTAACGTTTCAGGGGTGCAGTGTGAATAAGTCTCTGAGTACCCGGCTGATGTACAGCTTCATGGCCATCATCGTAATCGTCGTGGTCGGTATCACAGCCGGTACTTCCTATTTAATTGCGGATTATTTTTTTAAAATCAAAGAGGATGAACTGGCCCAGAAGGGGCATGAGATGGCGGACACGGTTGAGTATTTCGTTACGAAGGATAACAACCGGTATACGCTGATGCGTTACCTGATTGCAGTGGACCGTCTGGTTGGCGCGCGCATATGGCTGTTCGACGATGACTACAATCTGCTGGCTGCCTCTAACATTGCAGCGGATGTAGACGCGGCGGGCAGGGCGCCTGTTGCTTCGGGACGGGTGGGTACCGGCAAGCCGGATGTTTCCATTCCGGCAGACCGGATTCCCGTTTATGAATATACGACCCGTCTGGCGGAGGAAATCAAAAGCGGGCAGGTTTCCCGTAACGTGAACAATATTTTAAAGGATATCTATCGGGGCGGCAGTGTGCGTTCCCAGATTTATCATCCGTATTTTAAGCAGCAGGTTATCCTGGTGGGCGTGCCTTACGGCGATAAGGAGCACCCCCGGGGCGCGATCCTGATGGCGGAACCTCTCAGCGGTTTCGGTGGGTTCCTGCGCAGTGTGTATATTTTTACCATTATTGTCGGTATTCTGGCGATTATCCTGAGCCTGTTCATGGTGCGCCGCCTGTCCCGGCAGGTGGTAAAGCCGCTGGTGTCCATGAAGGATGCGACCATTGCCATAGCCAACGGCAACTATTCCCGCCGTGTGGAAGTGGAAGGCGAGGACGAAGTCGCCGAACTGGGCAACGCCATTAACCATTTAAGCACAGAGTTGAGCAACTATCTGGGCAAGCTGGCGCGGATGGAAAAGATCCGCCGTGATTTCGTGGCTAACGTATCCCATGAGCTGCGTACCCCGATTACGATTATCCGCGGCTACAACGATATCGTCAGCGACAGCATGGAAGAGGAAGATCCCAACAAACGGTACTGTAACCTGATAGACAGCGAGACGACTCGCCTGGAA
>JAFUTQ010000113.1 GCA_017484135.1 Lachnospiraceae bacterium
CGGTAGTCTGCTTTACTTACCTGATGAATGTCAAATATTATATACCGAAAGGCGAGTATCTTCCGTATTATTCAAAAAGAGCACTTGTGGGATTTCTGATTTGTAATATACTGGTGATAGTGCCGGCTGTCCTTGGTAAGGGAAATCAGATGGCGCGGGCAGATGTGACGGAGTTTTCGTGATCATGGAATGTGACAAAGACAAAACAATCATAGATCTGTTCTATATTCTGTTGCTTTCTTTTTTGGCAATGGCGGTGTCCGCCCATACGACAGGTGTGCTTTTGTCCGGCGGATGCCTGTTGATGGCAGCAGCATATTGCAGTTTGGAAGAAGAGAGACGGAGCATTGCCGTGGAGCTGCTCCTTGCGGGTATCTTTGCATTTTGTGCGGATACCCTTTTGGGCTTTACCGTATTTCTGGTGCTGCCGACAGTCCGGACCGAGCAGGGGGAAAAACACGGAGGATACCGCTATTTTCTGATGTTTTTCGGATATGCGGGATGGAGCTTTGGAATCCGCAAAAGGGAGATCGCCGATGTTTTACTGGGAAGCTTTCTGTTATGCGGGATGCTGGTTCTTTCGCTGCTACTGGAGCGATTGCTTGACCGGGAAAAACAGCAGAAGGCGAATGCCAAAAAGCGCCTTGCCAATGCGACGGTAAAGGAAATGCATATCCGGCAGTTAAATCAGGAGATTCGGAAAAACGCCTATTTGTCGGAGAAAAATGCGAGACTGAAAGAGAGAGAGGATATCAGCAGAAATATCCACAACAGTGTGGGACATACGATCACCGCGGCGATCGTGACGCTGGATGCAGCAGACCTTCTATGTGAAAAACAGCCGAAGCTGGCAAGGGAAAAGCTGAAGCTTGCAAATGACCGGATGCGGGGAAGTCTGGAAGCCATCCGTAGGGCGGTGCGGGTGCTGGATGAGGAGACAGAGTCCATTCGTGCAGCGGATCTAAAGGGGAGTATCGATCAGATTGTGGAGAATTTCGTGATGGATACCACAATCGAGGTCAGCAAAAATGACGATGATCTGTCAGATGACGTGCTGCTGCCACATGAGTATGTGGAATTTGTGACCGGTGCGTTACAGGAATTTCTGACCAATGGGGTAAAGCATGGGCAGGCAACGAGATTTCTGATCCTGTTATCAGGGGATTCCGGACATATCCGTCTGGATGTAAAGGATAACGGAAAAGGTGTTTTGGGTGCAGAAACGGGGACAGAATGGCTGCAAAACGGGTTCGGGCTGAAAAAGGTTATGGCGTTCGTGGAACGGTGCGGCGGCAGCATGGAGCTTCGGACAGAAGAGGGATTTGCGGCAGCATTTACACTGCCGTTATCACAGGCAGTGGAGAAGCATGAAACTGCCCTTTGAGAGTTGTATGAAACATGACGACGTCAGTCGATGTGGAAAAGAAGAAACGGAAAATCATGAACAAAGTACTTCTGGTAGATGATGAAAATTTATTATTGGAAAGTCTCGAAATTATCCTTACCCTCAACGATATGGAAGTGGTGGGAAAAGCCAATGACGGCGCTGCTGCCCTTGCAATATTGGAGAACATTTCCTGTGAGATTGCGCTGGTGGATCTCAATATGAAAGGGATGGGTGGAATTGAGCTGATCCGGGAAATCAAAAAGAGATATCCCGCGCTGAAGATTCTGGTGCTGACCACGTTTTATGATGATAAGAATATTACGGATGCTATTGCAAACGGGGCGGACGGTTATCTGTTAAAAGACAGCGGCAGGGAAGCCATCATTGGCTCGATCCGCCAGATCATGGGCGGGATCACGGTTCTGGATCAGAAAGTGATGCAGCGGTTGACTCTGTTGGTGGGAAAGAATGAGAAAAAGCTGGGGACAGAGGAACTGACGGAGCGGGAGCGGGAAATCTGCCACCTCATGGCAGAGGGACTGAACAATAAGCAGATCGCAGAACGGCTTTATATATCTGAGGGAACGGTCAAAAATTATATATCCAATATCTATGACAAGACGGGAATCCATGACAGGGTAAAGCTGATTGTGGAGCTTAGGGGGTAAGAGGGAGCGTCCTAAACTTTGGGACGCTCCCGTAATGTTATTCAGAAATATTGCCGTATCCCTATCTATTTTCCATATGCGTTTTCTAGAAAATAGGTAAAAATAAAAATGACCGTTTCCTTTGAATGGGAGACGGTCATTTTACGGCCTTTGCAGGACAAAAAGCGAAAACTCTAAGCTTCGTATTTTTTCAGTTTTTCCTCCAAGGCTTGAATTAACGCGTCTTTTTCAGCCAAGAAAGCTGCCTGTTCAGCCAGGGAAGCGTCTTTCTCAGCCAGGGAAGCGTCTTTTTCAGCTAAGGAAGCGTCTTTCTCAGCCAGGGAAGCGTCTTTTTCAGCTAAGGAAGCATTTTTCTCAGCCAGTTCCTCCTCCAACAGCTTTATGCTGCGGATGTGAGTATTTTCTAGCTGGTAATAGTCCTCCCGCGCCCTACATTGCTGGCGAACGATCTCGTCCGCATTTAGTTTATACAGGGTGGCAGAAGCGGATTGAAGTGATGGATCATTTTCTGCAATCATTTTGATATCCTCCCATGTAGTAGCTTTGAATAATTTTGCCCACTGATCGATCTTCCACAGACGATCCTCCTGTGTTGCTAAGTGGATTTGATTCAATGATAACACACAAAGTGTAAATTTGTCAGTATAAAGATTCATGTTTTTCACGTTTAAAAGCTGATATGTTGCGAAAAACTCAGGTTGATTCGGAAAGAGATCATAATTTAAAAATCCGACCTGAATGGCCTGTTTGGCAGAGAGATAGTCTTCTCCTCTTTGCAGCTCATCGTAGCTGCGGCAGAGATAACTGAGGGAACGTGTCGGCCAGTTTTTGAGATCACTGACTTGCATTTCGAGGTTTAGGGAAACGCTGATTTAATCTTGCATTTCTAATGACTGTACCTACGACATCTGGTATAATAGAGATATCACGAAAGGCAGGTACAGTCTATGAATCAACAGACCTTCAGCGATATCGAATATTCCAACCGCAGGAAGA
>JAFUTQ010000114.1 GCA_017484135.1 Lachnospiraceae bacterium
AGACCAAAGCGAAAGAGGTAATGAACACAATGCTTACGAATATCGTAACCATTGTGAAAGAAACGCCGGAAAAAATCTGGAACTGCATTGTAGGAGCCGTAACAAAAGTAGCCGAGTGGGGCACAAACATGCAGACCAAAGCGAAAGAGGTAATGAACACAATGCTTACGAATATCGTAACCATTGTGAAAGAAACGCCGGAAAAAATCTGGAACTGCATTGTAGGTGCCGTAACCAAAGTAGCTACATGGGGCACAGAGGTAAAGAACAAAGCTGTAGAGGGCATGAAAAGCGTTATAAGTGGTATAACAGATGCCTTTAAGAACATTGGTAGCACTTTCGCTGGTTTTGGTAAGAACATGGTAGAGGGTATCTGGAACGGCATAAGCAATACTACACAGTGGATAAAAGACAAAATAAAAGGCTGGGTAGGGGATGTAACGAGCTTCCTAAAAAATCTCTTTGGAATCGCCAGCCCATCTAAACTTATGCGGGACGAGATAGGCGTATATCTGGCGCAAGGTATAGGCGTAGGATTTGCAGAGGAAATGGACGGGGTAAACAAGCAGATAGAGGATGCCATACCGAAAGAGTTTGACGTAGGGGCAAAAGTCAACATGAATAAAGAACCCATTGACTTTACCTACGATATAGGCGACGGGAAACCAAAACCCAAGACAAAAGGCGGCGCGGCAGCAGGCGGATTGACTGTCATACAGAATATCTACGCAAATACCACGGATTATGTAAAACAGCAAAAAGAAGCTGCAAGGCAATTCAAAATGATAGCAAGGACGGTGTGAGCATGGAAAATGAAAAGCTGACATTTAGAAATTCGCGGGGAGAGAGTCTGGAAATGGGAATAGACAGCGTATATCACTGCAACGTTAGCAAGGATGTGAGTGGCATAGCAGGCGTTACGAATGTGATCTACAGCACAAATAGCATGGGACAGCATGGGGATACATATGTAGGGCAGCGTATTGAGGCAAGGGACGTAGATATTTTAGGACATATCAATACAAGGGACAAAGCGCAGGCATTACAGCTGCGCCGCCAGATGCTCAAGATACTTAATCCGGAGCTTAGCGCCACACTGACTTATGAGTATGGCAGCTTTAAGCGCGTGATAGATTGCAGGATGTTTGACGAGCCCAAAATAGAAAGAAAAAGCGTGTTGTATGAATTTAATCTACAGCTGGAATGCCTTAATCCGTTCTGGCGAGAAGAGGACGAAACAAAAGAGGACATAGCAAACTGGGTGGCTGCGTGGCATTTTCCCTGCGTGATTGATAAGGAAAGCACAAAAGGCATGATTTTTGGCTATAGAACAGAAAGCGTAATAGTGGACTGCTACAACGAGGGCGACGTGTCAACGGGTATGCGCATACGATTTACGGCGCGGGGAACGGTTGAAAATCCTATACTGCTTAACGTAGATACCGGGGAATTTATACAGCTTAATGTCGTCATGCTGACGGGCGATGTAATAGAAGTTAATACGAAATATGGCAATAAGGGTGCAAAGCTGACACGGGACGGAATAGAAACGGATTGTTTTCGATTTATTGACGTAGACAGCACATTCATGCAGCTGGCCATAGGAGACAACAATTTTAGATATGATGCCGCCAATGGGGTAAACGCTCTTGAGGTGGCAATATTCTATAGCAAGGAATTTTTAGGAGTGTGATGCATGGAGCTTAGAGTATTTGACAAGACAGTAGAGCCGCTGGGGACAATAGACGAAATGGCAAGCCTGCTATGGCATACGAAATATTTTGACGTGGGTACATTTAGTTTACTTGCGCCGATTACGGAGAATAACAGCCGCCTGCTGGTAGAGGGTAACATACTTACTAAGCACGATGGAAAGAAGGAAGTACAGACCTCGGACGGCGGGATATGGCGCAGGGCTGCGCAGATTACCTATGTACATATAACCAAAGACGAAAACGGACTAGAGCAGATAGAGGCGCAGGGCTATATGTTGAGCCGTTGGCTTAATAAGCGCTGCATCTGTCCGCAGATTGTAGCTATCGCTACAAACCAGAGCCTTATAAACACTATGGTAATAAACAACTGCGGCAGTGAGGCGAGTGTAAAGCGCTGCTTTCCGCAGTTTGCCATATTAGAGCAGGAAAACATAGCAGGCAACCAAGTGGAGTATGCAAACGAGGTATACGCCCAACTGGGACTTGAAGTCAAAGCAAGAGCGCAGGCAGGAAAGCTGGGCTATGACATTCTGGTAAATGAAAGAGAGAAGAAATACGGCTTTTATCTGTATAAAGGAAAAGACCTTACAGCAACAAATAACGACGGTAACACACCCTGCATATTTTCCCGTGATTTTGATAACGTGAATGAGCAGGAATACACCGTCAGTATAGAAAACTGCGGTAATTTTATTTATGTGCAGGGGGCAGCAGACGACGATGGCAGCCAGCCGGTAGTTACCGTGGACGGAGAGGGCGCGGAAGGTTTAGAACTGGAAGAGGTTTTTTGTGATGCCACGGACATAGCAAGAAAATACCAGAGCGGAGAAACAGAGATAACAATACCGCTTAATACATATCTGGCTATGCTGCGGACACGGGGCGGCGCGGAACTGGAAAATTACGGGAAAACTATAAATTTTGTAAGCACCATAAATACAAATTCAAATTTGAAATTTAAGGGCGATTTTGATTTGGGCGATCGGATTACTTGCAAGGAAGAAAAATGGGGAATACAGATAGACGCAAGGATAACGGAAGTAACAGAAACTTACCAGAAAGGCGAGGAAACCATAGAGGCTACATTTGGAGATAGCCTGCCTACGCTGGTAGAACAGATTAGGAAAGTGAGGTAGCAAAATGGCAAACAGCTTACCGTTTGATGCTGTGCGAGTAGATAATGAATACGACAGAGTCTATAAAGCCGAGGACTGGGCGTGGTACTTCGCGACGTTCATAGCAAATGGCGTTTTTCCAAAGCCGAGCGACGGACTACAAGTAATAGCTTATAGCGGCATGGAAATAAGGATAAATGCGGGGTATGCATTTATCAACGGATACGCATTCAGAAACCCAGCCACATATAGTTTAACACTGGATACGGCAGAGGGAGCGCAAAATAGAATAGACAGAGTAGTAGTGCGCTGGGATCTGTCGCTGAGAGATATGTACATTGCGATACTGAAGGGCTCGCCGTCCGCAAAGCCAGTGCCCACTGCAGTAACAAGGAATACGGAAATATGGGAGCTGGCATTAGCGGATATATATGTAGGCAAGGGTGTTACAAGGATACAAACACAGAATATCACGGACCAGCGTTTTAATAGCGCCGTCTGCGGCATAGTGACGGGTACGGTGGAAGAGATAGACGCAAGCGTGCTCACAAAGCAGTTTACAGATTTCTTTAACAGCTACAGTGCGGCAGTGCTGGACGAGTTTAGCGTATATAAGCAGAAAATAGAAACGTATCTTGCGCAGCTGGCGGGTGTTTACAATGATTATGTTGCACAGACAGAGGATTTATTTACACAGTACGAAAACAAATTTAATAACCGATACAGCGTTTTTGAAAACACATTAGACGGCTGGGAACGTCAGCTTTTAGATGCTTACACCGGATTTGTGGCAAATATTCAGCTTTTCCAGACGGAGGCAGAGAGCGATTTCAATGCATGGTTTGAGGCTATCAAGGGAAAGTTGGGGGAAGATGCCGCAGGGCAGATACAACTTGAAATTGACGAGATTACAACAGCAGTGCAGGAGCTTACGCGGGCGACAGCAGCAGGCACGGCGGAGACAAAAGCGGCGCTAGAGGAACTGGACAATAGAGTAAAACGGATAGAAAGTGGCTGGGGTATTGACCTTAAGCATGATGCGGTGCTGGGACTTTGCTACATGGGCGCCGCCTATATGAGCCAGCATTACGAAAGAACAGAGGAAACGGCAGTAATAGGAGCTACCTATATTGGCAGCTCCTACCTTGCAAATACATATTAGGAAAGGTGGCAGACCATGAAAGGATTTCCAAAAACATTAAAGACAAAAGAGGATTATTACAATTGTCTGGCAATGGTGGCAGCAGGAGAATTGCAGGCGGCTGACTTGCTGGCAAAAATTGAGAGCGCAGAGGCGCAACGCTATTTGCGGTGCGCGGTAGTGGAAGTGGCAGAGGAAAAGAAAACCGCAACACTTATTTACTGCGATGAGGCGACAGCAGGCATGAAGTTTGTGGCGGACGGAGTATCCGGGACGGTGCAGGCAGTGGAGCATATGCAGAGTGAAGAGGCGCAGACAGCAGGCGAGGCAGTAAATGACCGCACGGTACTTACCCTGTCTAAGGCGGTTACGGCTGATTGCTCCACGATTGCTATTGAGACGGCAGAAACCGTGACAGGTATGACAAAAGACGATATTACAGCACTGAAAGGAGTATTAAAACAGTATGAGTAGATTGATGGTAGACGATGTTACAAAGACTGACGCAAGGGCGCTTCTGAACGTCAACAAAATGGCTATGATAAGCGATATTGTAGCGCCAAGCAATGAATATCTTTATGCAAGTGGCACAGATGAACTGACTGTAGCGGAAGGGTGTGTAATTGCCGTTGGTGGCGCGGGCATTTTTAAGACCACAAATACCCTGCTTACGGTGGCTAATTTGGATGTGGGCAGTGCATTTACAGCGGGCAGTGATTATTACATATATATTTGTGATAACAGAATAGATGCGGCAGACGAGCAGTATATAATTTCCCTTAATTCCACATATCCTAACGGCTGGAATGCAAGCAACAGCAGAAAGATAGGTGGATTTCATTACGGCAGATGCCGAATGACAGACAGCAACCTGCAGCCGGTCAACAGAAGCGGCATTATTTTTGGAACTGGTTGGGAAAGTGCAGTAAGCAACGGTATTGTGCCGCGCTCCGTGTGGACATTAGGACACCGCCCAAAGTGCAGCCCGGAAGGAATGGTATATTTAGGCGGCGACACATGGGTAGATATTTATCTTAATTCTGACGACGGCGCAAAAGGCTTAAAATCTGCTTACGGCTGTGCGCCAATGACAGGTACAGAGGGCATGAATTGGTACAATTTTTCAGAGCGTCTGGCAAAGAGCGGTAAGCGCATGCCTAATTATAGCGAGTTCTGCGCCTATGCGTTTGGCAGCCCGCAGGGATTGGATAACGCCAATACAAATGCGTGGACGGCGACCACCAACACGGGAAGAGACATCACGGGAAGCGTTATAAATGCTGTATCTGCTGTAGGCTGCGTAGATGCTGTAGGGCGTGTCTGGGAGTGGCTTAACGATCTTGTAACGAGAGCGGAACACGCCACTAGTGTAACACACCATCCTACAGAAGCGTGGGGCTGGGATGAAGAAACACCACTTAAAACCGGTGAACAGAATTATGATGTCGGCAACATTTATCAGTATTACGCAAATTCTTTGGCGGCGCTGGGGGCGGGCGGCTACTGGGCCGATGGCGCTAATGCGGGCGCACGTGCCGTGTATTGCACAGGTTGCCCGTGGAACGTCAGCAGCGGCATTGGCGGGCGTGGGGCGTGTGACTCTATGTAGACGGCGGGCGAAAGCCCAGCCGACTACTATAGGGGGGTGTGAAATGACAATCCAGGAAAAAACAGACCAATTACACCAGAAAATATATGATTTTCTGCTATACATATATCCGTTGCTAAGCAAGTATCCAAAATTTGAAAAATTCAGTCTGCAAACAGCAACCAGAAACGCAATACTGGAAACGCTGCAAGAGGTTATAAAGTGGGACAAGACAGCAACGAAAAGCCACCTATACGCAGCGGATACGGCGTTACAGCAAAGTAAGGAACTGCTGCGGCTGGCAAATGATTTGAAGTATAGCGCAATGAACGCCCAGCACTACGGCACAAGCAGCCGAAAGCTGAAAGAAATAGGCGTTATGCTGGGAGAACTTATAGAAGAGGTGAAAGCAAAGAAATAATAAAATATGGGGCAGCTGCTTACTACAGCCCTTTGGCGGCGCTGATAGCGGGCGGCAACTGGAACAATGGCGCTAATGCGGGCGCACGTGCCGTGAATTGCAACAATTACCCGTGGAACGTCAACAGCAACATTGGCGGGCGTGGGGCGTGTGACTTAGTGAGAGCATTATAGGCTTAGCGTATCTACGGAACACTAGCAAGGACTTAAAGAGGAATTTAGGCAGAGTGCTTAATATTCTATAGTCAGAGCGGCTGTCCCGCCGTAAGGCAAAGAGAAAAAGCAGAGCTGCTGGTTAGTAGCTGCGGCGAAAGGCAGGAGCTTATATTTTGAAACGAGTAGGATATATCATAAACCAGAGCGGCGAGAAAATAACACTTGTAGAGGCTATGGCTGATTATGCAAACGTGCAGAAAGCCTATAACAAAGCCAGAAAGTGCAAGCGATACCGCAAAGACGTTTTGCTTTTTACCAAAGACAAAGAGAGCAATTTAGAAAAGGTGCGGGACGATATTTTAAATCTTTCCTATGAGCCAAGCGAGTACCATTATTTTAAGGTATTTGAGCCGAAAGAGAGGCAGATAATGGCGCTGCCATTCTATGACAGAGTGGTACAGCACGCCATAAATAACGTGCTAGAGCCTATATTTGATAAACGCTTTATATCCCAGTCTTACGCCTGCCGAAAAGGTAAGGGTATGCACGCTGCATCTGATACGCTGCAAAATTGGCTTTATGAGTGGCAGAAATTCCACCCAGACGAGCCGCTTTATGTTATCAAGGCAGACATACACCACTATTTTCAGAGTATAGACCACGGAATACTTAAGGCTGAAATACGAAAAACAATTAAGGACGCTGGGGTACTGGCACTACTGGATAAAATTATAGACCATAACGGCAATATGCCAGAGGGTATAGGCATACCAGTAGGAAACCTTACAAGCCAGCTATTCGCTAATATTTATCTGGATAAGCTGGATAAGTACATCAAGCACACGCTGGGCGCAAAGCAGTACATAAGGTATGTGGACGACTTTATAATACTAAGTCCAGACAAGGAAGAGCTGCGGCGCTGGCTGGCAGAAATTGAGGTGTTTTTAAGGGAAGAGCTGCGGCTTGCGCTTAACCCTAAAACTGCAATACTGGCAGCAAAGAACGGCATAGACTTTGTAGGCTATAAGCACAGGGCAACGCACAGAAAGGTAAGACCATACAGCATTAAGCGTATCAAGCAGACAATCAAGAAGTGCGAAAGCGGAAAAATAACGAAAGAACAATTACAAAAGAGCATACAGAGCTGGACGGGACACGCAGGACACGCCGACAGCTACAACCTACGGAAGAAAATAAAAACACTGGCAAATGCAGCTATACAAAAGGCAGCATAGACCAGCAGGCGCAGGAGTGAGTACATGGGTAACAATTTGCTACAAGTGCTGCATGAGCAGCAGGAAATTATTGAACAGCAAAGCAGGCTTATTGTAGATTTGACAGCCACTCTGGAAAACTGGGAGAGTGTGGCAGGATACGACGGCGCAGAACTGAAAGAGAGGGCATTAAATTTACAGAAAGCAGAAAGGCAGGAAGTATGGAAATGAAAATCATGGAATTTATTAACATGGCGGCACACAACAAGATTATTGAACTGGTAGCACTTGCGGTTGTATTTGATACCATATTTGGAGTGCTACGGGCAATAAGAGAAAAGAAGTTTAACAGCTGCGCGGGAATTGATGGAGCTATTCGGAAAGTGGGTATGCTTATATCTTTAGTATTTATGCTGGCTATTGATATGCTGATTAAGGTAAATCTTATTGGATTTATCCCAGAGACGGTGCGTAGCCAACTGGGACTTACAAGCGTGGGGGTGGCTGAATTTTTCGCGCTGCTCTATATAGCATATGAGGTAGTGAGCATTTTTAAGAATATGGCACTTTGCGGGCTACCTGTTAAGAAGGTTTGGGCAGCGGTGCGAACTTTTCTGGGAAAATACACGGATGAACTACCAGATACGGACGAGTTGGAACAAAGCAGCATCAAGGGTAGCGTAGAGGCAGCAGGGCCGCAAGAAAAAAAATAAAATAATAAGTATAAGACATGAGCGCTTGCAGAAAAATGCAGGCGCTTGTTTTATGTCGAAAGGACGGTAAAAAATATGAGCAACGAAAAGGTAGTAAACGCAAACACAGAAAAAGTTATTTGGGAGTATCTGGAGGGCAAGGGATTAAACGCCTACGCTGTGGCTGGTTTAATGGGTAATCTGTACGCGGAAAGCGGGCTTAATTCTTGCAATCTGCAAAACACCTATAATAAGAGCCTTAATATGACAGATACACAGTATACGGCTGCAGTGGATAATGGCAGCTATAACAATTTTGTAAAGGATAAGGCGGGCTATGGGCTGGCGCAGTGGACTTATTACACCAGAAAGCAAGCACTATTAGATTATGCGAAAAAGGCGGGCAAATCTATCGGAAGTGTGGATATACAGCTTGTTTTTTTGTGGGACGAGTTACAAGCCCATAAATCTGTTATCAACACATTAAAGAATGCAGGGAGTGTGCGGGTCGCCTCGGATGCCGTACTACTGGGATTTGAAAAACCAGCAGACCAGAGCGAGGCAGTGAGGAAAAAGCGGGCAGAGTATGGCGAGGTGTATTATAAAAAATATGCAAGTACGCAGCGGGCAGAATCACAGGAAAAACCACAGGCAGCAGGCGTACCATTTAGTGTTAAGGTGGATATAACAAACCTTAGAATAAGAACGGGCGCAGGCACTAATTATGCAGGCACAGGAAAGTATACAGGTAAAGGCATATTTACCGTTACGGAAGTAAAGACTGGAAAAGGAAGTACGGCAGGCTGGGGAAAGCTGAAAAGCGGCGCTGGTTGGATAAGCTTGGACTATGCTACGCGTTTAGCATAGGGATATTAAAGGGCGGACGGTCTGCGGACGGTCTACCCTTTATTTTTTTGAAAAAATAATAAAACACTTATTTACATATTACAGAATATGTAATATAATAAAGACAGTTAGGGGAGAAACACGAACCCATAACAAATAACTGGGCGGCAGAGAAGGGAGAAAATATGAACGACGAAATGAACGTAGGCGAATTGCTTAAGGAAACAGCCGAGGAGAACCAGACGAGGAAAATACTCGAAATACTTAACGAGTGTAAAGACATCGAAGAGGCAAAAGAAAAAGTAAGAGCCTTACTTAAAAAGTAAGGCGGGAATACAGAAAGGGCGGTGGACTTGCCAAAGCCGCCCGAACTGTTAAAAAAATTATACATCATGAGGCAAGGGAAAGAAAGAGGTAAAATGCAGAAAGAAGAATTTAATCAGATCAAATATCAAAATGAGTTTAAGAAAAGGAATTATGATAGATTCGAACTGGTAATGCCAAAAGGACAGAAAGAAGTAATAAAGCAGAGAGCAAAAGCGGCAGGTCAGAGCTTAAGCGAATATATCAATGCTGCTATTGCAGAGAAAATGGCTAAAGAGTAACGAGGATAACACAAAATGAGAAAACGATTATTTAAGATAATAGAACTCTCAGACGGAAACGACAAGTTAAGCGGACTATATGATATTGTTATGATGTGTACAATTGTAATTAGCCTTATTCCACTTGCCTTCAAAAAAACAAATTCTTTATTTCTGATAGTGGATTATATAACGACGGGCATTTTTGTTGCTGATTATTTGCTACGCTTTATAACAGCCGATTATAAACTAGAGGCGGCAGGCAACAATGCAAAATTGAATAATTCCGGGGAGCGGATAAAGTTGTTTTTCATATATCCCTTTACACCTATGGCGATCATTGACCTTTTGGCCATACTGCCAACATTTAGCATCATAGCATCTGGATTTAAGATATTAAAACTTTTTCGATTGTTGCGCACATTTAGGGTACTTAAAATATTTAAGATTTTTCGATATTCGAAAAGTATTATTGTTATATCGAATGTAATAAAGAAACAAAAAGAACCGCTTTTAGCGGTATGCGTACTGGCGGCTGCATATATTGTTATATGTGCATTGATTATTTTCAATGTTGAGCCAGATACATTTGATAATTTCTTTTCGGCAGTATATTGGGCTACGGTTAGCCTTACGACTATGGGATACGGGGACATATACCCGGTATCTACTACCGGACGTGTTGTAACAATGCTTTCATCATTTGTAGGGATTGCCATTGTAGCACTACCGGCAGGAATTATAACGGCTGGGTACATGGACGAAATCAACAAAGAGTGAACAGCAGCAGATCAAGCCGAACGCCGCAGACTTGTAAAAGAGTTTGCGGCTTTTGGTTGCGTATGGGACAAAAGAGAGGTAGGAAAAATGGCAAACAAAAAGGGAAGTCACCAATTGACGAGAGCGGACAGGATAAAAATAGAAGCACTGCTAAAAGAGGGGTTCAGCAAGCCCCAAATAGCGGCGCATCTTGGAGTACATCGAAGCACTATTTATAACGAATTAAAAAGGGGAGAATATGAGCATCTCAATGGGGACTGGACAACAGAAATGAGATACAGCCCGGACATAGCGCAGGAAAAGGCAGAGGAAAATTTAAAAGCGAGAGGCACACAACTTAAAATAGCAAATGATATTGCGTATGCAAATTATATAGAGGATAAAATAGTAAACGAGGATTACAGCCCGGCAGCAGTACTGGGAGAGCTTAAGGCGCAGGGCAGGGAGGGGGAATTTAATACTACCGTTTGCGTGGCAACGCTTTACAGTTACATTGATAAGGGCATTTTTCTTAAGTTGACTAATAAGAATTTGCCTGTAAAAAAGAAAAAGAAACGGAGATACAAAAAAGTACGCAAGCAGCAGGCAAGAGCGGCAGCAGGCGATAGCATAGAAAAGCGACCAAAGGAGATAGACCAGCGGGGAAAGTTCGGACATTGGGAAATGGATAGCGTGATAGGAAAAAAGGGCGTATCTAAAAATGCGTTGCTGGTACTGACGGAAAGAAAGACACGGGACGAGATTATTTTTAAACTGCCGAATCATACCGACGAAGCGGTAGTAGCGGCGCTGGATAAATTGGAGCGTAGATATGGCGCGGATATGTTTAGACAGATATTTAAGACAATCACAGTAGACAATGGCAGTGAGTTTGCAGACGTGAACGGCTTAGAACGTTCCATACTGAAAGAAGGGGAAAAGAGGACGCATTTATATTACTGCCATCCATATAGCAGCTGGGAGCGTGGCACCAATGAGGTTACAAATAAGATGGTACGTCGTAAAATACCAAAGGGTACAAATTTTGATAATCAGACCGACGAGGAAATAGCGGAAATAGAGAGCTGGATAAACAGCTACCCACGCAGAATACACGGCTACCGTTCCGCCGGGGAGCTTTTTACAGAAGAACTGGAAAAGCTGGCTTAATATTAAGATGCAGAGAATTTGAGGGCTGGCAGCAGTGGCAGCCTTAAAACTGCGCCGTTTCCACATATGGGCGCTTCACAGGATCGGCACACTTTAGTATAGTAAGGGTAACATAACCAGAATATTTCAATATGTATAGTTAAATTCTACAAAAACTATCTGATAATATTGGGGAAAGTGCCGAAACTGAAAAAGTGTCGAAAAAAAGGTTGAAATTTTTAGACGGATGCGGAAAAAACAAAATATCTGGACAAAAAAAGCTTGGAATGTTATGATAAAAAAGATTGTACTGTGTAAAGCAATTGCAAATGGGAGGAGACGGTTGTGAATCGTACAATGGATCGAATCAGACATGGTTTGGACAAGCGGTATTCATACAGTCAGCCGCAGCAGAATAAAAACATAAAGAAACAGAGCACGGCACGGAAGGAACAGCCGGATTTACCGATAAAACCCAAGGAAGAACCAAAGGTTCAGCAGGAGCCGGAAGAGCATGTAATTGTACAGAAAGAGACGGCTGTCGCAACGGAAGGGATGGCGAGAAAAATGGAACAGGATGACTTCCTGCTCAGACAGGTGGATGAATTCCGCGAAAAGGCAAAGCAGCTGCAGGAATTGTTAAACAGCAGAGAAAGTAAGGCAGAAGAGCTTCAAAGTATCGTAGATGAGCGGGAAGAAAGAGCACAGGCTCTGCAGCAGGAGCTGGAGCAGCGGCAGTCAGAGGCCAATCAGCTTTTGAGCGGTGTACACTCCCAGATGGACGAGATGATTGAGCGTGTGGAAGAAAAGTTAAACTCCCTTTCCAATCAGATTGTCAATGATGTGAATGACGCCGGACAGCGCACTGCACAGCAAAATGTCGGAGTTAAGCAATCCCTTACAGATATTTTTGCTCAGCTTGACACTATGAAGGTCGAGCTTTCCGAGAAGATTCATGCTGAGGATGTGAAATGCTACCGGAATATGAAGGATCTGATCGAGGAGCTGGAGGTAAAGGTACAAGACCACGAAAAGCTGGAGCAGGGACTTGCCAATGTAAAGGGCTATGTCAAGTGTCTGGCATGGTTTTCGATTGTAGAATTTGTAGTATTAGTATTTTTTATTTTGTATACGATGGGAGCATTTAATTTTTAGTTTTAAGATTCAGTATGATCTGAGCGTCGGCATGATTGGAGGGACAAATGGTTTCTCGTGCAAAAGTATTCACATTGTTTTGTGATGTGAACCGTTTGATCCTTTCATCATGCCGACGCTCAAATCATATTGAGAGCCAAATAATATAAGAAAGCTAAATGAGGAAAAAAATGAAGAAAACCTGGATCATCGGACATAAAAATCCGGATACGGATTCCATCTGCGCGGCGATCGCATACGCAGATCTGAAAAATAAAACCGAAGACGGCTTATTTGAAGCAAAGCGGGCAGGGCATGTGAACGAAGAAACACAATATGTGCTGGATTATTTTGATGTCGAGGCACCCGAATATGTCAGCGATGTCGGGGCTCAGGTAAAGGATATCGCGTATCGGAGGACGGAAGGAGTCAGCAGTCACATCTCCATCAAGCGGGCATGGGAGCTGATGAAGCAGCTGGACGTGGTGTCGCTTCCCGTTACCGACCAGGCAAATCATCTGGAGGGCATCGTGGTAACCGGAGATATTGCCACATCCTATATGGATGTGCTGGACAATAAGATTCTGGCCACCGCCCGCACGCAGTACAAAAATATTATTGATACACTGAGCGGTAAGCTGGTAACCGGAAACGAGCATGGTTATTTCATCCGGGGGAAGGTTGTGGTTGCGACAACTACGCCGGATATGATGGAACAATATGTCGAAGATGACGATATGGTAATTCTGGGAGACCGCTACGAGTCACAGTTTTGTGCACTTGAAATGAATGCCGGCTGCATTATCGTCTGCGAGAACGCAAAGATTGCCAAAACGATTATCCAGCTGGCAGAGGAGAAGGATTGTATGGTGATCAGCACGCCATACGATGCCTTTACGGCTGCACGCCTGATCAATCAGAGCATGCCCATCAAATATATTATGAAGAAGGAAAACCTGATTACCTTTGAGCTGGATGATTATATTGATGAGGTTCGGGAGGTCATGTCAAAGGTCAGACACCGGGATTTTCCGGTGCTGGATGAGAATGGAAATTATGTGGGAATGATATCCCGGAGAAATCTTTTGAACATGCAGAAAAAGAGAGTGATTCTGGTTGACCACAATGAAAAGACACAGGCGGTGGACGGAATTGGGGAGGCGGAGCTTTTAGAGATTATCGATCATCATCGGCTGGGCAGCTTAGAGACGATTTCCCCGGTATATTTCCGCAATCAGCCGCTGGGCTGTACGTCTACCATTATCTGGCAGATGTATCAGGAGAGAGGAACTTCGATCGAACCGAAGATTGCAGGACTTTTGCTGTCGGCGATTCTTTCGGATACACTGATGTTTCGTTCGCCCACCTGCACGGAGCTGGACAGACAGGCCGCAGAGGTGCTGGCAGGGATTGCAGGGGTAGACATGGAGGAACACGCAAAGGCCATGTTTCGCGCAGGAAGCGATTTTAAGAAAAAGACCACGGAGGAACTGTTTTATCAGGATTTCAAGACCTTCCATGTGGAAGCGTTTGATTTCGGAGTAGCGCAGCTGAGTGCGATGAGCCAGGTGGAATTGGAACAGGTAAAGGAAAAGCTACTTCCGTATCTGGACACGGTACTGGGAGAGCAGAAACTGGACGCAGTATATGTCATGCTGACGGATATTCTGGAAGAATCCTCGGAGCTGATCTGGGCGGGCAGACAGGCAGAGACTCTGCTGGCACAGTGCTTCGGCGAGCCGGACGAAGCGGGAGAGCGGCACCTAAAGGGAGTAATTTCCAGAAAGAAGCAGTTGATTCCCGCATTGATTGCAGGCATCCAGCAGCTGGAGCAGCAGGTGTAGAGGGGAATATGAGAAAGGTCCGGGGAATGCGCGCATTCCCCAGACCTTTTTGTGCAAAAAGTCAATGCCGACTTTGTCGGCATTGACCGTGACCCATCAAATCCGGTTCTTTTTGATCATCTGAATAAATTCCCGGTTATTCTTCGTCCTTACGAACATATTCAAAATGCTCTCCACTGCATCGTCCGTGCGCATTCCGTTGATTGCCTTTCTCATAATATATACCGCATCCTGCTCCTCGCGGTTCAACAGCAGGTCTTCTCTTCTGGTTCCGGACTTCACGATATCCAGTGCCGGGAATACGCGTTTTTCTGACAGCTTCCGATCCAGTACCAGCTCCATATTGCCTGTTCCCTTAAATTCCTCGTATACCACATCATCCATTTTGCTGCCCGTATCCACAAGCGCTGTGGCAAGTATGGTCAGACTGCCTCCCTCACGCATGTTGCGGGCTGCCCCGAAGAAACGCTTCGGCATATGAAGCGCCGCCGGATCCAATCCGCCCGACAAGGTTCTTCCACTTGGCGGAACCGTCAGGTTGTAGGCTCTTGCCAGCCGCGTGATACTGTCCAACAGGATGATTACATCCTTGTTGTGCTCCACCAAACGCTTTGCGCGCTCGATTACCATCTCGGAAACACGTTTATGGTGCTCGGGAAGCTCATCAAAGGTTGAATAGATGACCTCTACATTCGGTCCCTCGATGGCCTCCTTGATATCCGTAACCTCCTCAGGTCTCTCATCAATCAGCAAAATTATCAGGTGCATCTCAGGGTTGTTGATTTTTACAGCCCTTGCCACCTCCTTCAGCAGGGTGGTCTTGCCTGCCTTAGGCGGAGACACAATCATACCGCGCTGTCCTTTTCCAATGGGTGATACCAGATCCACGATCCGCATTGCCATGGCACTTCGATCGGTCTCAAGACGGATTCTTTCATTCGGAAATATCGGCGTGAGATCCTCAAAGCTTGTCCTTCTCACAGCCACGGAAGGATGAAGACCATTCACGCTGGTCACATAAAGCAATGCCGCAAACTTCTCGGTCTGGGTTTTGATTCTTGTATTTCCGGTAATAATGTCTCCTGTTTTCAGATTAAACTTGCGAATTTGAGCTGGTGAAACGTACACATCGTTCTCTCCGGGCAAATAGTTTTCGCATCGGATAAAGCCAAATCCATCCGGCATAACCTCCAGGATCCCGTTGGCCGTAATGCCGCTGTCCATCTGTCTGAGCTCATCGGTCAGTTCCTCTGCTGTGACTGCCGGATTCGCAAAACTTTTATTATTTTGCTGTCTGCCGTTTCTGTTCTCGTAATGCGTATCGCGCCTTCTGTCGTTCGGTCTTCTCTCAGGCTTTTCTTCTCTTTTTTCCTTTTCCGCGACCTCGTTTTTTTCCTTGTCCACGACTTCGGTTTTCTCTTTTTCCTGCTCATCCAGCTGCAGCATCGCCTCCACGAGCTGCGCTTTTCTCATGGCAGAAATCCCCGTAATTCCTCTTTCCTTTGCAAGCTCCCGTAACACGGAAACAGCAAGGCTTTCATACTTCTCTCTCATCTTTTCTCCTTTTTCTCATAGATCTGAACCGCAATGACTTGGCCATAGGATCTATATGCTTATTTTCATTTTCATTACAATGATTCGAGGGTCAAAAGGTTCACATCTTGAAACGATGTGAACACATTGCACAAGAAATCTATGCCGACATAGTCGGCAGACCTTTTGACCATCAAATCATTACATCATTGGGATAAAATTGAAAATCAAAACGAATTTCAGATAAATTTCGTTTATTATACACCATAATTTCAGAAATAGAAAGTCCTTTTTCTTGATTTGTTAATTTTTTCGTGCTATGATACTGTGTAATGAAAAAAGGGGCAAAAGTCCGCAACCAAAGTAAAGGAGCCTGTCAGAGCATGGATATCAACGAAAAAGCCATACAGATGCACAAAGCATGGAATGGGAAACTAGAAACAAAAGCGAAAATGTCCGTAAAGACAAGAGAAGATCTTGCCATCGCATATACGCCCGGCGTGGCGGCTCCCTGCCGCGTGATTGCCGAACAAAAGAATACGGTGTACGACTACACCATAAAAGCCAATACCGTCGCGGTGGTTTCTGACGGAAGCGCTGTACTGGGGCTTGGAAACATCGGTCCTTACGCAGCCCTGCCCGTCATGGAGGGGAAATGTGTCCTGTTTAAGGAATTCGGAAATATCAACGCGGTGCCCATCTGTCTCGACACGCAGGATACCGAAGAGATTATCGCAGCCGTAAAAAATATCGCTCCGGCTTTCGGGGGGATCAATCTGGAGGACATTTCCGCTCCCCGCTGCTTTGAGATTGAGGAGCGCTTGAAGCAGCTTCTGGATATTCCGGTATTTCATGATGATCAGCATGGTACCGCAATTGTCGTTCTGGCAGGCATCATAAATGCCCTAAAGGTAACCGGAAAAGACAAAGAAACCGCAAGGGTGGTAGTCAACGGTGCCGGTTCTGCGGGTATCGCCATCACAAAGCTTCTGCTGACATATGGATTCCGGAATGTGACGATGTGTGACCGTCTGGGTATCATCGGCAAGGATTATCCGGATCTGAATTGGATGCAGCAAAAAATGACGGATGTGACAAACCTTTCCGGACAGACCGGAACTCTGGCGGATGCCTTAAAGGGCGCGGACATTTTTGTGGGTGTCTCGGCCCCCAATCTGGTGACACCGGAAATGGTTGCTTCCATGAACCGCGATTCCATCCTGTTTGCAATGGCCAATCCCACACCCGAGATTATGCCCGACATCGCCAAAGCCGCCGGTGCAAGAGTGGTCGGAACCGGTCGAAGCGATTTTCCGAATCAGGTCAACAACGTGATTGTTTTTCCCGGTATTTTCAAGGGGGCGCTGGAGGCGCATGCCGCGCAGATTACAGAAGACATGAAGCTGTCGGCCGCACTTGCCATTGCCGGGCTGGTATCTGATGAGGAACTCTGTGAGGAGTTTATCATGCCTGAGCCTTTTGATCCAAGAATTGCAGAGGCTGTCAGTCAGGCAGTAAAAAGGGGGGCTGAAAATGGAAGGACCGACAACCTTATATAAGCTCATGGTGCTGTATATGCTCAATACCGTAGAATTCCCCCTGACCAACGCACAAATCACAAATTTTTTTCTGGAAAAGGAATATACGGATTTCTTTTCCATCCAGCAAACCATTCACGAGCTGGATGAGGCTGAACTGATCAGCATTGAAACAACCCAAAAAAATACGCTGTATCAAATCACGCAGGCCGGGAAGGAAACCCTGAAATTTTTTCAGGATAAGATTTCCGTGTCCGTCATGGAAGACATCCGCGTGTATTTCAAAGAAAATGAAATGGCCATGAAGGCGGACAATGCATACCTGTCCGATTACTACAAGGTTTCCTCCCAGAGCTATGCAGTGCGCTGCCTGGTAAGGGAGCATGGGGTGAATCGTCTGGATTTCACGCTCATGGTTCGGACCAAGGAACAGGCCGAGGCCATCTGTTTTAACTGGAAAAATCAGGCCGACGATGTCTATGCGTGTCTGATTGATTTGTTATTGGAATAATGAGATTTGCGCGTGAATGGAGGGTGTGTGCAGAGGCCAGGACATTCCCTGCCCTCCGGCAGCCCTGCATTGACCGTGAGCAACACCCGCTTCAAAATGATAAGACAAATTTGTTGCTTTTACCCGGGTGATAGTGTATAATGTTAAGCGTTGTGGGGATTTTTCCCGGTAAATTCTAGCATAAACTGTTGAAATCCGGATCGCAACACAGTCCGGCTTTGAACAGTTAAAAAATAAGAAAGAAAAGAGGTTATTGTAAGATGGCAGAAATCAATTTGAGCAAGTATGGCATTAACGGAACAACGGAGATCGTTTACAATCCTTCCTTTGATGTACTGTTTGAGGAGGAGACCAAGGCGGATCTCGAGGGGTATGAGAAGGGACAGGTCAGCGAACTGGGTGCAGTGAACGTTATGACCGGTGTGTATACAGGCCGTTCTCCCAAAGACAAATTCATCGTAGTAGATGAGAATTCCAAGGATACGGTTTGGTGGACTTCTGACAAATACAAGAATGACAACCATCCGGCAACAGAGGAAGCATGGAAGGTACTCAAGGATATCGCATTAAAAGAGCTCTCTAATAAGAAGCTTTATGTGGTAGATGCATTCTGTGGTGCAAACAAGGATACGAGAATGGCAGTTCGCTTCATCGTTGAGGTGGCATGGCAGGCTCACTTTGTGACAAATATGTTTATCCAGCCGACCGAGGAAGAGCTGAAAAACTTCGAGCCGGACTTCATCGTGTACAATGCTTCCAAGGCAAAGGTAGAAAATTACAAGGAGCTGGGCTTAAACTCAGAGACCGCAGTGGCATTCAATATCACAAGCCGTGAGCAGGTCATCATCAATACATGGTACGGCGGAGAGATGAAAAAGGGTATGTTCTCCATGATGAACTACTATCTGCCGTTAAAGGGCATCGCTTCCATGCACTGCTCTGCAAACACAGATATGAACGGTGAGAATACCGCGATCTTCTTCGGACTTTCCGGAACCGGTAAGACAACGCTGTCTACCGACCCGAAGCGTCTTCTGATCGGTGATGACGAGCATGGCTGGGATGACAACGGCGTATTCAACTTTGAGGGCGGCTGCTATGCAAAGGTAATCGACCTTGACAAGGATTCCGAGCCGGATATCTACAATGCGATCAAGCGTGACGCACTGTTGGAGAATGTTACACTGGATGCAAACGGCAAGATTGATTTTGCTGACAAGTCCGTGACAGAGAATACCCGTGTATCTTATCCGATCAATCACATTCAGAATATTGTACGTCCGATTTCTTCCGCACCGGCAGCAAAGAACGTGATTTTCCTTTCTGCAGATGCATTCGGGGTACTTCCTCCGGTATCGATCCTTACACCGGAGCAGACAAAATACTACTTCCTGTCAGGCTTTACCGCAAAGCTGGCTGGTACAGAGCGCGGAATTACAGAGCCGACTCCTACCTTCTCCGCTTGCTTTGGTCAGGCATTCTTAGAGCTGCATCCGACCAAGTATGCAGAGGAGCTCGTTAAGAAGATGGAGAAGAGCGGCGCAAAGGCTTATCTGGTAAACACAGGCTGGAACGGAACCGGAAAGAGAATTTCCATCAAGGATACCCGCGGTATCATCGATGCAATCTTAAGCGGAGATGTAGCCAAGGTACCGACCAAGAAGATTCCGTACTTCAACTTTGAGGTTCCGACCGAGCTTCCGGGCGTAGACACCAACATTCTGGATCCGCGTGATACATACGCAAACGCTTCTGAGTGGGAAGAGAAGGCAAAGGATCTGGCACAGAGATTTATCAAGAACTTTGCAAAGTATGAGGGAAATGATGCAGGAAAAGCATTGGTTGCTGCTGGACCTCAGTTATAATCCGGAATAAAAATCAGAAACAAAAAAGTAAAAAATCCTGGCGGATCCGCTCCGCTGGGATTTCTTTCTATATGCGCAGGGCGCACAAGGAGACCGAAAAACATGGAACACACACTGGAATATGCCGTAGGGCAGATGGCGGACAAATGCAGCCGCATGATCATCAGCAGACCCGCACAGAAAACGGCTGTCTACCGTAAAATTGTGGTAAATAAAAAGCAGCGGAATTATCAGATTGAAAAATACACTGAGAAACAGGTTTTCCATGAGAATGTGGATCTTCAGACCTTAAAAGACTTCCTTCTTGCACAGCTGTCCGGAGCATATCGTCAGATGAACGGGTTTGAGGAAGGCTATGAGCATATGCTGATGGTTTCAAAAAAAGGCGTGCCCGCCTATAAACGCAAAAAAAATGATACAGTCGGAAAGAATTTTGAGTCACATAACCGCACAAAACAATATCTGTTGAAAGAGGGAACTGTCGTACCGCCGCTGGTGGATATGGGGATTTTTACCGCGGAGGGAAAAGTAGTTCGCTCCATGTATGACAAATTCAGACAGATCAATCGTTTTATCGAAATCATCAATGACTATGTGAAAGAATGTGAAAAGGACGAGCTCCATATCATTGATTTTGGCTGCGGAAAATCCTATCTCACCTTTATTCTGTATTACTATCTGACCGAAATTCGCCGGATCCGGGTACAGATGGTGGGGCTGGATCTGAAACGGGATGTGATCCAAAAGTGCAATGAGACCGCAGAAAAATACGGTTACACCGGTCTGCGGTTCGAAGTGGGGGATATCAGCTCCTATCAGACAGATTTCAAGGTGGATGCTGTGGTGACGCTGCATGCCTGTGACACCGCCACAGATTTTGCCCTGTTTCATGCGATTCAATGGAAGGCGGACATGATTTTCTCGGTTCCCTGTTGTCAGCATGAGTTAAACGCACAGATGGAGAGCGACACGTTTTCGCTGATGACGCGCTACGGAATCATACAGGAGCGCTTTGCCGCGCTGGTCACAGATGCCATCCGGGCAAATCTGCTGGAATACTGCGGCTATACGACCCAGCTTTTGGAATTTGTAGATCTGTCCCATACCCCCAAAAATGTGCTGATCCGTGGAAAGCGTCATGCCGGAGCCAACCGCGCGCACCGGGAGAAAATGCTTTCGGAGGTGCAGCGGATGATGGAGGAATATCATTTGAAGCCGATGCTTTACGGACTGCTGGAATCGGAGGATTTGATAGAAACATAGGCTTTACATCTTTTTGTATGTGCAGGGGCGCATGAGGAAATGTTTCGGCTGTCGCCGAATGTGCCCCGCACGGCGAGTAGGGGGAGAAAATCTCCCCTACTCGATTGCTGCTTGATTTTTAACAAGTAACGAAGAGGGAAAAGATATGCTACCACAGGATTTTACAGAAAGAATGCGGCACATGCTGGGAGATGAGTTCCCGGCTTTTTTGGCAAGCTATGAACAGGAAAAACGGCAGGGGTTGCGCCTAAATCCGCTAAAGACCTCACGGGAACGGTTTGAGACACAGACGGATTGGAGGCTCGCACCCGTTTTGTGGGCGGAGTACGGCTATTACTATGACAAGGCGTTTGCGCCCGGAAAGCATCCCTATCATGCTTCGGGCGTGTATTATATTCAGGAGCCCTCCGCGATGGCTCCGGCAAGGTATCTGGATGCGCAGCCCGGAGAGATAATTTTGGATCTGTGCGCCGCACCCGGAGGAAAGAGCACCCAGATTGCAGGAGCCATGCGGGGGCAGGGACTTCTGATATGCAACGAGATCCATCCGGCGCGGGCAAAGATTTTATCGGAGAATATTGAGCGGATGGGGATTCGCAATGCGCTGGTGACAAACGAAACGCCCGCACGTCTGGCGGAGAGATATGAGGCATGCTTTGACCGGATCATGGTGGATGCACCCTGCTCCGGCGAGGGAATGTTTCGGAAAAATGAGGATGCCTGCGAGGAATGGAGCTTAGAACAGGTGGCGATCTGTGCAGAACGGCAGGATGAGATTTTGGAGGCGGCAGCGCAGATGCTAAAGCCGGGGGGCAGACTGGTCTATTCCACCTGTACCTTTGCGCCCGAGGAAAATGAGGGCAGTATCAGCCGCTTTCTCGCGAAACACCCGGAATATGAAATCCTTCCTGTAAAGAAATCAGAAGGAATGTCGGGCGGCAGGGCGGACTGGATACAGGGCGCGGCAGCGCACATCGAGGACACCATCCGCATGTTTCCGCACAAGCTCCGGGGAGAGGGACACTATGTGGCAGTTCTGAAAAAAACCGGAGAGAGAGGACAAAACGGCGCGGAAAATGTTCCGGCGTGGGAACTGGAAAAGGGCATCACGAACCCTGCCAGGGAGTGCAGGGACTATCTGAGCTTTGAGGAGGAATACTTAAAAATCAGGCTTCACACAGAGGGAAAGCTCATCCGCTTTGGCGACCAGCTCTATCTGGCACCGCAGAGTCTGCCTGCGCTGAAGGGCTTAAAGGTGCTGCGGGCGGGGCTTCATCTGGGCAGCATGAAAAAGAACCGCTTCGAGCCGTCCCATGCCCTTGCGCTGACATTGCGCGGGGAACAGGTGCGGTTGTCAAAAAATCTGGCATCCGACAGCCCCCAAATACAGGCGTATCTGCGGGGGCAGACCCTGGAGGCAGAGGGAGAAAAGGGCTGGTATTTAATGACCACAGACGGCTACAGCATCGGCTGGGGAAAGCTGTCCGGCAATGTCATGAAAAATCATTACCCGAAGGGACTGCGCATTTCTTAAAGAAATCTTAAAGGTTTGCCCGATTGGTTCTTAAAGCCCGGTTGTGTAAAATGAGAGACAACAATGGAGGAAGGTTATGTACAACGTATTGATCTGTGACGATGAGAAGGATATTGTTTCGGCATTAAAGATTTATCTGTCTTCCGATGACTATCAGCTGTTTGAGGCATACACGGGCAAAGAGGCGCTTGACATCATACGCAGGCAGGAGATCCATCTGGTGCTCATGGATATCATGATGCCGGAAATGGACGGCATGCAGGCGCTGCTAAAGATCCGGGAGGAGAGCAACGTCCCGGTGATTTTTCTGACGGCAAAGAGCGAGGACAGCGACAAGATTTTAGGTCTGGTGGTGGGGGCAGACGATTACATTACCAAGCCCTTTAACCCGGTAGAGGTACAGGCAAGGGTAAAGTCCCAGCTGCGCCGCTATATGCAGCTCGGAGGCGGAAAAATAAAGAATAGTCGCCTGACCATTGGTGGTGTTGAGCTGGATGACGCGGCAAAGTCAGTCACACTGGATGGAGAGCCCATCGCGGTGACGCCTACGGAATACGAGATCCTAAAGCTTCTCATGGAGCATCCGGGACAGGTATACGCGCCAAAGGAAATCTATCAAAAGGTCTGGGGAGACGATCCTTACGGCTCGGAAAATACGGTTGCGGTACATATCCGGCATCTTCGCGAAAAACTGGAATACAACCCGTCTGAGCCCCGCTATCTGAAGGTGGTCTGGGGACAGGGCTACAAGATCGAAGGGAGCAAAACATGGGAAGCGAACTCATAGAAAATCAACAGACAAAAAAAGAAAAAAAAGCAATGACCGCAGGAGTGAAACGTTTTCTTGTCATATTATGTATGGTACTTTGTATTCTTTCCATGGGTCTGACCCTGCTCTGTCTCTGCTGGGCGGAACGCTCCGTGTACAGCACCTCCAAAGCGGAGGGAAGATATAACGCCGCCTATGACATTGCATATGAGAATGCCGATGTCATATTGGGATGGCAGGATGAGGAAGAAGATATGCGCGATGCATATCTGAACAGTCGTCTGGAAAACAGCAACATTTATTATGCCGTATACTTCTATGGAGAAGACAAAGAGCTGGGAGACAAAGAGCTGCTTGTCGCTGGAACTACCTATGGAAATTCCTCGAAAAGCTATGAATATGTGTTTGAGTTTTTTGGGGAATCTTACGACACGGTGGAGATCGCAGATTGGGAGTATGAGGGGAGGTATGCGGTCAAATGCAACGTTCCCTATGAGTCCGAGGTGATCCTGCAAAGCCATGAAGGGCGCATGGACGATCTGGCAAGGATCTATTCCTTTCTTCGCATGGGCGACCGGTTTGGCTATCTGTGTCTTTGCGGTGCCATTGCAGGCTGGCTGGCAGGCTTGATTCTGCTGGCGGTTCTGATTTGCCATGCCGGCCGCAAAAATGAAGACCAGACCTGGCACCTCAGCTTCGTTGACCGGATTCCCATGGACTTTTATCTGCTTCTGATGTTCGGCGCGGCAATCCTCTTTTTGGTTTTGGTGGATTATGCAGATCTGGTTACGCAGAGTATAGAGGGCTTCTGTGTGGGATTCTTTGGCGTGTCCGTACTTGCAATCCCGCTGGTGGTTCTGTCGTTTATGACTCTGTCTGTGCGGATCAAGGCAGGGACGCTCTGGAAAAATAATGTGCTGGTCTATGTGGGGAAATGGCTCGAAAAACAGGCAAAGCGGGTATACCGCCTGATGCGAGAGCATTTTTCCGTCATATGGCGCGGAATGGCACTTTACCTGCTTGTGGTTTTTGTTGAGGTTGTTGTCATGCTTTTGGCTGTTGACTATTTTTTCGGGTGGTACTGGGGGACAGAGCCTTTTATAGTCTGCTTTATTATTGTAAAGCTTGTCTCTGTAGGAGTGGTTTTCGTCCTGTTGATCTGGCTTCACAGGCTGCAGGAGGGAGCGGAGCGGATTGCCGGCGGAAATCTGGATTACCAGATCGATACCGGGAAAATGATCGGGGCATTTAAGCAGCACGGGGAAACGCTCAGCACGATCCGGGACGGCATACAGGCCGCGGTGAATGAGCAGCTGAAGAGCGAGCGTTTGAAGGGGGAGCTTCTTACCAATGTTTCTCACGATATCAAGACGCCCCTTACCTCGATTATCAATTATGTAGATTTACTACAGAAAAAGGAGCCGGAGGATCCCGAGGTAAAAGAGTATCTGGAGGTTTTGAGCCGTCAGTCTGCCCGGCTGAAAAAGCTGACAGAGGATCTGATCGAGGCGTCCAAGGCATCCACCGGGGCATTGCCGGTACAGCTGGAGCCCTGCGAGGTCGGGGTGCTGCTGGAGCAGGCAGCAGGTGAATATGAGGAGAAGCTGGCGGAGCTGAATTTGAATCTGGTGGTGCGAAAACCGGAGGAGGAGATCAAAATTCTGGCGGATGGGAAACATCTCTGGCGTGTATTCGACAATCTGTTGAACAACATTCTGAAATACGCACAGCCGGGCACTCGGGTGTATCTCGATCTGGAAAAACAGGCAAAGAGCGTATCGATCATTTTTCGCAATACCTCCAGAGAAGCCTTGAGCAGAAGCGGCGAAGAGCTGCAGGAACGCTTTGTACGGGGGGACAGCTCCCGCAATACGGAGGGGAGCGGTCTGGGGCTGTCCATTGCGAAGAGCCTGACGGAGCTGATGAACGGAAGATTTGAGCTGACAACGGACGGAGATTTGTTTAAGGTTGTGCTGGTGTTCAGCGGTTTGGCAGCTGTTCATTGATAATTCGCTGATATAAAATCCCTTGACAAGAAGTGCCGTTCCCTCTAGAATACTAGTGTATTTTTATGATTACACAGGTTCAATCAATAGAGCGCACAAAAGTAAGAGGAGAGGCACAATGAAGAAAAAAACGTTCGTTACCAGACAGCAGATAGAAGAAATCACAAAGACCTACCCAACCCCGTTTCATCTGTACGATGAGGCAGGAATCCGCAGGAATGCAGAGGCAGTAAAGGAGGCATTTTCGTGGAACAAGGGTTTTCGGGAGTATTTTGCGGTAAAGGCGACCCCCAATCCGTTTATACTGAACATCTTAAAGGAGTATGACTGCGGCTGTGACTGCGCATCCATGACAGAGCTGATGCTGGCGGATGCACTGGACTTTGACGGCAGCCATATCATGTTTTCCTCCAATGATACCCCGGCAAGCGAGTTTCAGCTTGCAAATGAGATCGGCGCGATCATCAATCTGGATGATTTCACGCACATTGACTTTCTCGAGCAGACCATCGGCAAAATTCCGGAGACGATTTCCTGCCGCTATAATCCGGGCGGTGTGTTCCGCATGAGCAACGGCATCATGGACAACCCCGGAGATGCCAAGTATGGATTTACGAGGGAGCAGCTGTTTGAGGGCTATAAACTTCTAAAGGAAAAGGGTGCAAAATATTTTGGACTTCACGCGTTTCTTGCCAGCAATACGGTGACGAACGAATATTATCCGATGCTGGCAAAGCAGCTGTTTGAGCTTGCGGTGGAATTAAAAAACGAAGTGGGCTGCGAGATCAAATTCATCAACCTGTCCGGCGGAGTAGGCGTTGCATACCGGCCGGAGGAGACCCCGAACGATATCCGTGCCATCGGAGAGGGTGTCCGCAAGGTGTATGAGGAAGTGTTGGTTCCCGCCGGAATGGACGATGTGGCGATCTATACCGAGATGGGAAGATTTATGCTGGGACCCTACGGCTGTCTGGTAACGCAGGCCATTCATGAGAAGCACACCTACAAAGAGTATATCGGTGTGGACGCATGCGCCGTCAATCTGATGCGTCCGGCCATGTACGGCTCCTATCATCACATTACCGTGCTGGGCAAGGAGGATGCCCCCTGTGACCACAAATACGACGTGACCGGATCCCTCTGTGAAAACAATGATAAATTTGCAGTGGATCGGATGCTCCCTGAGATCGAGCGCGGAGACTATCTGGTCATTCATGACACCGGAGCGCATGGATTTTCGATGGGCTACAATTACAACGGAAAGTTAAAATCCGCAGAGCTTTTGCTGAAGAAGGACGGCTCGGTTCAGCTGATTCGTCGCGCGGAGACCCCGAAGGATTACTTCGCAACCTTTGACTGCTTTGATATTTTGAAAAAAATGAAGTGATTCCGGCGAAAAGCTAGCTTTCCGATGCGGTTTCTGTGCAAAGAGTCAATGTCGACTGCGTCGGCATGACCTCTTAACCAAACCTTCCACCCCTCAAATCCAAAATATCTCTTTCCTAAAAATTTCCTCTAAAGTATTCCCGGTAATAAGCCGAAATAATGAACAAGAAGAAGGAAGGAAAGGAATGCACGAAGTCAACGCAAGATACTGAAAGTCGGTGATGTGCGAAGATCGGGTCGTATATTGCAGAACGGGTTGAGCATGACAGGGCAAAAGAAATGTGCATCGGAACAGGCAGATTCCTGTTCCTTTTGTGCGTGAAGGATAGCAGTGTCAAACTTTAAGATATATGAGCGATAAATAGCTCACAGCCGTGGAGCAACAATTTCCATGGATGTGAGCTTTGTTTTCGTGTCAAAATGAAAAATGCCGATGGCGGGACTTGAACCCGCACTCTGTTGCCAGAAACAGATTTTGAGTCTGCCTCGTCTGCCAATTCCGACACATCGGCATATCTTGTTCGTCTAACCCGAACAATAGACATTCTAACACAGTTTTTGGCAGGATGCAAGAACAATTTTTGTTTGACAAAAGTTATCATATATGATAACTTTTTTGTGGGAAGAATGAAGCAAACAAGTAATTGATTGATTGGGGTAACAATGGACGGACAGCATACGGAAAACAATAAGGGACATCCGCAGGTGCGCAAGGATGTGGTGCGGCAGTTAAAAGAAACCAGAAAAGAACTGCAGCTGACACAGGAGCTGCTCGCGGAGCGTGCCGGCACGAAAAAATCAAATATATCCCGATTGGAGAGCGGCAATTACAATCCGAGCCTGGATTTTTTAATAAAAATCGCAGGCTGTATGGGGAAAAAACTGAAGATTACCGTGACAGATCAATAAAACGAATGGAGGATGTTGCAGCATGGCAGCAAAGAAAAAACCAAAGACCTTGGGCAAGCATATCAGCAGGGATGTAGAGTTGTGCAGGACAACGAATCATGTGGTGAGCAGTCAATTGATCAAAATGCTCATCGAATACGAGGTGCCTTTTACACAAAATTGGAAACGAGTTCCTTTTTTCAAACGAATGGCATATAAGGGAGCCCGGGAGGTATGCGTAGTTTCCACGCACTGCACGCAGTATTCGCGGGCCAGAAAAGTGGTGGATCAGATGGATCATTCCAGAAAGAAGCAGATAATTTTTCACGCGGTGTAGCCATGAGCATGCAGTGAGTAAAAGAGCATGTGTGAAAAAATGAAAGAGAGAGGAAAAAAGTATGGAAGAAGTGTTACAAAAATTTCCGAATAAAGAGGCATTTGATTTGTTTTTTATGAACCACTTTCAGCCCATGAACTATGAAGATATGAAGGAAGGGCTGGAGAGCCTTGTAAAAAAAGAAGGTCTGGATATTTTTGAACGCAGTTATATGGACAAGATAAAAAAACAGGATTTCAAAGAGCATCTGTCAAAGGCGGCGAAGTTTGCCTTTGATGATGCCATCACAGAAGCATTTTATGAAAAGAATCCGGAAGTGTATGAGGCGGCATTTGCCATCTATGAAGAGGCTCCGGACAGGGCGCAGGAAATTGCGTATACCTTTCATAAGACCTATCAGGAAATCTATGATGAGGGAATGAACTGCATGTTTGATGCGGTAATCGCGCCGCTGCTAGGATGAGTGATGAGGCAATCGGGTGTCGGTCACAGACGACAGGATCGCGAGATCGAGCGTCTCACAAAGTAGATCGAGCATACCGCTGCCACAAGCTGGCTTGCCAGCATGGCATACAGATAGATACGGATTCCGTAGGTGGGAATGAGCAGATAAATACACACAATGCGGATGGCGCAGCCGGACAGATTGATGAAAAAGGCGGTGCCGGCCTTGCCCAGACCGTGCAGGATTGAGGACAGGGTCGTGGTAAGGTAAAGGAAGGGACAGATCCAGCTTAAGGTGCGGATAAAGCTGCCGGCCAGCGTGTTGTGGAACATATATTGTCCGATATAGCGCCCGGTAACCAGGAAAAATGCCGTGCTTGCAAATCCCAGCAGCAGGCAGTAAAAAATTGTTTTGCGGGTGGCAGAGCGCACCATGCGCACATTTTCCTGCGCAGATGCCTCGGAGATGGTCGGAAGCAGCAGGACAGATACGGAATTGGTAAGCGTGCTGGGAAACAGGATCATAGGCATGGCCATGCCGTTTAATATTCCGAATACGCTGAGCGCCTCGGACGAGGAGTAGCCGAACGCCTTGAGCTTCAGGGGAATCAGGATGGATTCTGCGCTGGCAAAAACGTGGTAGGTAATGCGGTTGGCAGTAAGTGGGGCAGAAAATAAAGCGATCTCTTTCAGCTTATGGAAAAATCCGCCCCATGCCTTGTAAAAGTGCAGACAGGTAATGGAGATGAGCATGGAACAAAACTCGCCGCAGACGATCCCCCAGACAGCGATGGAGGGTGTGGGCGCAATGCCTTTTTGCTCATAAATTTTTAAGAGAATATAGACAGCCAGCACGCGGCTGCATTGCTCTGCAAATTGGGTAACAGCCGGAATGGCTGTCTTTTTTTGTCCGTAATAATACCCGTTGATGCAGGCGTGAATGGAGGCAAACGGGAGCGCATATGCCACAATCTGAAGCAATGTAAGGCAGCGCGGTTCATCCAGAATGACATCGGAGATCCAGCCTGCATAGTGGTACATCGGAAGGCCCACCAGCAGGGACAGGCATACGGACAGAAACAATCCGGCATACAGATATCCCATTCCGTAGCCTGATGCTTCCCGGCAGCAGCAGGAAGACACGTATTTGGAGATGGCCGTCTGGATACCCGCAGCTGTAATGACCAGTCCCAGAGAAAAAATCGGAAAAATCAGCTGATAGATGCCCATTCCTTCTGCACCGATTGTGCGGGATAAGAATATTCTATAAAAAAAACCGATTACTTTGCTGAGCATACCGGTTATTGTAAGCAGGAGCGTACCTGTCACTAACGGATTTTTGAGATGCTTTGGCAATTGCATAAGGAGCCTCATGGCATTTTTTTTATCTATATGCTGTGTGGACAGTGCTGAGAACTGATTTGACATGGGAAAGGGAGTGTTATCGTGGAACGATTGATATATATGGACAATGCAGCTACCACGCCGACTGCGCCGGAGGTCATAGAGGCGATGCTGCCGTTTTATGAGCAGAGGTATGGAAACCCCTCTGCAGGCTATGATCTCGGGCAGACGAGCAAACAGGCCATCGAAAAAGCCCGGGAGATCATTGCGGCTTCTCTCGGGGCAATGCCGCAGGAAATTTATTTTACCGCAGGAGGAAGCGAGTCGGACAACTGGGCGCTAAAGGGGGTGGCAGAGAGTCAGGGATACCGGGGGAATCACATTATCACCAGCCGTATTGAGCACCATGCAATTTTAAGAACCTGTGAGTATCTGGAGCAGAACGGTTATGAGGTGACGTATCTGGACGTGGATGAATGGGGGACGGTATCGCCGGAAAAGGTGGCAAATGCCATTCGGCCCGATACGATCCTCATCTCTGTCATGACGGCAAATAATGAGATGGGAACCATTCAGCCAATCCCGCAGATCGGAAATGTTGCCAGACACCATGGAGTTCTGTTTCATACCGATGCGGTGCAGGCATACGGACAGATGCCCATACATGTCGATGCCATGAAAGCGGATATGCTCAGTGCCAGTGCCCACAAGTTTCGCGGGCCGAAGGGCGTGGGATTTCTATATGTAAGGGAAAGCAGCCGGATTCCGCCCTTTGTGCATGGGGGAGGTCAGGAGCGAAAAAATCGTGCGGGCACCGAGAATGTTCCGGGCATCGTGGGCATGGGAAAGGCGGCAGAGCTTGCGATCAGCACCATGACAGAACGGAGCAGATACGAAAGAAGAATGCGGGATTATCTGATTCGGGAGATCATGCGAAACATACCGGATTGCCAGCTGAACGGCAGTCGTTTTAACCGACTGCCCAATAATGCGGATTTCTGCTTTGCGGGAATCGAAGGAGGCAACCTTCTGATCATGCTGGATGAAGACGGAATCTGCGCATCTGCGGGCTCCGCGTGCAGTACGGGCGAGCATAAACCGTCTCATGTGCTGCGGGCGATGGGAATTTCGGAGGAGCTGTGCCGGGGAGCGATCCGTCTTACCTTAAATGAAATGGTAACCGTAGAGGATATTGATTATGTGGTAGATCGTTTGAGAGAAAATATAGCGGTTTTGCGCAGCGAGCGCGCAGATTTGCCGTAAACTCAAGTTTCTTGTTGAAATCGTTTTAGTCAGAGGGTACAATAATATTAAAGAACTGCATGGATCAGAGTGTAGTCGATGAGGAGGCAGATTTTATGAATAATGAGCGAATGTCATGGAAGGAAATACAGGAAAAATATCCTGACCAGTGGGTTGGTCTTGTGGAAGTGAAATATCATAATGACGATGGAATTTCCATTGAATCCGGCATAGTGAAATACACGAACAAACCCAAAGGAGAATTGACCAGAAGGATGCTTGAGGGCGAGATTGATGCGGTATATACAACACCGGATCATGCTTTCCAAATGGGAATGGTGGGGGTATTTGGATGAAGCAGATTATTTTACCGTTGGATGAATTTCAACAAAGACCTGTCGTTCGCCTAAATCATCTGAGGGCATTGTTGGATTCCGGTGCATATATTCCTATATGGGTAGATGACGAGAAGCTGTTGACGGATGTGCTGGGTGCGACACTTGTAAAACAGAATGTTGAATTTGCTGGATTCGGTGGGACAGCTGTAGGAAATTTATATCGTGTGACCATGCAGATCGGGGATCTGATTTATGAGGTTGATGATAAGCATCACAAGCTGAATATTACGGTTCCGGATGATGAGAGTCTTATTCGGAATCTTCGTATCGTAGATAAGGATGGGAAGATTCATGTGTTATGTAATTCCGCATGGGCTGACTGAATACGGGGCAAAAAGCATGAAGAAAAAAGTGGTAGTCGGTATGTCGGGAGGAGTGGACTCCTCCGTGGCGGCATATCTTTTGAAGGAACAAGGCTATGATGTGATCGGAGTAACCATGCAGATCTGGCAGGATGAGGACGAGACGGCGATGGAGGAAAACGGTGGCTGCTGCGGTCTGAGCGCTGTGGACGATGCCAGGCGGGTGGCACAGCGGTTGGAGATTCCCTATTATGTCATGAATTTTAAGCAGGAATTTCGCAAACATGTCATGGATTATTTTGTGAGGGAATATCTGGCAGGGCGCACGCCAAATCCCTGCATCGCCTGCAATCGCTATGTGAAATGGGAATCATTGCTCAAGCGGAGCCTGGATATCGGCGCGGACTATATCGCTACCGGGCATTATGCAAGAATTGCCAAGCTGGAAAACGGCAGATATGCCATTGCAAAATCGGTAACGGCGGAGAAGGATCAGACCTATGCCCTCTACAATCTGACACAGGAGCAGCTTGCCCATACCCTGATGCCGGTGGGCGCATATCATAAAGAAGAAATCCGGCAGATTGCAGAAAAGCTGGGACTGTCGGTGGCATTTAAGCGAGACAGTCAGGAAATCTGCTTTATACCCGATCACGACTACGCCTCTTTTATTGAGCGAGAGCTTCATGGAAACGTACCGGAGCCGGGAAATTTTGTCACAGCAGACGGGGAGATTCTGGGGCGGCACAAGGGAATCATTCACTACACCATCGGACAGAGACGGGGCTTAGGGATCGCAGCGGGCGAGCGGATTTTTGTGAAGGAGATACGCCCGGAGACCAACGAGGTGGTGCTGGGCGGACCGGAGGATGTATTTACGGATATCGTGGAGGCAGAGCAGATCAACTGCATGGCGCTGCCCCGGCTGGAGGAGAATAAACGAATGCTGGGGAAAATTCGTTACTCCCACAAGGGCGAGATGTGCACCGTTGAAAAAATCGGTGCGGATCGGATCCGCTGCCATTTTGAAAAGCCGGTGCGGGCAGCCACGCCCGGACAGGCACTGGTGTTGTATGATGGAGAGTATGTGGCGGGGGGAGGAATTATATGTTGAAAGAGCTGCTGGTGCGGGCTGGATCGTACAATTGAGGGGAGGTCAAAAGGTCATGTCGGCGCAGCCGGCATTGACTCTTTGCACAAAAACCTCGTAGGAAAGCTCGCTTTCCTACGAGGTTTCTTGCGCAAAGTGTGCCCATCGCTTTACGCTGGGCACCTTTTGACCTTAACATGATGAAAAAGTTTTCTCCTAATTTCATATAATACATATTGACATACTAGGAATATGATGATAAGATACCTTCATCGCAACACAGCGAGAGAATATTTTTAGCAGGAGGAACTAATTATGAAGAAGAGAGTGTTGGGAATCTTATTATCAACAGCAGTAGCAGTGACCGGGCTGGTTGGATGCGGAAGCAAGGATACAGGTGCAGAAACTACCAATCAGGAGAGCAGCGCGGCAGAAAGCACGGATGACACTGCAGAGGCAGAAGCAGAGCCGGAAGCAGAGGCTGAGGAGGAAAACGTTGTAGAGAACAAGGGCACCATTACGGTGGCAGCATCTCCGACCCCTCATGCAGAAATTCTGGAGTATGCAAAGGGAATCCTTGCAGAGCAGGGCTGGGATTTGGAGATTACAGAATTTGAAGATTATGTACAGCCGAATCTCGTGGTAGAGAGCGGCGAGTTCGATGCGAACTATTTTCAGCATATCCCGTACTTAGATTCCTTTAACGAGGAGCAGGGAACACATCTGGTCAATGCAGGCGGCATTCACTATGAGCCGTTTGGAATCTATCCGGGAACGAAGAGCTCTTTGGATGAGCTGGAGGACGGCGATGTGATCGCAGTTCCGAATGATACCACCAACGAGGCGCGGGCGCTCCTTTTGTTAGAGGCAAATGGCATTCTTACCTTAAAGGATGGTGCCGGACTTACCGCTACCGTCAATGATATCGAATCCTATGCCACACAGGTGGAGATCAAGGAGCTGGAGGCAGCACAGGTTTCCAGAGTAAAGGATGAGGTTGCATTTGTCGTATTAAACGGAAACTATGCGCTGGAGGCAGGCTTCAGCGTAGGAAAGGATTCTGTTGCATATGAGACTTCCGACTCAGAGGCAGCCAAGACCTATGTAAATGTTATCGCCGTAGCAGAGGGCAATGAAAATAATGAGGGTATACAGGCGCTTGTGAATGTGTTAAAATCAGACGATGTAAAGCAGTATATCAAGGATCAATATGATGGAGCGGTAATTCCTTTCGAGGAGTAATCGCCCGGGAGGAGCATTTTCGTGGAACCGATTATTCGCGTCGAGCATCTATATAAGACCTTTCAGGCAAAAAACGGGCAGGTGGAGGCCATCAAGGATATCAATTTTGAGATACAGAAGGGCGATATCTTTGGAATCATCGGCTTGTCCGGTGCCGGAAAAAGTACCCTGGTCAGATGCCTGAATCTTTTGGAACGGCCATCCGGCGGAGCAGTGTATGTCAACGGCAGCAATCTCACAGAGCTGCCGGAGAAAGAGCTGAGGCGCACCAGACAGAAGATCGGAATGATCTTTCAGCATTTTAATCTTTTGATGCAGCGAAACGTGTTGGATAACGTGTGTTTTCCCATGGAGATCGCCGGAATCAAAAAATCGGTTGCAAGAAAGCGCGCTTTGGAGCTGTTAGAGACGGTGGGGCTTCGGGAGAAAGCGAAGGCCTATCCGGCACAGCTTTCGGGAGGACAGAAGCAGCGGGTTGCCATCGCCAGAGTGCTGGCGGGCAATCCCGAGATTCTCCTGTGTGACGAGGCAACGTCCGCACTGGATCCCCAGACAACCAAATCAATTCTTGGTCTGTTAAAGGAGATCAATGAAAAATATCATATTACCATCGTGGTGATCACACACGAGATGGCGGTGGTGCAGGAGATCTGCTCCCATGTGGCGGTGCTGGATCACGGAGTTCTGGCAGAGACGGGAACGGTGGAGGAACTGTTCCGCTCGCCGCAAACCGAGATTGCAAGACAGCTGGTGTTCAGCGGTTCCGCACATATTACCCATATGAAAAGTGATCGGATGGTAAGAGTCGTTTTTGACGGCAATTCTGCATTTGAACCTATGATTGGAAACATTATTTTAGAGTGTAAGACCCCGGTGAATATTCTGTATGCCAATACCCAGACCGTACACGGGAATGCGGAGGGAGAGATGATTCTCCAGCTGCCGGAGGACACAGAGACGGCGGAGAAAATTATCCGGTATTTCCGGGAAAAAGGACTCAGTGTAGAGGAGGTCAGGGATTATGTGGAGTAGCACAGTCATACATATGTTGCTGGAGGGAACCGGCGCGACCCTGTATATGACACTGGTTTCCACGTTTTTCGGATATGTGATCGGACTTCCGATGGGAACCTTACTCGCGGTCACGGACAAGGACGGCATCCGTCCCAATGCGGTAATTTACAAGATCTTAGATGTGATCGCAAATATCGTCCGAAGTATCCCGTTCCTGATTCTGTTGATTCTGGTCATTCCGTTTACCAGATTTCTGGTAGGAAAAAGCTATGGTTCCACCGCAACCATTGTACCGTTGGTACTGGCGGCAGGACCGTTTATTGCCAGAATGGTGGAATCCTCCTTAAAGGAAGTGGATAAAGGAGTCATTGAAGCGGCACAGAGTATGGGAGCAGGAACCTTTACCATTATCTGGAAGGTGCTTTTGGCGGAGGCGCGGACTTCGCTTCTGGTCGGCCTTACGATTACCATAGGAACGATTCTGGGGTATTCTGCCATGGCTGGTGTCGTAGGAGGCGGGGGATTGGGCGATATTGCGATTCGCTACGGTTACTACCGCTATCAGACCGATATCATGCTTGTGACGATTGTCATATTGGTGCTTTTGGTACAGATTTTGCAGGTGGTCGGCATGCTGATTTCCAGAAAGCTGGATCGCAGATTATAAATTTTTGTTGAACAAAATCGCTGCGCGATGGTCTGTCAGGGCTGTGGCGCAGTTTTTCTTTTCTTAAAAAATGATATTTTTTATACCAAAATAGGAAGAATAGTAGTATAATACAAGAAAACATTTGCTGTCTGATGGTATTTATAGTATCATATCACCGAACTGTTTGTGATGAAGGGAGAAATTATCATGAAACGCTTATCTCAAGAAAAAATGGTGGATATCGTAAAAAGTCTGAGAAAATCAAAAGAATTAACACAAGAGCAATTAAGCGTAGAAACAGGGATCAATAGACAGATGATTGGTAGATTGGAGAAGTGTGAGTATATGCCTTCTATTCCTCAGTTAGAGAAACTCGCTGAAGTATTAGGTTTTAGCGTTCCTGATTTGTTTGTAGAAAATGAACCAACAGTATATACTGCATATCGTAGTTCAAGTATGTCTAAAGAAGAAAAAGCAGGTGCTGATCATATGTTTGAAATGATGATGGCTTCTAAACAACAGCTTCTGTTGAGAAAGGCGATGCTTAATGAGTAAGAGCAATTCTGTTGTGTTAAATGATAAACAAATACATGAAATAAAAAAATTAGTTGCTGAAACAAGGCAGTTTTTTGGAGTTCATCCCAATGTTCCTATAGGGAATGATATTCGTCTGCTTCTGGAAAAGAAAGATATTTTGTTATGCGAATATCCTTTTCCGGATACGAATGGAACTCACACATATGGAAATATTACATGGTTTCAGACGGATAACAGTACAATTACATTTATTGGTTTAAATACTTCAAGCTTTTATGATGAACAAATATTTGCTATCGCTCATGAAATATATCATTATACGACAAAGTCTGGAAAAGCATATACTCCTGAAATTGAATATGAGGATATAGTTACGGAAAAGCAGGCTGACAGATTTGCGGCAGAGCTGTTGCTTCCGGCAGAGGCTTTGAATGATGCAGTGATGAATGTGTTTGGCAGTTCAAATATCGCAGCTGTTTCTGATAATAGAGCATTGCGTTTTATTGCAAGAATACAATGTGATTGGTGGCTTCCTTTTCAAGCCATCATTAATAGATTGCTTGAAGAGGGATATATTAGTGAAAGCCAATACGATAAATTGTATGCAATCGATTGTCGAAATGAAGATGGGATATACAGAAGACTCTTAAAAAACATTGATGCCGAGATATCAGAACTTTTGAATAAGAGAACGAAAACTGTCGGAGTATCCAATAGAGTAATAGAAACTATTATTAGCAATTATGAGGATGGATTTATTGATGATGATGAATTTGTTCGCACATTAGCATTGTTTGATAAAAGACCAGAGGATTTTGGGTTCTGTATGGATGGAGAAATTGATGATGATCTGAAGAATTTCTTCGAAAGCGAGGAGGACTAATGAAGGTAGATACAAAAGAAGTCAATCCAGCTTTTCGGAGTATTATACAAAAACCAGGGCAGAAGGTATTTTTGGATGCAAACTTTTTTATTCCGCCTGATAGGAGTAAGGTGGCAAAGGTAACGCCCTATTCATTTGCAGACTTTAAGGAATGCTGGCTCATACCGCTGTTAAGCGAATTTGCTGGATTGGCGATACATGAATCAGTGTATGACGAACTAGTCGATGATAATGTCAAAAAGTATGCAGAGGAACAGACGAGTTGTAATCCTCCAAAGCTTAAGATTCATTACGATTCAGAATTGAATCACTCAGAAGAAGCATTGCGAAATACTTATCTTAAGGAAACGCTGATTTAATCTTGCATTTCTAATGACTGTACCTACGACATCTGGTATAATAGAGATATCACGAAAGGCAGGTACAGTCTATGAATCAACACACCTTCAGCGATATCGAATATTCCAACCGCAGGAAGAAAAC
>JAFUTQ010000115.1 GCA_017484135.1 Lachnospiraceae bacterium
GTTTTCTTCCTGCGGTTGGAATATTCGATATCGCTGAAGGTGTGTTGATTCATAGACTGTACCTGCCTTTCGTGATATCTCTATTATACCAGATGTCGTAGGTACAGTCATTAGAAATGCAAGATTAAATCAGCGTTTCCTAAATGATTGAAGTTTTCGCACATCCTTGTTATTATTAAGAAAAAGCATGAAAAAAGGTGATGCGATGAAAATAAATTTTTCAAATGAAAAAACGTTTTCCATAGCCATTATGACGGGCAGTTTCCATACCGATTACTCAAGGATGATCGTAGATGCCTTTTGTGAACAGCTAAAAGAGGAAAATATTCAGATTTATCTTTTTCAGGGGTTTGATGCAACACGATACCTGAGTTTGAATGCTTATGTAGATGACAGTTTTGATCGGCACTACTATTCGATATTCGAATACTCGAACTTTTTGAAGCCGGATCTTTTGATTGTTTCGTTCGGAACGATCAGTGCAGTGCCATCACCGCTTTCGTTGCAGTCTTTCTTAAAAGGGATGCCCCAGATGCCCGTCATCGTTTTAGAAGATGACAGCAAAATCGAAAATGGAATTTCCGTAACCGTGGACAATTATGGTGGGATGAAAGCATGTGTAGAACATCTGATACATGAACATGGCTGTACGAAGATCGTTTATGTATCGGGACCGGAAAATGTGTCCGATTCGAAATTGCGTTTGAAGGGGTATCAGGACGCAATGAGGGAGAATGGTCTGGCCGTCGGACAGGAACAAATTGTATATGGAGATTTTACAGATCAGGTGGATTCAATCGTAAGAGAGCTGCTGCACTATGTACCGGATGCAGAAGCTATCGTTTGTGCAAATGATGAAATGGCGGAAAGCGCATACCGGGTAATTAGAGAAAAAGGTTTATTGCCCGGAAAAGACATACTGGTTACAGGCTTTGATGATAATGATTTCGCAAAAATGATGAACCCGGCATTGACGACGGTCAGACAGGACTTTTTAGAAGTCTCATCAATGGCGGCAAAGAAGGTATCCGATCTGATAAATGGAGAGAAGATTGAATCAGAGATTATTCCGGCAAAGCTTATTGTTCGGGGGTCCTGTGGATGTAAAGGTAACACAGATGATGGGAGTGGTGTACTTGAAGAAGAGCAGACGAACAAAGCGTACCGGGAGCATAGTAAAGTAAAAAACTTACAGAGCGAGAATATTATCAGTTCCCTAATATTACGGGGGATTTTGACCCGGGGAATAAAAACAAAAGATTTTTTTGATCGGCTTGGCAGGATATTAAATCAGATTGGAACACGGCGTTCCTACATTGCCTTGTTACCGGAGCCGTTGCCGGTGAGTCATACATCGCAGTTGTTTTTGCCGGAAAGTATCAGGCTTTACATGAAACAGGTTGACGAGGATGTCATCAGCTACGATCATGCAGATGCGCCCACGGTATTACGCGGACAGATGCAGCAGGTCATGGGAGAGCGTGGAATTGTGCACAAGCAGATGGCAGTGTTTCCTCTTTTCAGTGGCGAATATCATTTCGGTGTATTTTTTGTAGAGTTATCCAGAGAATCGATGCTGTTTTATTACACGCTGTCCCTGGAGATCGGAACAGGAATCAGTTATCTGCTGCTGACACTCGAAGAAGAAAAAGCACATCTGGAATTGGAGGAAAAAAATCGTCAATTAGACTATTCGGCAACCCACGATGCACTGACAGGACTCTACAACAGATTCGGGACGATCGAAAATGCTGAGGCGCTCATAGCCGAAGGAACAGACACGGAAGTATATGCTGCATTGATGGCGGATTTGGATCATCTAAAACAGATTAATGATACCTTGGGTCACGAAGCGGGAGATACAGCGATCAAAAGGACAGCAGAAATCCTGAGAAAGGTGTTGCCAAAGGAGGCTGTCATCGGACGCATTGGCGGAGATGAGTTTGAATGCGTCGTCAAAATGAAAGGTGGCGACCCGGAAAACTTTGCTGTACAAATTCGAAAAATGTGTGACGAGTATAATGAAATGACAGATAATCCGTATTATCTGGGAATCTCTGTAGGATATGCGTTATTTTCGCCAAAGGATACGGTACTTTCAGATGCAATGAAAAAAGCTGACGAGAAGTTATATCAAGCAAAACAATCCAGACGAAAAAATGTAATTCGTTGAGAGAAAAACACAAACAGCCTAAAGCTTTGTTTTTGTTCTGTCGATATAAATATAAAAACCATAAGAGATTTGTGTGCAGAAAACAGGCAGAATTACCTGCACAGTTACGAAACGGATTTCAACACAGAGCTCACAGGAAGTGAGCTTGACACAGACTACAGGGAGGTAGTGATATGGCATATGGTATTTATGGGATATCTGCATGCCAGCGGGTCGGAGCGGCATCTTTTTTTTACCGGGGCAATGCAGACGACAGACAGAAAAAAAACGAATCAGACGTGAAGTCTCAGGAATTTCGGGATCTGCTGAGAAGACTGAAGCAGACCTCGCAGCAGGAGGAGCGTGTATATTCCGGGATGCCACAGAATAAGGTAAACGGATTCCTTGAGCTTTCCGGTTCTCCGGAAAGCAAGAAAAAGGAGATCCAAAAGAAAGCTACTTACAATTACAACGAGGTGGCAAACAAAATACAAAGAGCGAAAACTGCTGTCAGTGCCGGACAGGCGGTTATTTCCGCAAAGCGAAAGGTCTCGGAGATCCGGAGAAAGATTGCCAGCCATGACGGAAATGAGGAGGAGCTGCAGCTTGCGCTTACCCATGCCAGACGTATGGAAATGGTTGCCCGGAAAAAGAAACATAATCTTGAGACAGAGGAAATGGTTGAAAACATCCAGAAGCGTGATGAGAGACAGGATAAGCTGGAGGAAGCAGCTTCCAATGCGGAACGGGAAAAGATAAACGCAGCAGAGGATCAGATCGCGGACAGGGAAGACGCAGTCTTGGAAGAGCGTGAGGAGATGGCGCACGAGCTTGCAGAACAGATCGGAACGCGTCATATCGAAATTTCCGACGATGAGCTGGCGGAGCTCAATGAGATGCTTGCAGAGCTTGGAGAAGATGAATTAAAAGACCTGGAGGAGGCTATGGATATCTTTGAGTCGATGGAAGTAGTCGATCCGCATATGAGTAAAGAGGAGCTTGTGAATCTGAAACGCAGGCATCGGGATTCCGAGAATAAGGCCATTGTAAAGGCAAATTTGGATTATCTCAAAAAAATGATAACAATTTCATCCGGCTCGTCCGGCGCGTCCAATACATCCGGAAGCGCACCTGTGGGAAGCACGTCGGCCGGAGCGGGTGTATCCGGTGCAGTGAATGTACCGATGCCGTCGGTTGATGTGCAGCTGTAAGGTGCTATTCACCGTCGAAAGCTGGCTTTCTCCAAAACAAACCGCAATTTTCTATTGTGTCGGTATGTGCAAAGTGGTATAATCTCCCTATGTGTATCCCAAACGGGATGCGCAAAAAAATTGATGGATGGAAGAAATTATGGGAGAGTATATTCTTACGTGTAGTTCTACGGCAGATTTATCCAAGGAACATTTCAAAAAAAGACAGATACCGGTTGTAAATTTTCATTATGAACTGGATGGGGTAAGCTATCCGGACGACATGGGGGAAAGCGTTTCGCCCGAAGAGCTTTTTCGGCGTATGAGCGAGGGCGCGGATACCAAAACCTCTCAGGTGACGGTGGGAGAGTATATCGGATTTTTTGAACCGTTTTTGCAGGAGGGAAAGGATATCCTTCATATATCGTTTTCCAGCGGTTTGTCGGGGAGCTATAACTCTGCAATGATAGCAAGAGAAGAATTGCTGGAGAAATATCCGGACAGAAAGCTGTATGTCGTGGATTCTCTGGGCGCATCCAGCGGCTATGGACTGATTATGGAAACACTTGCCGATAAGAGGGATGAAGGAGCGGATATCGACAGTCTGCGCAGTTGGATTGAAGAGCATAAGCTGAATATGCACCACTGGTTTTTCTCCACGGATCTTACCTTCTATATACGGGGCGGACGCGTATCCAAGACCGCAGGTTTTGTGGGGAAGGTGCTGAATATTTGTCCGCTGTTAAATGTGGATCATGAGGGACATCTCATTCCCCGGGAAAAGATTCGCGGAAAGAGCCGGGTGATCAAAAGAACCGTAGAGATGATGGAGCAGCATGCAGAGGGCGGACTCGACTATTCGGGCAAATGCTTTATCTGTCATTCTGTTTCCATGGAGGATGCCAGAAAGCTGGCGGATCTGGTTGAGAGCAAATTTACCCGGTTAAACGGAAAAGTGGAAATTTATCCGATCGGAGCGACCATAGGCAGTCACACCGGTCCGGGTACGGTGTCGCTTTTCTTCTGGGGAGATAAACGAGGTGAATAAATTGAAGACAGCAGTGATGACAGATACGAACAGCGGAATTACCGTGGAGGAGGGCGGCAGGGATATCCATGTGATCCCGATGCCGGTGATCGTGGATTCCACCGATTATTTGGAAGGGGTGGACATTACCTACCGGGAGCTTTTTGCAGCCATGCGAGAGGGGAAGGATATCAAGTCCTCCCAGCCATCCATCGGTCCGGTGGCTTCCATGTGGGACAAGCTTCTGGAGGAGTACGATGAGGTGGTTTACATACCGATGTCCAGCGGACTGAGCGGTTCCTATGCCACGGCGGCACAGTTTGCAAAGGAATACGGCGGAAAAGTCGAAGTTGTTGACAATCACAGGATTTCGGTAACGCTTTATGAATCGGTATACGATGCGCTTTGCCTGGCGAAGCAGGGCTGCTCGGCGGCAGAAATTAAAACAAGAATTGAGAAAAACGCCTATCAGTCCAGTATATACATTTCGGTAAATTCGCTGGAATACCTGAAAAAAAGCGGAAGAGTGACCGCAGCAGGTGCCATGATTGCGACCGCAATCAATCTCAAGCCGGTGCTGACCATTCAGGGAGAAAAGCTGGATGCTTATGCAAAAGCCCGGGGAATGAAGCAGGCGGAGCGAAAAATGATTGAAGCTGCAAAGAAAGATGTTACGGAACGATTCGCGCAGTTTCCGCCGGAGAGAATCCGTATCGGTGCAGCGGGAACCTTTGAGAAAAAAGAAGATGCGAAGCGATGGGAAGAAATGCTCAGAGAAGCGTTCCCGGAGCATGAGGTTTACTATATTCCGTTGTCCTGCAGCATTGCCTGTCATGTAGGGCTGGATGCCGCAGGAATGGGAATCAGTGTGATTGACAGGTAAATATAATTGTGTTTTAATATTTGGCGGTTGTTTTTTCCTTTTAGAAAAAGCAGCCGTTAATTGCGTTGATACATTTCTTCACAGTATTTGCAGCGGTAGGTTTCTACTGTTTCATCTGTCAAAAGAAAAATATGATCCAGCTCCTGCTCAATAGAGGTAATGCATCTCGGATTTCTGCAGCGGATGACATTTACCACCTTTTTGGGAAGGTGAAGCACCTTTTTTTCCACAATTTTGTCACCCTTAATGATATTTACCGTAATATTGTGATCGATAAATCCCAGAATATCCAGATCCAGTGCATCAATCGGGCATTCTACCTTGATGATATCTTTTTTTCCCATTTTATTACTTTTTGCATTTTTAATGATCGCCACGGTACAGTCCAGCTGATCCAGCTTCAGGTCATGATAGATGGAAAGGCTCATGCCTGCCTGAATATGATCCAATACAAAGCCTTCCCGGATTCCGCTAATATTTAACATAGGTTCAGTCCCTCCATTCTAAAAGTGTCAGAATCAGTGCCATGCGGACATAGACCCCGTATTGTGCCTGCTTAAAGTAAGCAGCTCTGGGATCGTCGTCCACCTCGACGGAGATTTCATTGACCCGGGGCAGCGGATGCAGCACATGCAGATCCTCTTTTGCAAGGTTCAATTTCTGGCGGGTCAGTATGTAGAAATCCTTCAGACGGATGTAATCCTCCTCGTTGAAGAAGCGCTCGCGCTGGACGCGCGTCATATAGAGGATATCCAGCTCGGGCATGGCATCCTCCAGCCGTTCCACCTCCCGGAACGGAATATGATTTTTTATGAGCACATCCTCGCGTATATAGTCGGGGATGCGGAGCTCCTCAGGAGAGATCAGGACGAAACTGATACCCGGGTAGCGGATCAGTGCGTTGATGAGAGAGTGAACCGTACGTCCGAATTTCAGATCGCCGCAGAGTCCGATGGTCATGTGATCCAGCCTGCCCTTTAGGGAGCGTATCGTCAGAAGATCCGTAAGGGTCTGCGTGGGGTGTTGATGTCCGCCATCGCCGGCATTAATCACAGGAATCCCTGATTTTTGTGCGGCTACCAGCGGAGCTCCCTCTTTTGGATGGCGCATGGCGCAGATATCTGCATAGCAGGAAATGACCCGGATAGTGTCGGATACGCTTTCTCCCTTGGCGGCAGAGGAACTGTCGGCACTGGCAAAGCCGAGAACAGATCCGCCCAGATTGAGCATTGCAGCCTCGAAGCTGAGACGGGTGCGGGTACTTGGCTCATAGAAGCAGGTGGCAAGCTTCTTGCCCGCACATGCATGAGCATATTTTTGGGGATTCTTTTCAATATCGCTGGCCAGATCCAAAAGCTCGTCCAACTCTGCTACGGATAGATCCAGCGGACTCATAAGGTGTCGCATGATAGTTCCTCCTGTGGTTCTTGACAAATCAATCTGACATACATCATAAACTACTTGGTATGGGATTTCAAGAGAGGAAAAATATTGAAAATATGTGTTAAATATAATACAATGATTTGAAGATGACAGCCATGCATATATGAGGAGGGAAGCTTTATGACAGATGATGACAGCAAGGGAAAGGGGCGCACAACGATAAAAAAGGTGGTCAGAATTTCCGTGACGATCGCGGCAGCGTTTTTTATTTGTATTCTGCTGCTTTCGTCTATGTATACCGTAAAAGAGACGGAATCGGTGGTAATCACGACGTTTGGAAAGGCTGCGCTGGTCGATGAGAAGGGACTTCATTTCAAAATTCCCTTCGTTCAGAAGGCGACCAGAGTGGATACCACAGTGCGTGGGATTGAGATCGGCTATGGAGAAGAGGCAGACGGCAGCACCTACAGTGTGGAGCGTGAGTCCATCATGATCACATCTGATTACAATTTTATTGACTGTGATTTTTATATTTCCTATCAGGTGACCGATCCGATCAAATATCTTTATCGGTCCGACAATCCGGATCTGATTTTGAAAAATATTGCCATGTCCAGTATTCGCTCCACCATATCTGCGTATACTGTAGATACGGCGATCACCACGGGAAAGGCGCAGATCCAGAGCAATGTGCGGACGATGATCATGCAGGAGCTTGAGGAGGAGGATATCGGAATCACATTGGTGGATGCCAGTATTCAGGATGTGGAGCCGCCTACCGATCTGGTAATTGAGGCATTTACGGCAGTCGAGACGGCCAAGCAGGGCAAGGAATCTGCCATCAATCAGGCGAATGCGTACCGCAATGAACAGATCCCGGCAGCAGAGGCAGAGGCAGACCGCATCATTCGCGAGGCGGAGGCATCAAAGACGGCCAGAATCAATGAGGCAAAGGGGCAGGTCTCCCGATTCAATGCAGAGTATAACGAATATAAGAACTATCCGTTGATCACGAAACAGCGTATGTTCTTAGAAACCATGGAGGAGGTACTTCCGGAGCTGAAGGTTGTGATCGATCAGGGAGACGGCAGTGTTCTCAAATATTATCCGATTACCGATCTTCCGGCGGCGGAGGCGGCAGCTCATACGGAAGAACAGGAGGGACAAGAATGAAGAAAAAATATGTAATCATTCCGCTGATTTGTATTGTGGCACTCATCCTGTTTGCAAACTGCACTTACACGACACAGGAAAACGAATACTCGGTAGTCAAGCAGTTCGGGAAGATTGTGGATACCAATAACACGGCAGGCTTACGGTTCAAGGTGCCGTTTATCCAGTCGGTCAGTTATGTATCCAAGGCGACCCAGATCTATGATCTGCCCAGCTCCTAGGCGATCACCAGCGACAAAAAGACGATGATCGTGGATGCCTATGTGCTTTGGGAGGTAACGGATGCAAAGGCCTATACGTCGTCCTTAAATGCCAGCTCGGCTACGGCTCAGGGGAGAATTGACGTGATTGTTTACAATGCCATCAAGACAACCATTTCGTCGATGACGCAGGAGGAGCTGATCGCCAGCAGAGACACCTCAGTGGAAATTGACGCTACGGATTCGGAACTGGAGGATGTGGAGATCAATGATCTCACAGGAGACGGAGAACAGCCCGAAAAGGAAGAGGTGGATGTCATCGTGATTTCTGAGCGGCTGAGAAACTGCGTGGGAAATCAGTGTGATCAATATGGAATTGTTATCAAGGATATCAAGATCAAGGTACTGGATCTGCCGGATGAAAACAAAGAGGCGGTATATACCCGTATGATCACGGAGCGAAATAATATTGCCGCGGCATACAAGGCACAGGGGGAATCCGAGGCACAGATCATCAAGAATACGACGGATGCGGAAGTGTCGGTCATGCTGTCCGAGGCACAGGCACAGGCTGATGCCACAGTGGCAGAGGGAGAGGCAGAGTATATGAAGATTTTGGCGGATGCTTACAATGACGAAGAAAAGGCAGATTTTTATCTGTTCATACTGCAGCTGGACTCATTGAAGGAATCCGTAACCAATGGCAATACGACAGTTTTCTTAGACAGTGACAGTCCCATAGCGCAGATCTTTGAGGGCATACAATAAAAGAAAGTGAGGATATGAATATGGCAGAGCAGCAGAATCAAAATGGAAATGAGCAGGAGAATGAACTGGATGCAGTGAAATACAAGACACGCAAGAGATGGTTGTTTTTGGGACTCCCGTTTACCTTTACAAAATATACGATTACTCCGAGCGTCATTACGATGGACCAGGGCTTCTTTAAGACGGAAGAAAATGATTGTTATATGTACAAGGTACAGGATGTAAAGCTGACCACATCCTTTGCGGAACGTATCGTGGGTCTGGGAACCGTGATCTGTTATACGGGAGATGTAACCAGCAGGGAACTGGTTCTTCGCCACATCAAGCATGCCAAAGAAATCAAGAATTATATTCTGAAAGCATCGGAGGAGGCCCGCATCCGCCGCCGCACCTTAAACACGCTGGATATCGGTGCGGATGCAGAGCTCCATCTGGATGAGGAATAGTCCGCATCAGCGGTCTTTTAGAATTTCCTCATACAAAAGCCCGGTGGCAAACCACAGCGGGGCAAAATCCAGACGGATCAGTCCGTTGATGTTGTATTTGGCCTTACTGTAATCCCAGGGGCACATCCCGTGCTTCTTCAAAAGTGCTCCACTGGCATATTCACAGGCGAAAAAGCCGGTGGAGTACAGCATTCCCCGGAATACCCGGGGCACATGTTTAATTTTCTTGTAGACCGGTGAAATGAAAGCCGCCATTCCATAAATCGGAAACATCCAGATGGAGGTTTTTCCCGTCAGTCTGAAATCTTTTTCCCGAATACAGCCCATGGATGTATAGAGAATCTCAAGACACCAGCCGGTTAATCCGCAAATCCAAAATTTATTCTTCATGGTATCAGTATGTCCGGGTTTTACGGAAAAATACCAGCCAATTCTTGTGAAAAAAATGGAACTGGCTTATAATAAACAGAAAACAAGAGGTGCAGCAATGGCGCGGTATGCCAATATTATCATAGATATATCGCATGAAAAACTGGATAAGACCTTTCAATACCGGATTCCGGAGCAGCTGCAGGCTGTGCTGGAGGAAGGGATGCGCGTTCGTGTTCCGTTTGGAAACGGCGGCAGAATGCTATCGGGCTATGTGGTGGAGCTTACAGATACCGCGGAATATGATCCTGCAAAGCTCAAAATGATTCAAAGCATAGACAAAAACAGCCTTGCGATAGAGTCAAAACTCATCGCATTAGCTGCATGGATGCGGAAAAATTACGGCGCAACGATGAATCAGGCATTAAAGACCGTTCTTCCGGTCAAGCAGAAAACCGCCGAAAAAATGCACCGGAGGATTTGTCTTGCCATGGAGCAGAATCAGGCGCAGAATCTGCTGTGCGAATATCAGAGAAAGCATTATACTGCAAAGGCAAGGCTGTTAGAGGCGCTTATGGAAAATCCGGTCATCGACTACGAGGTGGTTACCAAAAAGCTGCACATTACACCGACAGTCATACGGGGACTGCAGGAGCAGAGCGTATTGGAGATCGAAACGCAGCGCAGCTATCGAAATCCAATTAAGAGGGTGCAGAAAAAGGAGGCGGATGTCCGGCTCAATGAAATGCAGCAGAACGTTGTGGAGGCGATCATAGAAAATGCACGAACGACAAAAAAGCCCTGTCTGATTCACGGCGTGACGGGAAGTGGTAAGACAGAGGTCTACATGGAGCTGATCGCTGAGGGGATTCGCAGGGGCCGTCCAAGCATCGTTCTGATTCCCGAGATAGCGCTTACCTATCAGACGGTAATGCGGTTTTACGGTCGGTTTGGAGACCGGGTATCGATTATGAATTCCCGGTTGTCCCCGGGCGAGCGTTTTGATCAGTTTGAACGTGCGAAAAGGGGCGAGATCGATGTGATGATCGGTCCCCGTTCCGCATTGTTTACTCCGTTTCCGAAATTGGGATACATTATCATTGATGAGGAGCATGAGAGCTCTTATAAAAGCGAGACTATGCCAAGATATCATGCCAGGGAGACGGCAATCGAATGGGCGCGTATGCATGGGGCTACTGTGGTACTTGGCTCGGCAACCCCGTCTGTGGACAGTTATTATAAGGCACAGCAGGGGGAATATTTATTGCTTCAGATGCCCCGGCGCGTGATGCAAAAGTCCCTGCCGGAGTGTCACATTGTGGACCTCAGACAGGAGCTGGCTGCAGGAAATTATTCGATCCTGAGCCGCAGACTGCAGGAGCTTATGACAGAACGGCTGGAAAAACAGGAACAGATCATGCTGTTTCTCAATCGACGGGGCGTAGCTGGCTTTGTGTCTTGCCGTTCCTGTGGCTATGTGATAAAATGTCCTCATTGTGATGTTTCCATGAGTGCGCATAACAATGGCAGACTCATGTGCCATTATTGCGGATATGAGCAGGAGTATGTCTCGCTGTGCCCCAATTGCGGCTCCAAATATATCGGGGGCTTTCGCGCGGGAACACAGAAGATCGAGCAGATGGTCCGGCAGTCCTTTCCCCGCGCCCGGGTTTTGCGTATGGACGCAGATACGACCAAAAACAAGGACAGCTATGAAGAGATTCTTTCTGCCTTTGCCAACGAACAGGCGGATATCCTGATCGGCACACAGATGATCGTGAAGGGACATGATTTTCCTAAGGTAACGCTGGTTGGGGTATTGGCAGCAGATTTATCTCTGGGTGTGCCGGATTACCGGGCTGCGGAACGAACCTTTCAGCTGCTGACGCAGGCGGCGGGCAGGGCAGGCAGAGGCGAACGGCCCGGTGAGGTGATCATCCAGACCTATCAGCCGGAGCATTACAGTGTGACGACGGCAGGAGCCCAGGACTATGAGGGCTTTTATGAGAAAGAATCGGGATTTCGCGGGCTTATGCATTATCCGCCTGTATGGAACATGCTGCAGATTCTGTCCACTTCGAAAAAAGAGGAAGAGGCAGTTTACGGGGCAGCTGCCATGGCCGAATGTATTCGGGAAAAACATGGGGAGGTCATGCTCGTGGGGCCCACGGAGGCAGCAGTGCCACGGATCAGTGACATGTACAGACAGGTGCTTTATGTCAGGCATCCGGATTATGCGGCGCTGGTTTCGGTTAAAGATGAGCTGGAACAGATGATCGAAAAGGACGTCCGGTTCAAAAATATCAGTGTACAATTTGATTTTAATCCAATGAATGGATTTTAGGGAGGAAAAAATGGCAATCAGACAGATTCGAATTTTGGGGGATCCAATTCTTACAAAGAAGTGTAAAGAAATCCGGGAGGTCAACGACAAGGTAGTGCAGTTGGTGGACGATATGCTGGAAACCATGTACGAGGCAGATGGTGTGGGACTTGCGGCACCGCAGGTTGGTATTTTGAAACGGCTTGTCGTCATCGATATCGGAGACGGACCGCTGGTAATGATCAATCCGCGGATTCTGGAGTTCTCCGGCAGTCAGACCGGAGATGAAGGTTGTCTGAGCTATCCGGGAAAAGCAGGTGTGGTTACACGCCCGAATTATATCCGTGCAGCCTATACGGCCGAGGACGGGGAGGAATACGAGATCGAGGCAGAGGAGCTGTTGGCGCGGGCCATCTGTCATGAGCTGGATCATCTGGACGGACACATGTATGTGGAGAAGGTAGAAGGCGGCATACATGATGCGGAATATGAAGAAAAGAAATAACGGGTTGAAGGCAAAGAATTCACGTCGTGAAACGATTCGATGATTGGAGGGACAAAAGGTTCACATCGTGAAACGATGTGAACCCTTTGTGCAAAAAATCGGATCGGAAAGCAAGCTTTCCGAGACGATTTCTGGCACAAAGAGTCAATGCCGACTTCGTCGGCATGACCTTTTGCCCCTCCAATCATCCAATCGTTTCACGACGTGAATCCTCCCATCCACCAATAAAACAAAAAAGGAGATAACAGAATGCGGGTAATTTTTATGGGAACTCCCGATTTTGCAACGGCCACGCTGGAGGCAGTGCTGGAGGCCGGGCACGAGGTAGTGCTTGTGGTGACACAGCCGGATAAGCCCAAGGGCAGGGGGAAGAATGTACAGTTTCCCCCGGTCAAGGAATGCGCAGTTTCTCATGGAATCGAGGTATATCAGCCAAAGCGTGTGCGGGAGCCGGAATGCATGGAGCATCTGAGAAACTATCGCCCCGATATGATAGTCGTAGCAGCTTTCGGACAGATTTTGCCCCGGGAACTGCTGGAACTGCCGCCGTATGGCTGCATCAATGTGCATGCGTCTCTGTTGCCGAAGTACCGGGGTGCGGCACCGATTCAATGGGCGGTAATCAACGGAGATGAGAACTCCGGTGTGACGATCCAGCGGATGGCAGAGGGAATTGATACCGGGGATATGATTGCAAAGGTAACGGTGGCATTAGAGCCGAAGGAGACAGGCGGCAGTCTGTTTGAGCGGCTGGCGACTGCGGGAGCGGCGCTGTGTGTGCAGGCGATGGCGGACATAGAAGCAGGGAAGGCAGTTTATCTTCCGCAGGATGAGACACAGGCAACGCATGTGAGTATGATCAAAAAGGAAATGGGCAGAATTGACTGGTCGATGTCCGCTGTTGCCATTGAGCGGCTGATACGCGGGCTGAATCCGTGGCCCAGCGCGTATACCGGTCTGGGCGGAAAAACGCTCAAAATCTGGGAGGCAGATGTGCTGTCACAGGATACTGCGTATCCTCATGGAACTATAGTAAAGATAGATAAAATGTCCATACAGGTGCAGACGGGAGAGGGGATTTTAGTGCTCCGGGAGGTGCAGCTGGAGGGCAAAAAGCGTATGTCGGTGGATGCGTTTCTGCGTGGTTATGACTTGCAGCAGGGGACGGTATTGAAGGACTGACGGTTCGACAGGAGCAAACGCTGAGGTAATATAGAAAAGGAGGCGGCCATATGACTTCTTCTGTGAATCTTCGGGAACTGGCGCTGCAGATCATTCTTGCAGTTATCGGGCAGGAAAGCTACAGTCATATTATTTTGGCGGAGGTATTAAAAAAATATCAATATTTAGAAAAGAGAGAACGAGCGTTTATTACCAAGGTGAGTCAGGGTACGATCGAGCATATGATTGAGCTGGATTATATCATAGATCGTTTTTCCAAAACGCCGATCAGTAAGATGAAGCCCGCGATCCATGGGATTCTTTGCATGGCAGTGTATGAGCTGAAATACATGGATGCCATACCGGCAAGCGCAAGCTGTAATGAGGCAGTGAAGCTGGCAAAGCGTAAGGGATTTTCGAATCTGTCCGGCTTTGTAAACGGAGTGCTGCGAAGCATCGAAAGAGGATTGGGGCAGTTCAAGTATCCGCAAAAAAATGAAAACGAAACGGAATACCTGTCGATCACTTATTCTCTGCCGAAGTGGCTGGTTGCGCTGTGGCAGAAGACGTATTCCGGAGAGGAAATCGAGGAAATGGGAAAGGCCTTTCTGGCAAAGCGGTTCTTGACGATTCGTGTAAACACAGCGCAGACAACTGTGGAGCAATTAAAGCAAACACTATCCGAAAAGCAGATTCAGGTAAAAGAGGACGAAACGCTGCCCTATGCCCTTCATATTGCAGGCATAGATCATCTGGAGAAGCTGAGTGAGTTTCTTGACGGAGACTTTTATGTACAGGATATCAGTTCCATGCTGGCAATGGAGGAAGCAGGGCTTCAGGAAGGGCTGACTGTGCTGGATGTGTGCGGCTCACCCGGAGGCAAGGGACTTTATGCGGCGCAGGAAATGCATGGCACGGGAATGGTGTATTGCAGAGATGTCAGCGCAAAAAAGGTTCAAAAAATCAAGGACAATATCTCGCGTTGCCGGGTGACGAATATGAAAGCGCAGCTGAGGGATGCCACAGTATCGGATGCGGCAGACAGAGAAGCGGCAGATATCGTCCTTGCGGATCTGCCATGCTCCGGACTTGGGGTGCTTGGCAAAAAGCCGGATATCAAATATCGTATGAATCCCGACCGCATTCAATCGCTTATTCAGGTGCAGCGAAGTATTCTGGATGTGGTATGTAATTATGTCAGACCGGGCGGGATACTGCTCTACAGTACCTGTACCATTGATCGTATGGAAAATGAAGACAATGCGGCATGGTTTCAGGAGAAGCATCCGGAATTTGAATTAGAAATACAGCGGCAGATTCTTCCGCAGGAATACGGGTGCGATGGATTTTTTTATGCGAAATTCAGAAAGACGGGATAAAATGATTTGGGAGCCGGGACGAAGTGGTTGGAGAGACGGACTGAAATGATTTGAGAGTCATAAGGTCATGCCGACGCAGTCGGCATAGACTTTTTGTGCAAGAAATCGTCTCGGAAAGCTGGAGGAGGAAGCCCAATGAACTAAGTTCATTTCAAAATGGCTTCCGACGACATGGCAGGTGACGCGAAGCGGCGCGTGCCGATTCCATCTTTCCGATCCGATTTTTTGCACAAAGTGTTCACATCGTTTCACGATGTGAACCTTATGACTCTCAAATCATGGCGTGGTTGAGACCCTGTAGTCTCTCCAACCACTTCGTCCCGGCTCCCAAATCATGGCATATATACGTTTTTTCTAAATTCAAACCACAGAACGGAAGTAGTAAATTATGGAAGAAAAACCCGATCTAAAGTCAATGAATCTCCGGGAACTGGAGGCTTGGATACAGGCTGCCGGAGAAAAAAAATTCCGCGCAAAACAGATCTATCAGTGGCTTCATGAAAAGCATGTCACTTCGTTTGATGAGATGAGCAATTTATCCATGGAGCTTCGGGAAAAATTGAAAAATCACGCGTCACTTCCGGTTCTGCGCGAGGAACTGGTACAGGTATCCAAAATTGACGGAACCCGGAAGTATCTGTTTGCTTTGGAGGACGGAAACATGATAGAGAGCGTGTGGATGCGTTACCGGCATGGAAATTCGGTGTGCGTGTCCTCACAGGTGGGCTGCCGCATGGGCTGTCGGTTCTGTGCATCCACACTGGATGGGCTGGTAAGAAATCTCGCGCCTGCCGAGATGCTGGAGCAGATCTACCGCATTACGCAGAGTACCGGGGAGCGGGTATCCAATGTAGTGGTCATGGGAAGCGGGGAACCTCTGGATAATTATGATAATTTACTGAAATTTGTTGAGCTCTTGACCGATGAGAACGGACTGCATATCAGTCAGAGGAATCTTACGGTGTCCACCTGCGGTTTGGTGCCGAAAATGAGGCGGCTGGCGGACAAAAAGCTTCAGATTACACTGGCTTTGTCGCTGCATGCCTCTACGCAGGAGAAACGGATGGAGTTGATGCCGGTGGCAAAAAGCTATGAGCTCACGGAGGTGCTTGATGCGTGCCGCTATTATTTTGAAAAGACGGGACGGCGGGTTACCTTTGAGTACAGTCTGGTGGGCGGCGTGAATGATACCCCGGAGGATGCCGACCGACTGGCAGCGCTGCTGGGAGATCTGAAGGGGCATGTCAATCTGATCCCGGTAAATCCCATCCGGGAGAACGCTTATGTGCAACCCGGTCAGCGCCATATTTCGGAGTTCAAAAAAAGACTTGAGCAGAGCGGGCTCAACGTGACGGTCAGACGGGAAATGGGAAGAGATATCGACGGAGCCTGCGGACAGCTCAGAAGACGATACGCCGGATTATCATTACGGTAAGACTTGTCCTTTTGTTTTGATTATGCTAAAATAGGCAGGGTGTACAAAACAAGAAAAAACGCAAGAGAGGCAGGTGAGTATCATGAAGACCTTTTCCATTTCGGATGTGGGTAAAAAACGAAGTATGAATCAGGATTATATGTATTCCATGGAGAAGCCTGTTGGTGCTCTGCCGAATCTCTTCATCGTGGCAGACGGGATGGGGGGACACAATGCAGGCGACTACGCGTCCCGCCACACAGTGGAAATGATTGAGCAGTTTGTGAAAGAGACGACACTGACCGAGCCGGTGGCGATTATGAAAGCGGCGATTGAACGGGCAAATGAACGAATTGTCCGGGATGCGAAAGAGCATGGAGAGTTAGAGGGAATGGGCACCACAGTTGTCATGGCTTCTATCTGTGGCAAACGGATGACGGTCGCCAATGTGGGAGACAGCAGATTATACGTTGTAAATGAAAAAATGAAACAAATTACCACAGACCATTCTCTGGTAGAGGAGATGGTTCGGATGGGCAGAATTGATAAACTGGAGGTTAAGGATCATCCCAAAAAAAACGTGATTACCCGGGCTGTGGGAGCTGCTCCGGAGATTGAGGCAGATATTTTTGAGGTGGAGCTGACAGAGGGGGATATGGTGTTGATGTGTACGGACGGGCTGACCAACATGGTGGAAGATCTGGATATATGCAACATCATGAGACGGCAGCGGGATGTGGCAGAGGCAGCGGAGCGACTGGTTGAGGCTGCGAATGCAAACGGAGGAAAGGATAATATTACAGTTTTAGTCATTGAACCATTTTCGAATGAGGTAAAGGTATGTTGACAGAGGGAATGTTTATAGCAGATCGTTATGAGATCGTAGGAAAAATCGGAGCAGGCGGCATGTCAGACGTGTATAAGGCAAAGGATCATGTGCTTGGACGTTTTGTCGCTATCAAGGTACTGAAACAGGAATTCAGTGAAGACATCAATTTTGTAACCAAGTTTCGCACGGAGGCACAGTCCGCAGCAGGACTGGAGCATCCCAATATTGTGAATATCTATGATGTCGGAAGCGAAAAGGATATGCATTACATCGTGATGGAATTTATCGAGGGCATCACGTTAAAAACCTACATTGAGAAAAAGGGAAAGCTGACGTTTAAAGAAGCGGTCAGCATTGCGATTCAGGTGGGACGCGGCATCGAGGCGGCACATAATAAAAATATTGTGCATCGTGACATCAAACCGCAGAACATCATTATTTCCACAGAGGGAAAGGTAAAGGTAACCGATTTCGGAATCGCCAGAGCGGCTTCGGTCAACACCATCAATTCGGATGTGATGGGGTCGGTGCATTATTCCTCACCGGAACAGGCGAGAAACGGCTTTGTGGACGGGAAAAGCGATATCTATTCACTGGGAATTGTCATGTATGAGATGGTAACGGGACGCGTGCCCTTTGACGGGGACACGACGGTTGCGGTAGCGATCCGGCATTTGCAGGAGGAGATGGTATCCCCGAGAGCGTACACACCGGATCTTCCGGTCAGCCTGGAAAAAATTATCCAGAAATGTACACAGAAAAATCCGGACCGCAGATATGAAAATATGGAAGAGCTGCTGGCAGATCTCAGAAAATCATTGATCAGCCCCAATGAAAATTTCGTTGTTATGGCATCGACCGAAAATAACGGGAAAACCCGTATCGTGGAAAAAGAAGAGCTGGATGCCATCCGGCAGGGAGCAGGAAAGGTAACGTCGGCAGCGGAGGAGGAGCTCCCGGAGGAACCTGGGAAGGATGAGGAAGAGGAAGAAGGGTTTCTGAATCCGAATATGGAAAAAGCCATGACGATCGGTGGAATCGTGGCTGCAGTAATCATTGTTGCGATCATTGTCTGTCTGATCGGAAATCTGTTTGGCATCCTGCATTTCGGAGGTCGCGGAAAGTCCGACACCGAGACGGAAACCGAGACCGAAACAGAAACCGAGACCGAAACGGAAACCGATTCGGACGAGGAAACGGTAGAAATGATCAGTCTTCTGGGGCTTACCTATGAGGAGGCGTTGAGTGCCCTGGAGAAGGCAGAACTGGATATCAACCTGAAAAAGGGGGACAGTATTTCCTCTGACGAGTATGAGGAAGGAGAAATTGCCGCCCAGAGTGTGGAAAAGGGAGACAAGATCCAAAAAGGCTCTGATGTAACGGTTAGCATCAGCAGCGGCGCAGGAAACGTGGTAATTAAGGATGTGGCAAACTATAAGCTGACAGAAGCAAAGCAGATTTTAGAGGAACAGGGCTTTACGGTAAACTCGGACTATGATTATGACGAGGATGTTCAGCAGGGCTATGTCATCAGAACCACGCCGGAGGCAGGTTCTTCGGCAAAGAAGGGAGATACCATTACTCTGATTATCAGCCGGGGAATTGAGAGCGTACAGGTTCCGGATTTGGCCGGTTATACCGAGAGCGAGGCCATGACAGCTCTGGAGGAGCTGGGACTTAGCGGGAACAAGCAGACAGATTACAGTGAGACCGTGGAGGAGGGGTATGTGATCAGCACGGATCCGGTAAAGGATAAGTTTGTGGATAAGGGAACAACGGTTACGGTTACAGTCAGCCTTGGGAAAAAGGATGTCTACTATTCTTATCAAAGCGAACCGCTGACCCCGCCGCAGGATGGCAACACCTATACGGGAGGTAAGGTGACGGTATTGGATGAAGCCGGAGAATCACTGTGGAGTACCACCTTTGACGGAACCAATCCGGGCAAAGCTACGGTAAATAATATTGTAAACAGCAGCAGCGGTACGCTGAACGTGGAGTGGTATTACACGGATGCGGATGGAAACCAGAAGACCAATACGGTTTCTCAAAGTGTCACATTTACACAGCAATAAGGTGATTATGAAGGGAAAGATAATCAAAGGAATTTCCGGATTCTACTACGTTCATGTAGTGGGATCCGGAATTTATGAGTGTAAGGCAAAGGGAATTTTCAGACAACAACATGTGAAGCCGCTGGTGGGAGATGATGTGGAAATTGACATCATCTCCGGGGATGAGCGGACGGGGAATGTCATTTCCATTTTGGAACGGAAAAATGCCCTGATTCGTCCGGCTGTTGCCAATGTGGATCAGGCAGTCCTCATTTTTGCTGCGGCAAGTCCGCAGCCGAATTTTAACCTGATGGATCGTTTTCTGGTAATGATGGAAAAACAGCAGATTCCGGTTGTGATATGCTACAATAAGCGTGATCTGGTGGGGGCGAAATGTCTGGAAGAGCTGCTGGAGGTTTATCGCCGATCCGGATACCGGATGCTCTGCGTCAGTGCAGAAAACGGAGACGGAATCGGAGAGCTGCTGGAGCAGCTGCGGGGGAAGACCAGCACTGTGGCAGGTCCCTCCGGCGTCGGCAAGTCTTCACTGATCAACCGTATTGCACCGACGGCCGGGATGGAAATCGGTGAGATTAGCCGCAAGATCGAACGGGGCAGACATACCACCCGCCATGCGGAGCTGATTCATGTGGAGGGGGACACTTACATTGTGGATACACCGGGATTCAGTTCACTGTATCTGTCCGAGCTGGAAAAGGAGGAGTTACAGCAGTTTTATCCGGAATTTTCTGAGTATGAGCCTGAATGCCGATTTCAGGGCTGCGCCCATATCAGTGAGCCGGACTGTGGAGTGAAAAAAGCTTTGGCAGAGGGAAAAATCAGTCCGGTGCGTTATGATAATTATTGTTTATTATATGAGGAATTAAAAAATAAGAAAAAATATGATTCACGAAAAATATGAGGAGATTTGTCATGTATTGTTTATCGCCATCTATTTTAGCTGCAGATTTCAGCCGTTTGGGAGAGCAGGTACAGTGTATTGACGCTGCCGGTGCACAATATGTCCATATTGATGTGATGGATGGAAGCTTTGTGCCGGAGATTTCCTTTGGGTCACCGGTGATTCGGGCGATTCGTGATTGTACAGACCGGATTTTTGATGTGCATTTGATGATTGAGGAACCGATTCGGCATATTGATGAATTTGCAGCCTGCGGAGCGGATCTGATTACGGTACATGCAGAGGCTTGTACACATCTGGATCGTACGGTGGAGCTGATCAAGGAAAAGGGAATCTTAGCCGGTGTGGCGCTCAATCCGGCCACGCCTCTGACAGAGCTATCCTGTATTTTGCCCAGACTGGATATGGTGCTGGTCATGACGGTAAACCCGGGCTATGGCGGACAGACACTGATTCCCTACACAGTAGAGAAGGTACGCGATTTGAAGCGGATGATTGATGAGCGGGGCTTAAAGACCGATATTGAGGTGGACGGCGGCGTGAATCCGGACAATGTCAGTATGCTGATGGATGCGGGGGCAAATATCATTGTTGCCGGCAGCGCGGTATTTCATGGAGATCCGCAGGAGAATGTCAAGCGCTTTCTGAAGCTTATGAATGCGTGAGGGTATGGATATGAGAACGCTGATTGTAAGCGGAGGTACCATAGAAGAGGACTTTGCTCTGGATTATATTCAGAAGATACAGCCGGAATACATCATTGCTGCAGACAGGGGAATGGAGTTTTGTTATCGGAAAAAGATCATGCCGGACTGCATCATCGGAGATTATGATTCGGTGGATCCATCGGTGTACCGATATTTTCGCGGACGATCCCGAATTGAATGGCATGATCTGATACCGGAAAAAGATGATACGGATACCCAGATCGCGGTGGACGTGGCAATGGAAAAAGGCAGTCGTCAGGTCTGTCTGCTTGGCGCTACCGGCACGAGACTGGATCATGTCATGGGAAATCTACATTTGCTGAAGCGCATGTATGAAGCCGGGACGGAGGCTTTCCTTGTGGATGCCTGCAATCGGATCCGACTGGTGTCCGGGGAACTGATTTTGCGCCGCAGTGAGCAGTTTGGCAGTTATGTGTCCATTCTTCCCTTTGAGGGCAGGCTTTCGCATGTCACTTTGACGGGGATGAAATATCCGTTGGAGGATGCGGATATGGAAACGGACAACACGCTTGGCATCAGCAATGAAATTACAGGGGAGAGCGCCGAAATCTGCATCGGAGACGGACTGGCGCTGGTGGTGGAAGCGCGGGAGTGATTTACAATGATAGAAAGAAATGCAGGATATGCGTTACTTTTGTTTTTTACTGTTGAAGATCAATTTGTTTTTTAAGGAGGAATTATATTTTATGAAGCTCGGAATCGTTGGACTTCCAAACGTGGGAAAAAGTACATTATTTAACTCATTGACAAAGGCTGGCGCAGAGTCGGCGAACTATCCGTTCTGTACCATAGATCCCAATGTGGGAATCGTGACTGTGCCGGACAAGCGATTGAAGGTGCTCGGAGACATGTATCACTCAAAGAAAGTGACACCTGCGGTCATTGAATTTGTGGATATCGCAGGACTGGTCAAAGGAGCCAGCAAAGGAGAGGGTCTTGGAAACCAGTTTCTGGCCAATATCCGGGAGGTGGATGCGATCGTGCATGTGGTTCGCTGCTTTGAGGACACGAACGTGGTGCATGTAGACGGAAGCATTGATCCGGTTCGGGATATCGAGACCATCAATCTGGAACTGATCTTTTCCGATCTTGAGATTCTGGAGCGGCGGATTGCAAAGGTGACGAAACAGGCAAAAATGGACAAGACACTTGCCAAGGAGGAAAAGCTGCTCAAGGCGGTCAAGGAACATCTGGAAGCGGGACAGTCGGCGAAGACCTTCGAATTGTCAGAGGATGAGGAGGAGCAGGCATGGTTTGCCTCCTATAATCTGCTCACGGCAAAGCCGGTGATCTATGCCGCAAATGTGACGGAGGAGGATCTTGCGGATGACGGAAAGCGCAATCCTCATGTGGGGCGTGTGAGACAATGGGCGGCGGATGAACACAGTGAGGTGTTTGTCATCTGTGCAAAGATCGAGGAGGAAATTTCCCAGCTGGAGGATGACGAAAAGGAAATGTTTCTGGAGGATCTGGGCTTGTCGGAGTCCGGTCTGGATAAGCTTGTCGCTGCCAGCTACAAGCTGCTGGGGCTGATCAGCTATCTGACCTCGGGAGAGGATGAGACCAGGGCGTGGACGATTGTCAAGGGCACAAAGGCACCACAGGCGGCGGGAAAAATACATACCGATTTCGAGCGCGGTTTCATTCGGGCAGAGGTGGTATCCTATGATCATCTGATTGAGAGCGGAAGTATGGTGGCAGCCAAAGAGAAGGGGCTGGTTCGATTGGAAGGAAAGGATTATGTGGTTCAGGATGGGGATATTATTTTGTTCCGATTTAACGTCTGATGAGAACCTTTTTTGTTTCCGGTCATATAATAGACAGTGAGTAACGAAGATATGACAGGAAGATCATGAAATTTTGTGAACTCAGTGAAAAACAGGTCATTAATATAGCCGACTGTCGCTGTATCGGAAATGTGGTTGATCTGGAAATCGATGAATGCAATGGATGTATCTGCTCCCTTCTGGTGGCGGATGCAGGCTGTTTTCGGGGGATATTTCGCGGCGGCAAGGACATCTGTGTGCCGTGGGATCGCATCGTGAAGATCGGACCGGATATCATTCTGGTAGATGTATGCATGAAGCCACACGGGAAAGAACCGATGAAGCAGAACTGTTGACAGAAAAAGCGAACAAAGCTATACTGGAAATGAATTCAGGATTACGATTCAGGAAGCGAAGATACAGGAGAAAAGCTATGAAGTGTCCGTTTTGCAGCAGCGAAAATACCAGGGTAATTGATTCAAGACCGGCAGACGATAATAATTCGATTCGCCGCAGGAGACTTTGCGATGATTGCGGCAAACGTTTTACAACCTATGAGAAGGTGGAGACGATACCGCTGATCGTGATCAAAAAGGATAACTGCAGGGAACAGTATGACCGTGCCAAGATGGAGGCAGGTCTTCTGCGAGCCTGTCACAAACGGCCGGTATCGGTGGAGCAGATCACGCATCTGGTGGACGAGATCGAAACAGAGATTTTCAACCGGGAGAGCAAGGAGATTACCAGCACCTACATTGGCGAGCTTCTCATGGACAAGATTATGGATCTGGATCCGGTGGCATATGTCAGATTCGCTTCTGTCTACCGGGAATTTAAGGATGTCGATACCTTTATGAATGAATTAAAGAAGATGCTTGATAAATAGTCTATGACGGTTCGCATCTGGTAGCAGCTATGGCTGAACTGATAAATAAATAGTTTATCCGCGAAGGGTTAAGTTTGCGGCATGCATAACCGATAACTTAGTTGTAACAAATCAGAGAAAAAAGGAATGTGATGGTTATGCAGATAGCAGGAATAAATCCTTATGTGGGTATATACAGCGGCAATGATATACAGGGGCCACAGTCGGCTGAAAGTTATGCGAATTCAGCGGTGGAGAAGGCTTTATCGGATATGAAACAGGATCAGGAGCTTCAGCAGTATCTCTATTTTGTGGGAGATGCGCAGGGAAGTGTCCGGGCAGTCGGTGAGAGCAGTGGATCGAATGTTCGTCCGATGGAGGATTTTAGCCTTTGATTTTATTTTGGAAAGCAGTGTGCTGCCGTTCTATCATGTAGAACGGCAGTTTTTTATGTGCAGGGGCGCATAAGGAAATGTTTCGGCTGTCGCCGAATGCGCCCCGCACGGCGGGCAGGGGGAGAAAATCTCCCTACCCGATTGCAGGGGCGCATGAGGAAATGTTTCGGCTGTCGCCGAATGCGCCCCGCACGGCGGGCAGGGGGAGAAAATCTCCCCTACTCGATTGTGCAGGGGCGCATAAGAAAGGATGAATAGTATGCTGGAGCGATTTTATCCCGGCGAGTATCTGGATTCCA
>JAFUTQ010000116.1 GCA_017484135.1 Lachnospiraceae bacterium
GATCGGAAATTTCGGGATCGCCATTTATGGGATTGTGATGGCGTGTTCCATTCTGGCGGGTCTTTTGATGGCGATGTATGAGGCGAAAAAGACCGGACAAAAACCGGATGATTACGTTGATCTGGCAATTATCGCCAGTATTTTCTCCCTCATCGGTGCCAGAATATATTATGTAATATTTTCGTGGGACTATTACAAGGATCATTTGATTCACATTTTTTATTTTAGAGAGGGGGGGCTGGCACTATACGGTTCGGTGATCGGAGGGGTACTTACGGCCTATGTATTTTGCAGAGTGAAAAAAATGAAATTTCCCCTTGTGGCAGATACGGCGGTTTTGGGATTGATTGTGGGACAGATCATTGGACGCTGGGGGAATTTTTTTAACCGGGAGGTGTTTGGCGGATACACAGACGGTTTGTTTGCGATGCAGCTGCCGATGGATGCGGTGCGGGCTTCGGATATTACGGAGGAACTCCGGCAGAACATTGTTACGATTAACGGGGTTGATTATATACAGGTTCACCCGACGTTCTTATATGAATCCATGTGGAATCTGGGGCTGCTGGTCATTCTGCTGCTGATACGGAGGCAAAAGAAATTTGACGGCGAGATATTTTTGCTGTATCTGGCCGGATATGGGATAGGCAGATTCTGGATTGAGGCGATCCGAACCGATCAGTTACTGATTCCGGGAACAAAGCTTCCGGTTTCTCAGATGGTTGCAGCAGTTACGGTAATCTTATCCGTTTTGTGGATTCTGATAAAGCGACGAAAAACGGTAAAGCATAGGAAGAAGTAATAGGAGAAGACATATGAATACCTGTGAGCGGATCAAGAAACAAATAGAAGACACCAGAGAGCGCATGGATCGAATGCTTGGCGAAAACAAAGATATATCGGCTTGCTATGAAATAAGTACGGAGCTTGATCGATTAATTGCCGAATATATTCTGTTACAAAAGAAAGAAGCGGTGCAGTAAAAAGAGAGGGAAGAACCTCTCTTTTTTTTATGCGCAGGGGCGCATAAGGAAATATATCGGCTGTCGCCGAATGCGCCCCGCGCAGCGAGTGGGAAAAAATTTTCCCACTCGATATAAAGCAGGGGTGCATAAGGAAATATTTCAAAAAAGGATTGCATTTTGGAGGGAAGTGGGGTATTATGGTTACATGAAGTGGAGGAAAGTGGTTGGATATGGAACAAAGTGGTGGATAAGTTGACAACTTTGTGGAAAACATCAGCCAGAGGTGCGGTTTATGTTCAAAGGCGAGTATAGTCACAACATAGATGCCAAGGGCAGAATGATTGTACCGTCCAAATTTCGTGAGCAGCTGGGGGATACCTTTGTCGCAACGAAAGGGCTGGATGATTGCCTTTTTATCTATTCCAATGAGGAATGGGCCCGCATCGAAGAGCGGTTCCGTGACCTTCCGCTGACATCCAAAAACGCAAGAAAATTTCTCCGGTTTTTCTTTGCGGGTGCCATCGACTGTGAGGTGGACAAGCAGGGAAGAATACTGATTCCGGCAAATCTGAGAGAATATGCCGGTCTGGAGAAGGAAATTGTTTCGGTAGGTGTCTTTTCCAGAGTGGAGATTTGGAGCAAAGAGCGATGGCAAAGCGACAATACCTATGAGGATATGGATGAGATCGCAGAGCAGATGGCAGAACTGGGACTCAATATTTAGAAGGAGCCGACATGGAATTTCATCACAAATCGGTTCTGTTGGAAGAAACCGTGGAACAACTGCATATAAAACCGGATGGGATTTATGTGGATGGAACGCTTGGCGGGGCCGGACATGCGCTGGAAATTGTAAAACGATTGAATGACCGGGGAAGACTGGTGGGGTTTGATCGTGATGCGGATGCCATTGCGGCGGCGAAGGAACGCCTGCGGGAATACAAAGACCGGGTGACCATCGTACACAGCAGCTACGAAAACATGAAAGAAGAGCTGCAGCGTATCGGTATTGAGCAGATAGACGGCATTCTTCTGGATCTGGGCGTTTCGTCGTTTCAGCTGGACACACCGGAGCGCGGATTTACTTATCGCGAGGAATCGGCACCGCTTGATATGCGCATGGATCAAAACGAAACCATGACTGCAAAGGACATTGTGAACGGATACAGTGAGGCAGAATTGTATCGGATGATCCGGGATTTCGGGGAGGATCGCTTTGCGAAGAGCATTGCAAGGCAGATCGTTGCAGCAAGGGCGGACAAGCCGATTGAAACCGCGGGGGAACTGAATGCGGTCATTCGGTCGGCTATTCCGATGAAGGGACAAAAAAACGGCGGTCATCCCTCCAAAAGAACCTATCAGGCAATTCGGATTGAGTTGAACCGGGAACTGGAAATTCTGGCAGACACACTGGACGATATGATTGATCTTTTGGGAGAAAACGGAAGGATTTGTATTATTACCTTTCACTCCCTGGAGGATCGTATTGTGAAGAACTGCTTTCGCAAAAATGAAAATCCGTGCACCTGTCCGCCGGATTTTCCGGTCTGTGTGTGCGGAAAAAAATCCAAAGGGAAAGTGATTACAAGAAAACCGGTTTTGCCGGGAGAAGCAGAGCTGAGAGAAAATTCCAGATCAAAGAGCGCAAAGCTGAGAGTGTTTGAAAGAATGTGAGTAAAAAACAAGAATAGGATAAGCTGCGGATCAGCAGAAGTTAGATAGGAAATCGAGGAATGTCATATGGAAAAAAGAATGAGAAATTATGAGACGGATTTTTATGTAGACGGAAACACTGTGCGCAGAATGGAAGCAGCTCCGGAAAGGCACAGAGAGCAGGAGGAACGCAGAAAGGAAGAAGAGCGCAGGCGCAAACGCCGTGTGGCCGAAAAGAACCAGCAGCGGACGGCTCATATGAACCGTGGGTATGTCGCGTTTTTGACATTGGCCACCGTGCTGATTGCAGGCACGGCAGTGCTGTATGTAAATCTTCAATCTGCAATCAATGTACATATGAAAAATATTTCATCCTTGGAGGGGCAGGTTGCGGATATCCGCACAGACAATGACGCTACCGAAAAGAGGCTGGAGGCATCCGTTGATATAGAACAGATCCGGGATCAGGCAGTCAACAGCCTGGGAATGGTTTATGCAAACGCGGATCAGATCGTACACTATACGATTGCGCAGGATGATTACATGAATCAGTACGAGGATGTTCCGGAAAAATAAAGCCGGAGCGAACCATGAAGGTGGGGGACGAAGGCAGAAAAATGGCGAAAAAAAAGAAAAAAACCTTTCGAATCACAAGGAAAATGCAAAAAAAACTGACCATCCTGTTTGGTCTGGTGCTGTGTGCCCTGATTGGATTGATTGCCCGGTTAATGTATATCGAATACACTAAGGGGGAACAATATCAGAAAAAGGTGCTTGCACAGCAATATGACAGTGCGGTAATCCCCTATCAGAGAGGGAGTATTACGGATTGTAAGGGCACATTGCTGGCGACCAGTATTGATGTTTACAATGTGATTTTGGACTGTAAGGTCATAAACAGCAGCGGAAAGGATCAGGAGACGGTAAACAAGACGATTGATGCCACGGTAAAAGCGTTGATTACCTGTTTCCCGGATTTTTCCGAGGAGCAGATACGCGGCTATCTGCGGGATAAACCGGACAGTCAGTATGTGGTTCTGGCAAAGCAGCTGAGTTATGAGGAAATTCAGCCCTTCATAGAAATGAAAAATGACTCCAAAACCTATCCGGATATTGCCGGAGTCTGGTTCGAAAAGGAATATCAGAGACAATATCCCTATGGTACGCTTGCCAGTGCGGTTTTAGGTTTTACTGCCAGCGGGAATGCCGGCATGAACGGAGTGGAAAGCTATTATAATGATGTCTTAAACGGCATAGCCGGAAGGGAATACGGCTATCTGAATACCGATAACAATTTCGAAAAGACTGTGACGGACGCGGTGGACGGTAATAATGTGGTGCTTACGATTGATGCCAACATTCAGTCAATTGCGGAAAAGAAAATCGCAGACTTTCAGGAAAAGCATAGAAATGAGGCAGTGGAAGGCGCGGGCAGCAAGCATACGGCGGTGCTGGTGATGAATCCCCGGAACGGAGAGGTACTTGCCATGGCCAATTATCCCAATTATGACAGCAGTGACCCTTGGAATCTGTCTGCGTATTGCACCGATGAGGAGATTGCGCAGTTGGATGAAGAAACACGTCTGGATCTGCTGAACGAATTATGGACGAATTTTTGTATTTCGTATACCTACGAACCGGGCTCCACGATAAAACCGCTTACGGTAGCCACTGGTTTGGATACCGGAACGCTGACCGGAAATGAGACCTTTGAATGTGACGGAGGAGAGCAGTTTGCGGATTACAAGGTAAAATGTGTGAATGTCTTCGGACATGGAACGGAGACGTTGGAGGACGCAATCAAGGATTCCTGTAATGATGCATTGATGCAGATGTCCTACCGCATCGGTGCGGAAAATTTTTCGACTTATCAAAAGAACTTCGGATTTGGGTATAAAACGAATATTGATCTGCCGGGGGAAGCACGCACCGACACGCTGATTTATGACGAGGAGGATTTGAAAAAGACCCTGAATCTGGCAACAAATTCTTTCGGACAGAATTTTAATGTTACCATGATTCAGATGGGAGGTGCATTCTCCTCTCTGATTAACGGAGGTTATTATTATCAGCCTCATGTGATGAAAAAAATCACGGACAGAAACGGAAATACCGTGGAAGAATATGGAAGTATTCTGTTGCGGGAGACGATTTCGGAACGAACCAGCGAACAGGTCAGACAGTATCTTTACGCGACCGTATCAGACGGGGGAACCGGTGTTTACGCCAAGGTCCCCGGCTACAGTATGGGCGGAAAGACCGGTACGGCGCAGAAACTCCCACGGGGACAGGGCAATTTTTTGGTTTCCTTTATCGGCTATGCTCCGGCGGAAACCCCGCAGGTTGTGGTTTATGTGGTGGTTGATGAGCCCAATGTGGAGGATCAGGCGCACAGTACCTATGCACAGGAGATTGCAAAAGAAATTTTTGCAGAAATACTGCCGTATCTTGGCATTTATCCGGATGAGGAGGTTCCGGTGGGGGCAGACACAGATCCGTCCGCAGCAGAGGCTGACGGAACCGAAGATGTACCGGCAGCTGCACCGGAGGGAACGGGACAACAGCAGATCGAAGATGTGACAACCAGCGCAATAGAGCAACAGGAGCTGGAAGATACGGATACACAATAAAATACAAAACGACAACATAACCTCATAGAAGCTGTAATAGATTATAGTATAACTGCTTTTATGAGGTTGTTTGTATGTGGCAAAGCAAAACCTTTAACCGCAGAAAGATCATGATCATGTTTGTGCTGATTCTTCTGGCTGTTTCAGTGCTGATTGGCAGACTGGTTTATCTGATGATTTTCTGCTCGGAGTACTACGGGATGAAGGCAGAGAATCTTCATGAGCGGGAACGGGATATCAAGGCTGCATGAGGAAATATCTATGACAGAAACGGAGTTCTTTTGGCAGGAAACAAGAGTGTGTGTACGATTTCCGTCATTCACAGTCAGATTGAGGAGCCGGAACAGGTAATTGATGTGTTGAGTCGGGAACTGGACATGGACCCGGAAAAGGTTCGGGCGAGAGTGGAAAAGGTAAGCTCCATTGAACGGATCAAGACGAATGTGGACAAGGAAATCGGAGATACCATCCGGGAATATGGACTGGCAGGGGTAAAGGTGGATGAGGACTATAAACGCTATTATCCGTATGATGAGCTGGCATCCAAGGTCATTGGCTTTACCGGCTCGGACAATCAGGGGATCATCGGGCTGGAGGTAAAATATGATGAATATCTTCAGGGAACGGACGGACAGATTCTGACACTGACCGATGCAAAAGGACTGGAGATTGCAAACGCAGGAGAGCACAGACAGGAGCCGATCGCCGGAGATGATCTGTACCTTACCCTGGATTATAATATACAGACTTACGCGACCCAGCTGGCAGAAAAGATACGGGAGGAAAAACAGGCAGACAGTGTCAGTATTCTGGTTATGAATCCGAAAGACGGTTCGATTTATTCCATGGTAAATGTACCGGAGTTTAACCTGAATGAGCCGTTTACGCTGCAAACGGAGGAGGCTGACGGAACGGAAAACTTTCAGGATCTTCTGAATAAAATGTGGAGAAATCAATGCATCAATGACACCTATGAACCGGGTTCCACCTTCAAGACCTTTACGGCGGCAGCTGCACTGGAATGCGGTGCAGTACATTTGACGGATCAGTTTTACTGTCCCGGATATGCGGTGGTGGAGAATCGCACAATTCACTGTCACAAGACGACGGGACACGGTGCAGAGGATTTTACACAGGGGATTATGAATTCCTGTAATCCGGTATTTATCGAAGTCGGACTTCGGATCGGCGCAGAACGGTTTTATGATTATATGGGACAATTCGGGCTTCTGGACAAAACCAACATTGATCTGCCGGGGGAGGCAGCGACGATTATGCATAAAAAGGAAAAGATCGGACCGGTGGAGCTTGCCACCATGTCCTTCGGACAGTCCTTTCAGATTACCCCCATCCAGCTTGCCACTACGGTAGCTTCGTTTGTCAATGGCGGGAATCGTGTGACCCCTCATTTTGCGGTTCGCACAGAAAACGCAGACGGAGAGGTGACCAGGTATTTTTCCTATGAAACCAAGGAGGGCATTGTCAGTCCGGAAACCTCGGAAACCATGCGTGAGCTGTTAAAAAAAGTTGTCTCAGAAGGCGGCGGGGCAAAGGCTGCGATTGAGGGCTATTCGATCGGCGGGAAAACTGCCACCTCCCAGACTCTGCCCCGCAGCGATCACAAATACATTGCATCCTTTGTCGGGTTTGCACCGGCAGAGGATCCGCAGGTGCTGGCACTGGTCATCATCAATAACCCGCAGGGAACATATTACGGCGGAACGATCGCAGCGCCTGTCTGCAAAACCTTGTTTGAGAATATTTTGCCTTATATGGGGATTGAGGAAGAAAGTGATGAGTAGGCATGATTTGAGGGGCAAAAGGTTCACATCGTGAAACGATGTGAACACTTTGCGCAGGAAACCGCTTTGGAAAGCTGGCTTTCCAAAACGATTTCCTGTGCAAAAAGTCTATGCCGACTACGTCGGCATGACCTTTTGCCCCTCAAATCATAAACAGAACTCGCTCACAAAGACGCTTTCCCAAAAAACATATACCTTGCAGGAAGACAGAAAATAACGTATACTGGATAAGATATCGTACAGTGAGAAGATGAAAGAGGTGCAGTTTTTTATGACATATCAAATTGTAATACCGGTCATTGCAGCATTTGCAATCAGTGCCCTTTTGGGACCGGTACTGATTCCGTTTCTCAGAAAGCTAAAGGTAGGACAGACGGAGCGGGAAGAATTAAAGTCACATCAGAAAAAAACAGGTACGCCGACAATGGGTGGGCTGATGATTATTGCAAGCATTGTGGTGACCAGCTTATTTTATGTAAAGGACTATCCCAAAATCATTCCGATTCTGTTTATGACGATCGGCTTTGGCGTGATCGGATTTCTGGATGATTACCTGAAGGTGGTTTTGAAACGACCGGATGGTCTTTTGGCATGGCAGAAGATGGCATGTCAGATCGTGGTGACTACTGTTTTTGTGGTTTATATGTGGTGCTATTCGGATACCTCACTTACAATGTTGATTCCGTTTTCCCATGGGAAATATCTCAACATCGGATGGTGGGCGATTCCGCTGATGTATTTTGCGGTGATCGGAACCGTCAACGGGGTCAATTTTACTGACGGTCTGGACGGACTTGCAACCAGCGTGACAATTCTGGTATCCACTTTTTTTACCGTTGTGGCAATCGGGACTCACAGTGGAATTGAACCGATTACCTGTGCGGTGGCAGGCGCTCTGATGGGATTTTTGCTTTTTAATGTATACCCGGCCAGTGTTTTCATGGGAGATACCGGTTCCCTGGCACTGGGAGGCTTTGTGGCGTCCACAGCCTATATGCTTCAGATGCCGATTTTTATTTTAATTGTGGGACTGGTTTATCTGGTGGAGGTTTTGTCTGTCATCATACAGGTGGCTTACTTTAAGAAAACAAAGGGAAAGCGGATATTCCGTATGGCGCCGATTCATCACCATTTTGAACTCGGCGGCTGGTCGGAAACCAGAGTGGTAGCAGTTTTTTCCATTGTCACGGCAGTTCTTTGTCTGATTGCGTTTATGGGAATTTAGCATCCGCCGGAACCGGGCGGCACGGAAAGGATTGAGCAATATGGATTTGAGACAAAAAAAGGTGTTAATATTCGGAACCGGAAAAAGCGGGATTGCCGCTGCAGAGCTGCTGGAAAAACAGGAAGGGGTAAAGCTGGTTTTATTTGAGGGCAGCGAGAAGGCAGAGGCAGAAGCAATCAGAAAAAAAAGCGAGTTTTTTTCCCGGGTAGAACTTTACATCGGAGAACTCCCCCCGGAGGTGATCGCGACGCTTGATGTGGCGGTGCTCAGTCCGGGCGTACCGGTGGATCTGCCGATTGTGGAACAATTGCGGGATGCAGGTGTTCGGATCATCGGAGAAATCGAGCTGGCCTATCAGCTGTCGAAAGGACGGATCGCGGCCATTACCGGTACAAACGGAAAGACCACCACAACCTCTCTTGTGGGAGAGATTATGAAGAAGCAGTACCCGGACGTGCAGGTGGTGGGAAATATCGGCATTCCGTATACCAGTGTGGCGGCAGACACGACGGAGGAGACCGTTGTGGTTGCAGAGATCAGCAGCTTTCAGCTGGAAACGACTGTGGACTTTGCACCGGAGGTCAGCGCCATCTTAAACATTACGCCCGATCATCTGAATCGTCATCATACCATGGAAAATTATATCCGTGCAAAGGAAGATATCACGAAAAACCAGACGAACGATCAGGTGTGCGTATTAAATTACGAGGATGAAGTGCTTAGAAGCTTTGGCGAACAGGCAAAGCAGAGGGTATTGTTTTTCAGCAGCAGACAGCACGTCACGCAGGGCTGTTATCTGGATGGGAAAGAAATTTTTTACACAGACGATGGGGGCACACAAAAGGTCATTCACACCGATGAATTGAACATTCTGGGGGTACATAATTACGAAAATGTCATGGCGGCAGTTGCGATCTCGGTCACAATGGGAGTGCCGATGGACAAAATCCGGGAAGCGTTGAGAGAGTTTCAGGCCGTTGAGCATCGGATTGAATTTGTTACGGAAAAAAGAGGAATCCGTTTTTATAACGATTCCAAGGCGACGAATCCGGACGCAGCCATAAAAGGAATCCAGTCCATGAACCGGCCGACGCTGCTGATTGGGGGCGGATATGACAAACAGTCGGAATATGATGAGTGGATTGACAGCTTTGAGGGGAAAGTAAAGAAGCTGGTACTGATCGGAGCTACCGCAGAAAAAATTGCGGCGTGTGCACAGAAGCATGGATTCGAAGCTTATCTGTTTGCGGACAGTCTGGAAGAAGCGGTTACACGCTGCTATGAACTGGCGGAGGACGGAGATGCAGTCCTTTTGTCTCCCGCATGTGCAAGCTTTGATATGTTTCAAAGCTATGAGGAGCGCGGCAGGGTATTCAAATCATTGGTAAACGGATTGAAGGAGTAAGGTATGAGTGATGTTTCGGCAAGGGCAGAGTCCGGGCGGATCAGAAAAAGGGAATATTTTGATTATACATTGCTGTTTCTCATTATTTTTTTGGTCGGCTTCGGTCTCGTGATTGTATACAGTACCAGTTCCTATTCGGCACAGCTGAATCCGAAGATCGGGGATGCAGCCTATTATTTGAAAAAACAGGCGTTTGCGGCCGGGCTTGGATTTGTGGCCATGTTTGCAATTTCAAAGATTGACTATCATGTCTGGCAGCGGCTGGCTCTAGTGGCATATGTGTTGGCACTGGCTCTGTGTGTGTTTGTCATCTTCAAGGGATCGGAGGCCAACGGCTCCGCCCGGTGGATTAAATTGGGACCGCTTTCTTTCCAGCCGTCTGAGTTTGCCAAGCTGGCAATTATCATTTTTCTTGCAACCATGATCAGCAGGCTGCCCAAACAGATGGGAAAATTTTCCACGCTGGTAAAAATTATGGTTATGATCCTTCCGCTGGTGGCGCCGGTCGCATATACCAATCTGAGTACGGCCATTATTATGGTTGGCATTGCGGTAGCCATGGCCTTTGTGGCAAGCCCGAAATATTCCCACTTTCTGATTGCAGGTTTGGGAATTGTGGCATTTGGTGTTATTTTTATTTTTGCGGCGCAGTATCGGAGAGGCAGGCTTGAAATCTGGCTGCATCCGGAAACGGATCCGATGGGAAAGGGGATGCAGACGCTGCAGGGATTGTATGCGATCGGTTCCGGGGGCCTGTTCGGAAAGGGACTGGGAGAAAGCATACAAAAGCTTGGATTTGTGCCGGAAGCACAAAACGACATGGTGTTTTCGATCATCTGCGAAGAACTGGGACTGTTTGGGGCCGTCTGTGTGATTCTTTTGTTTGTACTGATGCTGTGGCGTTTCATGGTCATTGCAAATAATGCAAAGGATCTGTATGGCACTTTGATTGTCGTAGGAATCATGGCACACATTGCGATACAGGTAATTCTGAATATTGCGGTGGTTACCAATACGATACCGAATACGGGAATTACCCTTCCGTTTATCAGCTATGGAGGAACCTCGGTGTCCTTTTTGCTGGCGGAGATGGGTCTTGCGCTCAATGTTTCACGAAGTATTAAGCTAGAGGTTTGACCATGGGGAATAGAGAAAAAAAACAAAAACCGAAGATCCTTCTTTTTTTTCGCAGGCTGCTGATCGTGGCAGCCATAGTCGGAGCCGCTGTCTGTATGATTCTGAAGGGCTTTGCCGTAAAGCAGGTGCAGGTAAGCGGCAACCAATTGTATTCGGACAAGCAGATTGAGGACTGGGTGTTAAATGACCGCTATTCCGGCAATACGCTGTATGTTTATCTGAAATATCGGTTTTTCCCGGTGCAGGAGATTCCGTTTATTGACACGGTGGAGGTAAGCTTACAATCGCCGCAGACCATACAGATTCAAGTGTATGAAAAAGGGATGATCGGGTATTTTTATATGCCGACCATTGGGCAGAATGTATATTTTGACAAGGATGGCTTTGTGGCGGAAACCTCCTCGAATACACTGGAGGGAGTGCCGGAGGTGACCGGGCTTTCGTGTCAGGATGCAACCTTATATGAAAAACTGGAGCTGGATCAAAAAGGGGCGCTGAAAACGCTTTTGGCAGTCACGCAGACCTTGAAAAAATATGAGCTGGAGCCGGACCGGATTGATTATGGAAGTCAGGGTGACATCACGGTACACTATGATTCTGTTGCGGTAAAGCTGGGAGACACGGAAAATCTTACGGAAAAGGTGGTGCGGCTGGAAAAGATTCTGCCGAATCTGGAAGGACAGAGCGGGACGCTTCATTTGGAGGACTGGACGGAGGATACCACAGACATCACATTTCGCAGAGAGGAACAATAGTCTTTGAGATGGGGAAAAGATGATAAAACAGAAAAAATATAAATTTATGGTTGATTATTTGGAGGAAAAACTTTATTATAGAGTATATGATTCGATAAATCTGTTATTTACAACCGGATTTCAAGGCGAAAGCGGCGTTGCAATCCGGGGATTTGCATATATCGGAGGGAGTAGGAGGCTTGCCTGTAGGGGAAGCAGTCGGTTTTCATTTTGATGAAAAAGAAGGAGGAAGTACCTTGCTTGAGATTACAACCAAAACAACAGACAACAGCTCCGGCGCCAGAATCGTAGTGATTGGGGTCGGCGGTGCAGGAAATAATGCGGTAAACAGGATGATTGATGAGAATGTCGGCGGTGTAGAGTTTGTCGGAGTCAATACGGACAAGCAGGCATTGCTGTTATGTAAAGCGCCGACATTGATTCAGATCGGAGAAAAGCTGACGAAGGGACTTGGAGCAGGTTCCCAGCCCGAGGTGGGAGAAAAGGCGGCCGAGGAGAGTGAGGAAGAGATTTCCGATGCGATTGAAGGCGCGGATATGGTGTTTGTTACCTGTGGCATGGGTGGCGGAACCGGAACCGGAGCAGCGCCGGTTGTGGCAAAAATTGCAAAAGACAAGGGGATTCTGACGGTAGGTGTTGTTACCAAGCCGTTTCGTTTTGAGGCAAAGGTGCGCATGGCAAATGCATTGGCCGGAATTGATCGGCTGAGAGAGCATGTGGACACCTTGATTGTGATACCGAACGACAAGCTGATGGAGATTGTGGATCGGAGAACGACCTTCCCGGAGGCATTGAAAAAGGCAGATGAGGTGTTGCAGCAGTCGGTACAGGGAATTACAGACCTGATCAATACTTCAGAGGATATCAATCTTGATTTTGCGGATATTCAGACCGTGATGCGCGATATGGGAATGGCTCATATCGGAATCGGCTCCGCAAAGGGCGATGACAAAGCAATTGAGGCAGTGAAGCTTGCGATTGCAAGTCCGTTGCTTGAAACGACGATTAACGGTGCATCTCATGTGATTGTGAACCTTACCGGTGATATTATGATGAACGATGCAGGGGATGCGGTAGGTTACATTGAGGAGCTGGCAGGCGAGAATGCCCATGTAATCTTTGGTGTGAAGTATGATGCCACGATGGCCGATGAGGCGATTATTACGGTCATTGCCACGGGTCTTGAGGATCGGCAGGAAAAGACACTTGCATCCAATTATATGGCAGGACTCAAGTATCCGTCTACGCCGACAAGACCGGTAACACAGAGCGTGACCAACCGTCCGGTTGTTTCCGCTTCTGCGGGAGTTGGGGCTGTATCGCATCCGACCGCCACACCGACACCGCCGCAGACTGCGTCTACATATACCGGAATCAATCGGCCCAAGCAGCCCGAAGCAACGGTGCCGGAAAAATCCATAAAAATACCGGAGTTTTTGAAAAACAGCAGAAAGTAGAGAAAATAGGACAAGTCAGTTGCATGATAGAATTAGAAAGGATTCTGAGAGAATGATCTCAGAATCCTTTTTTGCGCAGGGGTGTGTAGGGAAGATTCCGGCTGGCGCCGTGCGGGGGCGCAAAAAAATTTATACTACGACATCATTCTGACAAAATTTTTAAGCCGATGCGGCTATAATGATAACGATTCGGGAGTTTGCCGGATGATGGAATCTGTTCAGAGGGAGAGAGGTGGGCATATATTTATGAATTATATGTAGATACGCTGTTTTTGATCAACGGGATCATGGATTTCCTCGCCCTGTATCTCGTAGACACGTTTTTTCAATATCGTACAAAAAAAATCCGTCTGCTATTGGGCGCGGGGGCAGGTAGTCTGCTGGGAGTGTTGCTGTTTCTCGTGATGTCAGATTATACCATGTATCAGCTCTGCATTCATTTGCTGATAAATCCCCTGATGATCCGACTGGCGTATGCCGGGTGCGGCAAATGGAAGTGGCTGAAGAATTATCTGGCATGCTATGTGTGTATGGTTCTGTGCGGGGGTATGATGCAATGGCTGTATCATACGCTGTTTCACACCACCCATCTGTATATGGCTGTCATGCTTACGGCGGGGGGATGCGTTCTCATTGTTCAGATATGGAGGAGGCGCAGAAGAATCCGGTCGCAGTTATATCCGGTTATACTGAAAGCGGGGGACTTTCAGGTCAGATTTGATGCGTATTACGATACGGGAAATCTGATGATGGATCCGTACATCGGAAAGCCGGTCAGTGTGCTGGATGAAAGTGTTTTACCCGCAGATGTGAGAGCGAAGCTGGCATTTCGGCTGATTCCGTATGAGAGTCTGGGAAACCGGGAGGGAATGCTGGAGGCATTTACTGCGGACAGTCTGATGATTCTATGCGGAAAGGAACCGAGGTGTATTTCCCCGGCGGTAATCGGACTTACAGAAAAAAAATTATTTGCTCACAGAGAATACCGTATGATCCTAAATCATGATCTTATGTGAAAAAGAAAGGGAAAAAAATGTATATCAAAGTAAATGTTTCCGAGCATTTCCGGTTTCGGTTTATGTACAGTATACAGGATATGTTTCGGAGAAAAGAAAAAGAAATTCATTACATAGGCGGGGCAGAGGTTTTGCCGGCACCACTCAGCGCGGAGGAAGAAAAGGAATGTATTGAGCAGCTTTTGGGAGAGGAGGGAGAACGCGCAAGAAAACGGTTGATTGAGCACAATCTCAGGCTGGTGGTGTACATTGCAAAAAAATTCGATAATACCGGTGTGGGGGTTGAGGATTTGATTTCCATCGGAACAATTGGACTGATTAAGGCCATCAACACCTTTAATCCCGGAAAAAATATCAAGCTTGCGACCTATGCGTCCCGTTGCATTGAAAATGAGATTCTCATGTATCTGCGCAGAAACAACAAAACAAAGCTGGAGGTTTCGATTGATGAACCCCTGAATGTGGACTGGGACGGGAATGAACTTCTGCTGTCCGATATTCTGGGGACGGATGAGGATATCATTTACAAGGATCTGGAGACGGAGGTGGAGCACAAGCTTTTGTGCAAGGCAATGGAACGGTTGAATGGACGGGAGCGGAAAATTGTGGAATTGAGGTTTGGAATCAACACACCGGATGGCGTGGAGCTGACGCAGAAGGAGGTGGCGGATCTGCTGGGAATTTCACAATCTTATATCTCCCGGCTGGAAAAAAAGATTATGAAACGGCTGAAGAAGGAAATAATATGCAAATTTTTGA
>JAFUTQ010000019.1 GCA_017484135.1 Lachnospiraceae bacterium
GACCGACCAGGTCTGGTCGATCCCTTGGCGTATTACCTCGCAAGGTGTACTTGAATTTCTGCTTTGATGTAGCGCCGTATACCTGACCGGTACGTACGGTGCAACGGGAGGGAGGGGTTTTGTCCCCTCTCTACCCTATTAACTCAGCTAAATCAAATTGGATTTACAATTAATGCATCGCCTTGTAGAGGAAAGTCATTGCCTGTGCACGGGTACAGGCCTTCCCTGGGCTGAAGGTTGTCGGGCTTGTTCCGGATGTGATCCCATTCTCCACCGCCCAAAGTACCGGCTTGTAGAAGTAGTCACTTGACTTTACATCTGTGAACGGGCTGCTCGACGAGGAAGGTTCCCGACTCCCAAATGCCTTCCACAGGAAGGTCACGATCTGTCCGCGGGTGCAGGGATTTCCAGGACTGAAGGTTGTAGCGCTCGTACCAGAGGTTATCTCCTTCTCCTTTGCCCACAGCACAGGCTTATAGAAGTAGTCACTTGACTTTACATCTGTGAACATGGTGCTCGACGAGGAAGGTTCTTGACTCCCAAATGCCTTCCACAGGAAGGTCACTATCTGCCCGCGAGTGCAGGTGTTGAACGGCGAGAATGTTGTCGGGCTTGTTCCAGCCGTGATTTCATATTCAACTGCCCAATAGACCGGGTCGAAATAATATTGCGAGTCATCAGCCACATCACTGAAGATGACATGAACAATACAAGAAAGCTCCTTTCCATCGGGGGATGTGGTGCTGACTATAGCGGTGCTTCCTAATTTGACACCTGTAATATTACCGTTGGCATCCACCGTAACACAGGAGGCATCGGAAGTCTTCCAGGAGGTTTTTACCGCTTGATCGGTATTAAGGTCGAGCAATGCAATTTTAGCTTTTTCCCCGGGAACCAGACGAATCTCCTTCTTGTCTAACTGGTAGAGCACTGTAGGCTCATATACTACCGTGACCGTACTTGGAAGCGAATCCTCTATCTCGATTTTCTCCCATTGCTTTTTTGTCCCAATGTAGTGAATGACTGCGGATTCGGGAGTCGGCCACCAGCTAAAAAGGTTGCCTAAATAGGTAACACTGGAAGGAATCGTAATGCTTTTTAACTCAGGATTGTTTAAAAATACGTAGTCATCTATCTCCTCTATCCCGTCAGGAATTATTACTTCGATGAGATCTGAGGAAGCAAATGCATATTGCGGTATGAACCTGGTCCAGCCAAACTCAATATTGTAACCGCCGCCGATGGGACCGGCAGTTTTTAGCCCCGTACAATTATCAAATACAAAGTTTCCTATGTTAGTGACAGTAGCGGGAATAACAATGTGGGTCAGAGAGGAACAGCTATTAAAAGCGCTGGTTTCAAGAGTTGTCAGCCCAGCTGGTAATTGGACAGTTTTTAACTTATCACAGCCATAAAAAGCACGACCGCCGATACATGTTACCGTTTCAGGGATAGTGACTGACTCAATGGGAGCCATCTTGAAAGCCCAATCCGGAATCCGTGTCTTCCAGCCGAATTCATAATTATAGCCGCCACCGATTGGCCCTGCGGTTTTCAAAGATGAACAAGAGACAAAAACATCTTGATCGATCTCTGTTACACCCTCCGGAATACGCAGTTTTGTGAGATTAACACATTGCGCAAAGGCGCCATAACCAATTGATGCCTGAGAACCATCCTGAATGATTAATTCAGTAACTCCGCTTCCAGAGAATGCACTGCTGTGAATAGATTTAACACTTGCGGGAATTGTTACACTGAATGAGTTGCTGCAGCATGAAAATGCAGCAGAACCGATACTCGACACACCGTTTTCTATTGCAATCTTGCGGACAGAATCCCCCATACTCGCCCATGGAGCTTTCTGGTCTTCATTCCAGAGGGAATAGTTATTCATATCTCCACTGCCACGGATGTTCAGAGCACCTGTTTCATCCAAAGTCCAGGTTAGGTTATCTCCGCAGGTTCCAGAACTGGTGGATGCGGCAGGAATCAGCTCAAAAGCAGTCTCATCTTCCAAAAGGGATGACTCTTCCTGCTTTGATTCGGCTTCTTCCACGACTGGTAATTCTTCATTCTCTTCGCCGTCGGCATTATCAGAAACGCCGGATGTAACGGCGGCGTTTTTTTCAGGATTTTCAAAATCTTCAGAATCCGTCTTTTGATCTGTGAGCTGAACCGGCTCATCAGGCGTCTCTGAAGTGAAGTCAGACGGACTTTCAGATTCATCGTCCATAATGGGTTCAGATACTTCCTCAGAGACGGATTTCTCCTGCATATCCTCCGTCACTGCGGGCATCTCTGTGGCAGGTTCTGTGTCATGATCCGCGTCAATCTCTGTGGGCTCTGATGGAGAAGCTGAGGTGTTGTCTGCCGGTGCTTCCTCAGCAGGAGAAATCTCCAGAACAGCGTCCGCCTGCTCTGGCCCTTCCGCCAGTGCCCAGGAGGGCAGAAGGGAGAGGCACATGATTAAGCACAGCACCATCGCGAGAACTTTTTTTGCACAAGACATTTTTGTTTCCTCCCGTTTTGTTTGTTATGTAAAAATAATTATACAACCGATTCTCTTTTTTTCAAGATATTTTTTTTTACATTAAAGATCTGATATATTTTTAGGGGGATTTTTAGCGGTCTCAGCTCTGGGTTAAGGAGATGCTGATTTAATCCCGCCCTAACCCATTTTTTACAGGATTGTACTGTATTGTGATATATCCGATGCGAAGGGATGTGATTGGCGAAGTTGAATATCAGAACCCGGCCTGCTTTTTTTCGCATTCTGTGCCGCAAAAGATCGCTTTTCCTTGCCAATTTTCGAAACGTAAGCTATAATAATTTAATATGCTGTAACGGCTGATTAAGGTGGAATAGAGATTATGTTCAAAAAGAACAAATCGGAGGCAGACTCTGCAGGCCATCTGCTTTTGTCTTCTTATGAAAAATGGGCAGGAATTGTTTTTCTCAGTATCGTCATGCTTTTTCTTGTTTTTGTAGCCGTTGCTTCTTTTGTGTCGGAAGATATCCTGCGTTCCGAGACGGAGAATCGTAATCTGTGTCAATTTGTTGAGCCAGACCTCGATTCAGTTTTCGACGGTTCCTGGGAATCCGGCTTTGAAGAATACAATAAAGACCAGTTCGTATTCAGGTCTCAAAGCATAAAACTGTATTATGGCTTTCTCGATCTGCTGCGCGTCTCTGTACGGAATGGATTTGTAAAGGGGCTTGATGACTGTATTCTGTCAATAAGACAGAACCTTCCCCCGACGGAGGAATATGGGGAACAACAGGTAGAAGCGATGGTAAAGCTGCAGCATGCCGCCGATGGGTATGGCGGTAGAGTGATCTATATGAATGTTCCTCATCATAATGAATTCTTTTTTGACAAATATCCTCCTTTTTATGAAAATGCTAAGGAAAGTGATGATGCAAAGAGGGCATCCATCATACAAAAAACCAAGGATGCCGGGATTGACGTTATTGAAACCTATGATCTGCTGACATCAAAGAAAAACGAGTACGTCTACTTCTTTACAGATCATCACTGGACACAGAAAGGAGCCTGCTATGCGTACCGGTGTTTGTTGGAGCATATCAACCGGGACGAGAAATATCCCCCCATGGAATTGCCGGATTGGGATGAATTGCCAAGAGCGGAGAACCCTGCCCCAATGGCGGGCAGTTATCTCCTGAAGTGGGGCGACTCCGGTTCTATTGCAGCGGATTATCTTGAATACGTACTGCCTGATGATATGCCGTCCTTTAACAGGTTTGATAACGGCATGCTTAGCGAGGCCCCTGTCATCAATAAGGACAAAAACTCATATTCTGCTTTTATGGACGGCGATATGGGTAATACTGTCATAGAAACATCCAGAGAACAATTACCGTCTGTTCTGTATGTCGGGCTCTCCTATACAAATGTATTAGAAGTGTTGAGTATCTATAACTTCAACAGGGTTGAATCAATAGATCCACGGTACTGGGATGGCGTTATCTGTGATTATATATCAGAAAGCCAGCCCGATTTTATCGTAGTTCTCAGGGATGATCTGTACAGTGACAATCCGGAAATAAAGTGTAAGGTCGATTGATATGGTCTTTTCAAGTTACATTTTTATTTTTCTGTTTTTGCCGCTGTTAGTCATCTGTTATTATTGCGTTCCTGCACATTGCCGAAGGGTGAGAAACGGAATACTGCTTTTTTTCAGTCTGGTTTTCTATGGATGGGGTTCCGGCAGGTATCTGCTCATCCTTCTCGTTTCGATTTTTATCAATTGGATTTCAGGTCTGCTTTTATCTGCGGCCGATAAAACAACAAGCAGAAAACTTGTTTTAGCTGTGGCAGTTGCTGCCAACTGCCTTTTGCTGGGAGTTTTCAAGTACACCGATTTCATTATCGCCAATATGAATTCTCTTTTGTCTCTCCAACTCCCGCTGAGACACATTGCGCTTCCTATCGGAATTTCTTTTTTCACATTTCAGGGGATGAGCTATGTTATCGATGTATACAGAAAAAAACAGATTTATCTAAAAAACCCGTTAATGGTGGCGCTTTATATTGCACTGTTTCCTCAACTTGTAGCAGGACCTATTGTTCGGTTTGATAGCATCTCCAGACAGCTGTATGAACGCGATGAAACACTGAAAAAGGTGCTGGAAGGAGCAGGGAGGTTTGTTATCGGGCTGGTCAAAAAGATAATTCTGGCAGACACCTTTGGTATTGTCGCGGACGAAGCGTTTTCAAGTACGCATTTATCTGTGAGCCTCGCCTGGTTGGGAGCGATTGCCTATACGCTTCAAATCTATCATGATTTTAGCGGGTACTCAGATATGGCAATCGGCCTGGGAAAAATCTTCGGCTTTGATTTTTGTGAAAACTTCAATTATCCTTATATCTCAGCTTCTATAAAAGAATTTTGGCGACGGTGGCATATCTCCTTGTCCTCCTGGTTCCGAGATTATGTTTATATTCCTCTTGGAGGGAGCAGGTGCAGCAAAACACGCAACTTTCTGAACCTGTCCATAGTCTGGTTTCTTACCGGACTTTGGCATGGGGCGTCATGGAATTTTATCTTATGGGGCATTTATTATCTGCTCTGGCTGATGGCAGAGAAGTATTGTCGACGGTTATTTTCTTCTAAATATTTCCCAAAGCATTTGTACACAATCCTGGTTGTGA
>JAFUTQ010000020.1 GCA_017484135.1 Lachnospiraceae bacterium
CTCCCGGCTGGGGGCAAAACCTGACTTGTCAGGTTGCTTTTTTGATGCAGAAGGTGTCAAAAGTGCTTTTGCGTTACTTTCGGCGAAAGTAACAAAGCCTGTGTGCCTGTCGGCACAAAATAGGACGGATAAAAAGAGAAAACGAAAGAGAGGTGTCAGCCTATTGGAGAGAACGATTAGCGTCATGATGGGGAAAGGTTCTGTTAATCATAATACACGAGCCTTTAGTGCAAAAAATGTAGATAAGGAACGAAGTGAGTACAATGTGGAGTTTTGTAATAAAGACATTAAAAAAGTGTATCACGAATTATTTGATGAAGCACAGGAACGTTACAACGCAAAACAGAAACGGAGTGACCGGAAGATTGATAATTAGTGTCTGCTATCGGATAGCAAAAAGCACCGCAAACCATTGATTTTACTGACATTTTTGATCATTTTTGGTATACTGGAAGTGCAAAGAAAAACGTAGTTTTCTAATAAAAACCTTGCACTTCGGAGGCACAAATGTACAAATTTAATCGAAATCGCCAGTTCTCTCTTTCAGATTTTAACCAACCAATCGGATTAAAAATGAATCCGGAAAATCGATGGATCAAAAAAGCGGAAACCATACCGTGGAATGAAATTGAAGAACAGTATGCATCTTTGTTTCCAAGTGAAACAGGAATGCCTGCAAAACCATTACAGACAGCTCTGGGTTCTTTACTGATCCAGAAACAGTACGGTTATTCCGACAGGGAACTGGTAGAGCAGATCCGAGAGAACCCGTATTATCAATACTTCATCGGTCTTCCAGGCTACCGGGATGAAATACCGTTTGTGCCATCACTTCTCGTAGAATTCCGCAAGCGGCTTACAGATGAAATCCTGACCGAGATCAATGAAATGATAGCAGAATACAACTCTCCGCAGGATCCGCCGCCGAGCGGAGGTGATGATCCGGATCGTGACGATTCTGAAACAGACAATCGGGGCACTTTGATTCTGGATGCAACCTGCGCACCACAGCAGATTTCCTATCCTCAGGATGTAAATCTTTTAAATGAGGCTAGAGAAAATCTGGAAGCCATCCTTGACAAGATCTGTTACAAATACAATTATTACAAGCCGAGAATGTATCGTCAAAAAGCAAGGCAGGATTATCTGAATCTGGCAAAGTGTAAAAAACGAACCAGCAAAAAAATTCGACAGGCTATCAAAAAGCAACTGCAATACGTTAAGCGGGATCTGTCCTATATTGATCGCTACATGGAACAAGACGATATCGAATTCACTGAAAAACAGCTGAAACGGATAAAGGTAATCCGCAAACTGTACGAACAGCAGAAGTATATGTATGATAACAAAGTCCACAGTGTGAAGAACCGTATTGTCAGCATCAGTCAGCCATACATCCGCCCAATCGTCCGGGGCAAGGCGAAATCTCCGGTAGAGTTTGGAGCCAAGCTGGATATGAGCATCGATGAAAAAGGAATCGCCCGACTGGAATATCTTTGCTTTGATGCATACAATGAATGCGATGTGCTGACAGGAGCCATAGAAAGGTACCACGAACGAACAGGGCATTATCCGGAGCGTGTGCTGGTAGATCAGATCTATCGTAACCGGGCAAATCGTGCTTACTGTAAAAAGCATGGCATCCGCATTTCCGGACCTGCCCTCGGACGACCGCGCGTATTATCTGCCGAAGAAAAGAAACAGGCATATGCGGATAACACCGATCGCATTGAAGTCGAAAGAGGATTCAGTCTTGCGAAGCGGTGCTATGGTCTTGGACTGATCAAAACAAAACTGGATATCACTACTCGTAGCTCCATCGCATTATCCATCCTCGCAATGAATGTGAACTACCTGACGGCAGTTCGTTTTTGCGTTTATTTGATTTCGATTTTTTCAAGGTACGAATGGCAGAAAAATCTGCCGAAAAAACTAACATTCAGCGTTTGTGCTTGAAATTCTGCTTAATGAGCAGACACTAATTATTATGAAAAAATAAGACAAAGTAAGCAGGAAAAATTATTTCATGAGGTTATATTTCAGATTGGAAATAAAGATGATATGAATGCGAAAAGTGAGGAAGGGAAGCTGGCAAGGGAAATTCTAATAGATTTTATGAAAGATTTTCAGAAAAGAAATCCCAATCTTTATGTGTTTTCGGCTCATCTGCATATGGATGAAGAAACACCGCACATTCACATTGATTTTGTTCCTTTTATTCGTGGCAGTAAACGTGGTCTTGATACAAGAGTTTCGCTGAAAGGTGCATTAGCTGAGCAGGGATTTAAAGGCGGTACAAGAGGTGCTACGGAATGGAATCAGTGGATAGAA